>JAUWBD010000027.1 GCA_030605125.1 Verrucomicrobiota bacterium | reverse complement strand
CGAGGTCAGCGCGCTCGACGCCGACGACGTCACCCAGGACTTCGGCTACCTCAGCTACCTCGTGCTCACCGAGTCCATCCCCACCGCCACGTCCTACGCCGTGTGGACCAGCCGCCAACGCCTGCCCGCCGACCAAGCCGCACCGGAGCTCGACCCCGACCACGACGGCCTCACCAACCTCCAGGAGTTCGCCTTCAACCAAGACCCCCGGCAACCCTCCCCCGCACCCGCCGCCACGCTCACCCGGACCGACGACCACACCTACCTCACGCTCGACACTTCGCTCAACCCCGACGCGGACGCCCCCGTCGTCGTCGCCGAAGTCTCCGGCGACCTCGCCCACTGGGACTCCGGCCCGACGCACACGACCACCCTCGGCCAGACCGCCGACCGCTACACCGTCCGCGACAATACCCCCTTGGAGGAACAACCGCGGCGCTTCATGCGACTCGTCGTAGTCCCCCAATAAACAACCACTTGGACCACCTTGCCAATTCCGGCTTGATTCGTTTTGTATTTTTTGAATACATTTAGACATCCCACTCACCCCGAGAATCCGTTTCCCATGAAAAAAACCCTGTTAGCTTCCGCCCTTCTGTTCGCCCTGTGCCTGCCCGTCTCGGCCGAGACCGTGCACCAAACCCTCAAGGGAACCGCCGCTCACAAGGGTGACGGCTCCGGCGCCGTCGAGTCCGGCCTGATGGAGACCAAGGTCGTCGACAACGCCAAGGTCGCCCGCGTCCAGGGCTCCATGAACCAGTGGGGCTACGTCACCTACTGGAAGGGCCAGCGCACGCCTCCCGGCGCCGCCACCGTGCGTATTCGCGTTTACAATACGGGCGAGCCGGTCGCCGGCTACGCGGTGTATGTCTCCGGCGGCCCCAACGAGCCCTACGGCAAGGTCTCCATTCCCGCCGACGCGCCCGCCAACAGCTTTGTCGACATCAACATCCCCGTCGCCCTCGCCAAGGAGTCGAGCGGCATCATCCTCAAAAAGACCACCAAGGACGACCTCCCCGGCCCGTGGATCGATTCCGTCAGCGTCATTCTCGAGTAACCTCAACCCCACCACAGCAACATGCGCACCTCATCCTCCCCAATCGTCCGGGCCCTGCGTCCGCTCCTTGCCTTCGCGGCGCTCTCCCCGCTGGCCGCGTCGGCTCAGGTCATTTTCATGGACTTCGGAACCTCCGGCAACACCACCACTGAATCAGGCAAGAGCTGGAATAACGTCACTTCGGTCAGTGCAATGGGCAGTTCAGCCTCACTATTGGATTATGACACCAACCTCGCCAGTGGATTGAGCTATCAAATCACAGACGCATTCCAAGCGACAGGCTCCAGCGCGCCAAATGCAGCAACGGAAGATTTCTCCGCAACAGCAGTGCGCGACTACTTCTATGGCAGCGATGGAAACGCACCTGACCGCAACGCTCAGATTACGTTCACAGGCTTCGATCCCTCGAAACAATACACCTTCACTTTTCTTGCCTCCAGCAACAGTGCAGCCGGCTCAAGTAATAATCGCTCCACGTTGTTTTCTCTAACCGGCAGTGCAACGAATCAAGTTACCCAAGATGCAGCCGGCAACAATTTGACTACCGTATCGATCTTGTCGGTAAGCCCGAGCGTGAGCGGAACGTTTGTGTTGGATGTCTCCAAGGCCTTGGCAAATACCAACAGCAACGGCTACTATCACCTAAACGCCCTCAAGATTGAGGCCGTGGCGGTCCCCGAGCCCAGTGCCGCCGCCGCGCTGCTCGGCCTCGGTGCCCTCGGCATGTGCGTCCTGCGCCGCAAGCGCTGAAGACCCGCTGAATCTTCCCTACAGGCCGGAGACGTTCGCGTCTCCGGCCTTTTTTGCGCCCGCATGCGGGCGACGCATAACGTAGCGCAGGCATCCTGCCTGCCATCGATCACGACGGCCGGCTGGAAGCCGGCGCTACTGTCTCGATCACAAAAAAGCGGCCCTCCCATGTTGGGAGGGCCGCGGTCGTTTCACCGTAATTCAGTCGTGCTACTGATCAGCTCACGGCGTCACCAGTCGCAGCTCGGCCTGACGCCAGCTGCCGGTCGTCGGCAGCGCGAGCGCGCCGCCGGTCATCGTGAGCGTCTGCGTCGCGCCGTCCGCGGTGAAGCGCCAGACCTCGCCACCCGTCGGGGCGCGCAGACCGTTGAGCGTCAGCCCCGGTCCCGCCACATCGGCGCCGCCGGTCGTGATGTGCGTGCGACTCACGAGCACATGACGGCTGTCGTCTAGGTCCGCCGCGTCGTCAGTCACGAGCAGCACGGTGGCGAAGCCGGAGGTCGCGTTGATCTGCAGGTGCGACAGGCCCGCCGGCGCGGAGACGTCGAGGTTGCCGCTGAACACCTCGGCCTGCGGGGCGGCGCCGGTGAGCTGCTTGCGCACGGTGTCCTTGCGGATCTCGCCGGTGTCGGAGACGAGCGGATTGCCCGTTGGCGAACCGACCATGTAGGTCGCGGTGTCCTGGCCGGGCGGCTTCGCGCCAAAGGCCTTGCGGAACTCGTTCACGCCCTGCCAGCCGGCGGCGAAGTTATACTTCTGCGCGACCAAGCCGTTGTAGGTCCATTGCCAGATCGGGTCGTCGATCCAGACGGTCTTCTCCGCGGTCGACCGCGCGAAGAGCCCGCGGCGGAAGATGCGCGAGGCGGTCGCCATGTGGTCGAGCTGCATCTGGTCGTTGATCAGGCTGCCGAGGCTGCGATCGCGCGAGAGCGTCGCGCCGCGGCCGGTGAAGTCGACGTTGTCGTCGCCATGATTCATGGCGAACCACGCAAAGCCGGACCAGCCATGATGCGCGGCGTAGGTGGCGATCGTGGCCGGCAACATCGTGCGGCGGGGATCGTCGGTCGACCAGTGCTCGGAGCCCTCGCGTTGGTTGATCTCGCCGATGAAGAACGGCTTGCCGGCGATCACCGAGCGGCCGACGCGACGCACCCAGTCGTCGGGACCGTCGACGATGAAGGGATCGCTGTAGGTGTGGTCCTCGATGTGGGTGTTCTCGTCGGCGTTGGTCTTTAATGGACGCTCGCCGCGCCAAAGGTTGGAGAACACGACCGGTTTGGAGTAGCCGAGGTTTGTCACCAGAGTCTTCATACGCTGGGCATAGGCGCGGTCGAGTCCGTCGAGGAAGTCGGAGCGGGCCTGACGCTGCGCGGTGGTCGATGGCGCATAGAAATCGCCGGGCGTCACCGAGTGGGCCGTGGCGTAGTCGGACCACTGTTGAAGAAGCTCGTCGTTCCAGTAGCCGAGTTCGTTGACGCCGCCGATGGTCTTCTCGTAGCGGTTGCCGGAGGCGATGACGTATTCGGAGGAGAACTCGTTGAGCAACTCCAGCGCGATCACCTGCGGGTCGTCGCCGTAGCTCAGGCCGGTGTAGGGGTTCACGTGGTCGAGCAGCTCGGTCGTGAACTCCTCGCTGAGGCGGGCGACGCGTTCGTCGAAGACGTGCAGCATCTTGCGCTTGTCGATGGCGAACCGCCAGGGCTCGACTGGACCGTAGGGCGCGGAAGAGTTGAGCGAGGTCATGGCGGCGGACCACGCGGCGTCGTCGGTGGAGTTGACCGGCATAATCGCGACGTCGCCGGGGTGATACTGTCGGCTGAACTCGGCGCTGAGCATGATGTAGATGCCCTTGGCGCGCAGGCGGGCGTTGAGGTAGTCGAAGCGGTCCCAGGCGAGCGCGTCGGGCGTGCGGCTGTCGGTCGCGTAGGTGGACAGCGCGGTGATGCGCGACTTGCTGTTCCAGTCGAGGCTGGGGCGCTGGAGGTGATGCCAGCGCACGCAGTTGACGCCCATCGCGGCGAGTTTATCGGCGTAGCCGTCGGCCATCTCGCGGTTGGGGAAGAAGGCGACCGCGTTGACGCCCCACAGGCGCACGGGCTGACCATCGGGGTCGCGGTATTGGTCGCCCGAGATGGTCAGCGGAACGAGCGTGGTGATCGAGGCCGGCTCGACCCGGAGCGCGCCGAGGTAGAAGTAACCGGAGCCGTTGGTATTGGCCGCGTCCTTCGACACGGTGATGACCACGCGGCCTGTGGCGTCGGGCGCGACCGAGGGAACCGTCGCGGTGGCGGAGCCGTTGTTGGACGTATCCAGCGAGGTGGCCGCGGTGGTGGCGCCGGCGACCTGGTAACGGGTCACGCGGGCGTCGCCCACGCCGTCGCGCGAGGCGGTAAAGGTGAAGGCGTAGCTGATCAAGGGGTCGAGGCCGGTGAGCTCGAACGACGGCGTGGCCGTGCCCGACGAATAGAACGAATCGCGCACGGCGTCGGCGGAGAAGGCGCCGATGGCGGTGTTGACGCCGCTGGTGTTGGCGCCGGTGAAGGGTGCGAGCAGGCGGAGGTTGACCCCGCTGTCGAGGCCGTCGCCGCTGTCCACGAGATCGTGCACGGTGGTCGTGTCGCCGGAGCCGGTGATGTTGTTCCAGCCGGAGGTTGTCGTCGGATAGGTGCCGGAACCGAAGTCGACCAGCAGCGAGCCCGACGGCGCGGCGGGCTTGGCGAGGAGCGCGGCGATGGCGGCGTAGTTTTCGGCGACGACGATCTCGTCGACGTGCAGTCCCATCGAGGCCTGGTTGATGCGGCAGCGGGTGAGCGTGGTGAGGTTGTTGACGACGTTGCCGATCGACTGCCCGGTGCCGGGCGTCGGCGTGCCGGTCGGGTTGACCCAGAACTCGGTCGCCGAGCCCTCGGCGACGCGATAGACGATGTGCAGCGGGCGCTCAATGTCGGCGGTGAACTCGGCGCCGGTGAGGTAGGTGGAGCCGTAGCGGATGCCGGTGGTGTCGTTCCAGACCTTGCCCACGGTGTGGTTGATCGCGGCCTGCCAATCGTTCTGCAAAATGGAGATCGTCACGTCCGCGGAGGCCGAAGCCTGCGGGCGGTTGACCATGGCGATCAGCGTGCTGACCCAGACCTCGGTGAGACTGGTGAGGTCGACGTTGAGCGACTGCTCGACCCGGCGTGTGCCGCCACCGCCGTAGGCGTCGCTGGTGTAGAGCGAGCCGCCGGTGCCGCCGACCGCCGGGTGGATGAATCCACGCGGCGAATACAACGGCACGGCGGTCCCGGTGAGCGTCCAGTCGGAGCCGGACACGGCCGTGAGGTCGCCGGCGGTGTCGCCGTAGTCAAAGCCCTGATAGTAGAGGATGCCCGCCGGAAGGGTGGCGTCGTGGCCGGTGATCTTGAGGCCGCCGAGGTAGAAATACTGGCTGGAGTTGGTGTTGGTCGGATCGGCCGCGACGACGAGCGTGAACGTGCCGTTGGCCGCCGGCGTGAGGCCGGTCAGCGAGGCGACCTGCGAGGCGTTGTTCGACGCGTCGAGCGTGGTCCATTGCGTGGCCGCGCCGGTGAGCGTGTAGCGGGCGACGCGCGCATCCCCCACTCCGTCGCGCGAGGCCATGAAATCGAAGTCGTAGGTGCGCGTCGGATCGAATCCGGAGAGCACCAGCGTCGGCGTCGCCGAGCCGGAGTGATAGAACGAGTCCTGCGCGGCGGTGGACGGAAACTCGCCGATGGCCGAGGTGACGCCGCCGCCGTTGGTCGCGAAGAAGTTGGTGGTGAACTCCAGCGACAGGCCGCTGGCGGACTGCGTCTGGTAGTCGGTCAGCGCGATGGCCGAGCCGGGGTTGACGGCGGTGAGGTTGTTCCAGCCGGCCGTGGCGGTCTGCGCGGAGCCGCCGCCGCCGAAGTCGATGAACACGGTCTCGGCCGCGGGCAGCGCGGGGGTCAATGACAGCCACAGGGCGGCGGCAGTCGCGTAGCGGCGGATGCCGGAGGTCGTCGCGAATGGGCACGGCAGTGCCCTCGCGACCAGGGGTCGCAGGGAATCAATCATGGGGTTTTTCTGTTTTAGGGTTGGATAAAACCGGCCGCGCCGAAACGAGACCGGGAAAGCGTTTCTCAGGCGAGGCGAACAGTGCGCAGCGCGAAGGGCCGGTGCCATTCCTTCGCCTCGCACGGGTCCTCGAGCAGGTTGCAGTCGCCCGCGAGCGTCAGCGGGGCCACCGGAGTGATCGCCATGCGCGAGGCCGAGCCGGCGGCGTCGTAAAGACGCACGATCACGCCCTCGCCGGACTCGGCCGGTTTGACCGTTTCGACGACGATGCCCGGCGCGGGTTCCTCGATCAGCGAAGCCGAGGCGCGCGTGCCGCCGCGGTGAGCGAGCAGCGGGGTGTTGAGCTCGTAGGCGGGACGCACCACGGACTCCACACAGAACCCGCCGGCGTGCGGGAGCAGCGCGTAGGTGAAGGTGTGCACGCCCTTGTCGCCGCGCGGATCGGGGTGGCCGCCGCCCTTGAGCAACGAGAGCCGCACGCGGCTGCCGAGCACGGAGAGGCCGTATTTGGAGTCGTTGAGCAGCGACACGCCAAAGTCCGCCTCGGAGAGATCGGTCCACTTGTGTTGGCTGACCTCGAAGCGCGCGCGGTCCTCGGCGAAGTTGCGGTGGGTGCCGCGTTGCAGGTGGCCGAACTGAATCTCGTGTCGCGCCGCCGGCGTGTGCACGGCGAGCGGGAACTCGACACCGAGGTAGCGGTGCGGTTCTTCCCAATCGACGACGGTCTCGAAATCAACGCGCGCGGTGTGCGCATGGACCACGATGTCCTGCGTGAGCACGGAGCGGCGGCCGAGCTTGAGCACGCGGCGCAGGCGGAGCTGCAACGGCCCGTCGGCCACAACGCTGAACCCGGCGGGCGAGGTGAGCGGCGCGAGCTTCAGCTCGAGGTCGGGGTCGATGTCCCAGTTGTCCCACTGCGCGGGGATGTCCTCGCCGAAAACGAGGCTGTTGAGCGGACCGCCGCGCGCGTCGCGCAATTCGCGGCCCGAGGCCAGGTCAAGCCACGAGACAATACGGCCGGCCTCGTCGAAGCGCAGCACCGCGTGCGGCGTGCGCAGCATGTCGCCCTCGTAGGCAAACGGCGATTCGCCGGAGGCGGGCTCGCCGGCAGTAAAGGTGGTCGCGCCGAGCGGCGGCAGGGCCAGCCCGGCGAGCGCGCGGCGACGCTCGCCCCAGGGCGTTTCGATCTCCTGCGAGGCCACACCGGCGGGCGCGGGCAGCGCGGCGTCGATCCAGCCGGCGTCGCGCGTCCAACCAAGCGTATTGTGAATACTGATACGATTATCCGAACCGCCGCCGGTGGACAGCGCCGCGAGCAGTTCCAACGCGTAAGCGCGGGCGTCGGCGACCAGTTGGTCAAGTTCGCCAATCGCGCGATCGTGCACCTCGGGGATCGAGGTGCCGGGAAGGATGTCGTGAAAGTGGTTCAACAACAGCAGGCGCCAGAGCGCGTCGATCCGTGTCGCGTCCGCCTCGAGGCCCGCCAGCCGCGCCCGCGCCGCGACGTAGTCGAGCGTGCGCAGGGCGAACTCCGCGCGGCGATTCAGGCGCTTGATCGCCGCCTGACCGGTCAGGGTGCCGCGGTGGCCCTCGACGTAGAGTTCTCCGGCGTAAAGCGGCGCGCGCCGCGCCTCGGCCTCCAACTGCGCCATGAAGGCCGACACCGTCATGTAGGTGCCGCGCGGGCAGCCCTCGAGATCGCCGACGCGACGCGCCATCTCCAGCATCTCGAAATCCGGCCCGCCGCCGCCGTCGCCGCGACCGAAGGAGATCAGCCGGGATTGGTTAACGTCGGGGTGGCGCACGTGGTTCTCCGTCTTGCGAAAATCCTTCGGGCCGGTGCCGGCGAGCTTGTTGATCAGCGTGCCGGGATCCGGCGCGCAGTGGATGTCGTTGAAGTGGGTGAAGACCCGAGTCCCGTCGATGCCCTCCCACCAGAAGGTGTCGTAGGGAAAGCTGTTGGTCTCGTTCCAGGTGAGCTTGGTCGTAAGGAAATAACGGATACCGCAGCCCGCGAGGATCTGCGGCAGCGCGGCCGAGTAGCCGAAGGTGTCCGGCAGCCAGAAGGTGTCGCCGGTGTAGTTGAAATGCTTCCGGGTGAACCGGCGCCCGACGAGGAACTGGCGGATCAAGGCCTCGCCGCCGGCGAGGTTCACGTCGGGCTCCACCCAAGCCCCGCCATTGGGCTCCCAGCGGCCCTCGGCCACGCGGCGCCGGATGCCCTCGAAAATGTCCGGGTAACGCTCGCGCATGAACTCGGCGTGGATGGCCGAGCTCTGCACGAAGAGATACTCGGGATACTGGTCCATCAGGCGCAGGGCGTTGGAGTAGGTGCGCGCGCACTTGCGCTTCGCCTCGTCCACCGTCCAGAGCCAGGCGGTATCCATGTGCGAGTGCCCGATCAGGCCGGCGCGCGGGGCGTCGTCGCCGTTGCGCTTCGCCAACTCGACCCGCAGAAGCGCCGAGGCGCGCCGCACGCCCTCGCGCCACACGTCCTCCGCCACCTCGCGCGGCTCCTCCCACAGCGCGGCATACACCTGGTCGAAAACCGCCAGCAGTCTGCCGCGACGAAAGCTGCGGTCACACAAGGCCTCGGCCAAGGTCCGCGCCGTGTGCAGGTCCACCACGAGGTCCTTCACTTCCTCGTCGCGTCGAGCCACGGAGATGCCGCGAAACGTGCGCACGAAAGGCGGCCGGTAGGCGTCCTGCGTCTCCGGCGTGTCGCTCGGGTGCACGCCGACGATCTCGTGGCCGGCGTAAGCCTCGACCAGGATGGTGAACACCTCGCCTTTGTGCGCCGCGGGCGCGAGCAGCAGCGCCCGATGATCGCCGCGCTGCCACTTGTAGTCGGCGTGGTTGAAGATGCCGCAGGCCTTGCCGTTCACGAAGCACAGCGCCTCGCAGCCGCCCGTATCCGCCATCACATACAGCGGCTCGGCGTGATCCCGCTCCGCCACCCACCGGGCGCGAAACCACGCGCTGCCGCCCGAGCGTCCCCAACGCCAGCCAAGCTCACGGGCCGCCCACGGATGCTCCTGGCAGGGCAGGCCCGCCAGATGCGCGTCCGTCTCGAAAGCCTCGACGGGCAGCACCGCCAACGGTCGGTGAATGAGATCTCGATACGCCGCTTCGACGCGGCGCAGTTTGGCTAGGGTGAGCGGGGAGGAGAGCATGCGAGGACGGAAAAGCGGCGGGAACGGCCCTCCGCATTGTATCTTTTCGATACATTATTGGGCGCCGGGTTGGCTTCCAAGGGAATTTCACCGACGCGCTCCACCTTTTTCCAGAAGGTGCCGGTCGGGCGCGGCATCCGGGCCAAACCGCCGGCCAACCTTTTGTCTTCTCCAAATACAAAGCCCCCGCCGTTCGTGCGGCGGGGGCCTGCTCTGCCCGAGCTTCTCACTCCGTGGGCAGGTCCCACGGCCAGGGCACGATCACCACGTCGAAGACGCCGGGCTTGCGATTGGAGACCTTCCACTCGCCGAGGCCGGTTTCGAAGCGCGCGTCGTAGAGCAGGTTCTTCGACTTGTCGGAGCCCTCCTGGTGGAGCACCACGTTGGCGACCATGATCTTCACCGCGTCGCCGTTGCCGAAGGCGAAACTCAGGCGCGAGTGTTTCGGGATGGCGCGCGTGGCGCGAAAGGGCAGCTCGACCCACTTCCACTCGGGCGTGATGGCGATGTTTTCCCGCACGCCGAAGTAGTCCCACGGCGAGACGCTGTGCTTGGTGGACACGCTCAGGCGCGTCGGCGCCGAGGACTTCACCCAAAACGACAGCACGTAGCGCTGAGCGGGATCGAGATCGATGTCCGCCTGCCAGAGCTGGTGCAGCCAGGGCTTTTCCGGTTCCGGCACCCGGCGGTCGAGCATCGCGATGTTTCCGGAAGGGCCGGCCGGCGCCGGCTGGGCGAAGGAGAACGCGCCTCCGAAGAGGCCGACGAGAGCGAGGACGATGAGGTGGAGTCTGGTGGGTTTCATGGGTGTGACAGGGAAAGGAGAGGCGAAGGCTCCGCGCCGCAGGAGCGCCGAACCATCAGTCGGCAAGGGAGACGTTCATGCGGGGTCTCGAGCGGCTCCCCGCGCAGCTGGCGAACGAGCAATTCCACGGCGCGGGCGCCGATCGACTTGAGCGGCTGGTGCATGGTCGTAAGCGGCGGGTGGGCCCGCGAGGCCTCGGGAAGGTCGTCGAAGCCGGTCACCGCCACGTCGTGCGGCACCCGCCACCCCCGCTCCTCCGCGCGGCGCATGAAGTTCAGCGCGATCAGATCATGCAGGCAGACCACCGCCTGGGGCGGCTCGCGCATCGCCATGAAGACATCCACCTCCTGCAACCCCTGCCGCGCCGGGTCACGGCTGCCCACCTCGAGAAAACACTCCGGCGGCACCGCCAGCCCGGCCTCCTGCATCGCGCGGCGAAAGCCGTTCTCACGCTCCCGCACAGCCTCGGTGCGACCGCTCGTGAGAAAGGCGATCCGCCGGTGCCCGCGCGCCACGAGGTGACGCGTGATCGTGAGCATGCTCTCCTCGTTCTGGCTGCTCACGCTCGGCACCTTGTCGTCCATGCTGAGGTCGTCGGCCACCACGATGCGCTGGCCGGCGCGCGTGAGCGCGCGGAGCACCCGCTCGATCGTCGAGTGCGGAGACTCCGTCTGCGGCGGCACCACGATGGTCCCGGCCACCTTGCGCTCGTTCAGGTTGATCGCGTGGCGCAGGGCCGCGTCCTCCTCGTTTCGGGAGTCCGCCACGATGAGCTGGTAGCCCAGCCGGTCCGCCGCCTGCCGCGCCCCACGCACCAACAGATCGTGCGCGCCGGCCACATGCGCGTGGCGGCACACCACGAGCGCGAGCTGCTTCTTTTGCACGCTGGAGCGGCGGATACTCACGAAAGTGCCACGACCACGATAGCGCACCAGAAGCCCCTCGGCCACGAGATCGGCTATCGCCTTGCGCACCGTGGTGCGCGACAGGTTCGTGTCGCGGCAGAGATCCAGCTCCGGCTGCAACTGGTCCCCGTGCCCGAGCTCGCCGCTCAGCACCTTCATGCGGAGCAACTGACGGGCCGCCTGATAGCGGCTCGTTTCATCGAGGCTCTTGAAACTGGCGTCGGAGATCATCGTGCGGCGAAGGCGCGCGGCCTATCCCTGATTGTATGTTTTTCAAACATTTGACGAGCTAAATTCTGATCGGCCCGTGCTCGGTAGATTCACTCAGTCCCCAGCGTCATCCCACGTCCGTCAAAAAACCATGCTTGACCTCTGTTTGTTTCTTTTGAATACATTTGCCGCGTCGCCCGCATGGAGTCGGCTTTTCCTTTCCCCAGTCCGCCATCGCACCCCGCCCCAATGAAGACCTCCCACCTCGCCTGTCCTGGCCAGATCACCGTCGTCCGCCCGCGCGGCTTCACGCTGATCGAGCTGCTCACCGTGATCGCGATCATCGGCATCCTCGCCGCGATCATCATCCCCACCGTCGGCGCCGTGCGCACCTCGGCTCGCGCCGCGCAGTGTCGTTCAAACCTGCGACAACTGGCCCAGGCCTACCTTCTGGAGACGAATGACAATCGAGGCGTCATCCACGTCACTGAACCTGGTAGCGGCTGGTTCCAGACAGCCGCTGATCGAATGGGCACCGCCGCTGGCCGGAATATCGGCCAAGTCTTCTCGTGCCAAGAGAGCCTCAGGCTTAAGCCGGCCGTCGAGGCCCTCGCCTTTCCGCGCACCTACGGGATCAACCGCGACCTTAACCGCACCAGCGCCGCACCCGGCACTATCGTCCGGATCAAACGCATAGAGAGCTTCCGAAATCCGAGCCGCACCGCCCTGTTCTCGGAAGGTAACGACAACGACAACAGTCCCACCTGGTTCACTGAAACGCTCGGCCTCGGCCGTCCACCCATCCGCCCTCACAAGGGTGCCGCCCATGTCGCGTTCCTCGACGGGCATGTCGAGGTCGTGTCCGATATGGCATTGCTCGCGCCTACTTCTGCTCCGCCCGGAACGCCTGCAGCTACTTTCTGGTTCGGTGAATAGTTCCACCTGCCAGCTGTCATAACGGGGGACCGCTTGCCGGTCCCCCTTTTCGCTTTTAGCCCTGTCCCATGCCAGCCACCGATCTCGTCGAGTCTTCGCTGCTGTTCTCCCGTTGGCGCGATCCCCGCAGCGGCGTCGAGAGCTTCCTTCTCGATCGTCGCATCGCCCCGCTCCAGCAGTCGTTCTATTACACCAATCCGAGCTTCAGCGCCGACGGGCGCTACCTCTGGCTCTACTGCGCCTTCCCGCCCTCCGGCAGCGGCAATCAAGGCCGCCAACTGGCCGTCGTCGATTTTGAAGAACAGACGCTGCGCCACTTTCCTGACACCCAGTTTCTCGACGCCTCGCCCGCAGTGGATCCGGAGAACGGCCACATCTACTGGTGCATCGGCTCGCGACTCTGGCGACGCGGCCCCGGCACCGCCTCGACCGACGCCCCCCAGCCGATCAACCGCCTGCCCGCGGAACTCGTCCGCAACCGTCGCCCCTGGCGCGTCGCCACCCACCTCACCTTCTCCGCCGACCGCCGCGCCTTCGCCTTCGACGCGGAGATCGGCCGCCAGTGGTTTGTCGGCCACCTGCCGCTCGACGGCTCGCCGCCCGTCCTGTGGCAGGAATTCGACCGCTGCTACAACCACGCCCAATTCAGCCCCACGGACCGCGATCTCATCCTCGTCAACCAAGACTCCTGGATCGATCCCGTCACCGGGGAGTGCCCGAACTACGAAAACCGCATGTGGCTGCTGCGGCGCGGCGAGCGGGCCAGGCCGATCTTTCCCGACGCCGCGGCCGCCGGCGCCGCCAAGCACGGCCACGAGTGGTGGGCCGCGAGCGGCCTCCACGTCTGCTACATCCACTACGGCCGCGGCGCCATGCGCATCGACCCCTTCGATCCCGCCGCCCAGCCGGAGACGCTCTGGGCCTCCGACACCGTCTCGCACGCCCACACCGGGCTCACCGAAGACTACGTCGTGGCGGACTGCATCCCCGGCCCCTCCGTCGCGCCCGGTCGCGTGATCTTTCACAACCGGCGCACGGGAAAGACGGTCGAAATCGTATCGGACATGCCTTACGTGTCCGAGTCCCTTCGCGGCTACCACGTGCACCCGCACCCCCAGTTCGCGCTCGGCGATCGCTACATCTGCTACACCACCCTCGTGCGCGGACAAGTGGACCTCGCGCTCGTGCCGGTGAAGCAGTTGATCGACCACACCTCCTAAAGGCAGGTCAGCACCGCCGGGACCGCCAGCGATCCAGTCTTGCCGGATAAAAAAGCCGCCTCGCGAGAGGCGGCTTTTTTCACGGCTACTTTCCGCCGAGCACGAGTTCACCCTCATGCCAACCGGCAAGAGGCAGGCGCACCGCGCCGTGGGCGTCCACCTGCACCGGCAGGCGTTTGCCGGCCGCGGCGCGCGGACGAGTGACGACAAAGCTCCACCCCTCTCCGCCGTCCGCGGAGGACCGCATGCCGGCGAGACGAAGCGCCAGTTCATCCGCCACCTCGCCGCCATCTTCCGCGACCGCGCTCCGGCTGATGACCACGCGTCGCGTCTGCGACAAGGCCTGCCCGTCCTCGCTCACCGCCACGACGGTCGCAAACACCCCGGGCTTCGCCCGCAGTTCGAGGTGGCGCAGCTTCGCCGGCGCGTCCGCGTCCGGGAAACCGCTGAAAGCCTCCGCCTGCCCGGTCGCCACCGTGAGCTGACGACGCTCCACGTCGCGCACGATCTCGCCCGTGTCCGACACCAACGGCGACTTCGCCGGCTCGCGCATCCAAGGCGCGTAGCCTTGGTCCTCGGGCACCGGGCCGTAGGCGCGACGAAACGCATGCACGCTTTGCCAGCCGGCGCGATGATCCACCGCTCCGCGCATCAGGTCCTGGTAATTCGCCGCGCCGAAAGGCCCCTCCGCCCAGAGCACCACCGGCTTCGAGCTCGGCGCCACCAGCCCGCGACGGAAAATCATCCCCGTGGTCCGGATGTGATCGAGCATCATGCCGTCGAAGACCATGTCGCCGAGGCGGGCCTTCCGGCCCTCGTCGAGCGCCCAGCCATCGTCGCCGATCGCGCCGTCGCCGTGTATCCAGGCGAACCATACGATCCCGCTCCATCCCGCGTGCAGGCCGTAGGCCGCTCCGGCCACCGGCAGCATGGTGCGGTGCGGCGCGTGCCGGGCGATGTTGGCCGCCCCCTCGGCCTGGTTGAACTCGCCGAGGAAATACGGCTTGTCCACGAGCGCCATGCGATTGGCGGAGCGGAAGCCGTCGTCGATGCCCCGCACCACCAGCGGGTCGATGTAGGCGTGGTTCTCGATGAAATCGGCCGTGCGCTGGTTCATCTCCGCGAAGGCGTCGCCTCGCCAGAGGTTGGAGAGCGTCATCGGCGCGCGGCTGCCGGCGGCGCGCGCCGCGGCCTTCATCCGCTCGAAGAAGGTCTCGTCGAGCCCGTTCAGGAAACGCGAGCGCAGCATCCGCTGCTCGTCGTTGGTCGGCGCGTAGAGGTCGCCCGGCTCGATGCCCGCGGCGCGCGCGTAGTGGGCCCAGCGCGCCTCGAACGCCTTCTGCAGGTGGGCGGGCATGCGGTTGTTGCAGATCACCGCGTATTCCAGCGAGTGCTCGTTGACCAACTCGATGCTGATCACCTGCGGATCCTCGGCGTAGGTGAGGCCGGTGTAGGGGTTGCGATGCTCGAGCAGCTTGCGGGTGAACTCCACGTTCAGGAGCGCGGCGCGCTCGTCCACCACCGGCAAGAGCTTCCGGACGTCGAAGCCGCGACGCCAGTCCCAGCCGTGGATCTCCTTGATCGCCTCCATCCAGCCGCGGCGGTCGGCGTCGTCGGTCTTCAAGATATCCACGTCGCCCGCGCGGTAGGCCCGGGTGCCGTGCAGGGAGAACGCAAGGTAGATGCCGCGCCTACGCAGCGCGGCGTTGAGGTAGTCGAAACGATCCAGCGCCTCCGGGTCCCACTCGCGGGAGTCGTTTTCGTAGGTGAGCAGCGAGCCGCTGACCATGCCCGGATTCCAATCGCGGCTCGGGCGCAGATTATGGTGGGGCCGCACAAGGTTGACACCGAGCGCGGCCAGGTTGGCGGCAATCGCGTCCGCCTTCGCCTTGTCGTAGTAGCCCGCGACGATGTTGACGCCCCAAAAACGCACCGGCTCGCCCGCCTGCGTGAAGTAGTCGGCGCCTCTGATCGCGAGCGGTTCGATGGGGCCGGGCGCGGCGACCAGTGAGGAAAACGCGACGCACAGCGTCGCCAGGAACGGGCGGAGACAAATCATCGGGATGGGCGTGACAGGGTGGATGGAATCGCGCGGGGACGCCGCGCCGGCCGCGGGAATCGCGTGACCGACCGGGAAAACCGGAGCCGCCCTACTTGTCCTTTTTTAAAACAATTTCCACTCAAAAACTCGGCGACGCGCCCCGCGCCCCCGTCACGAGCCGCAAGATTTCCGCACCACCAGGCGGCAAGGCAGCCGCTCATGCACGGTTCCGATCGGCTCGCCGGCGAGCTGCCGCACCAGCAACTCCACCGCTCGCGAACCGATGGCCTTGAGCGGCTGATGCATGGTCGTGAGCGGCGGATGCGCGGTGGACGCGCCCGGGAGGTCGTCGAAGCCCGTCACGGCGACATCCTGCGGAACCCGCCAGCCCCGCTCCTCGCAGCGCCGCAGCACGTTGAAGGCGATGAGATCATGCAGGCATACGATGGCCTCCGGCGGCTCCCGCATCGCCATGAACACGTCCACCTCCTGCGTGCCCTGCCGGGCCGGATCGCGCCCTCCGACCTCCAGAAAATACTCCGGCCGCACCGGCAGTCCCGCCTCGGACATCGCCTGGCGGAAGCCGCTCTCGCGCTCCCGCACCGCCTCCGTCCGCCAGCTCGTGAGAAAGGCGATCCGCCGGTGCCCCTTCGCGATGAGATGAGCCGTCAACTCCCGCATGCTCTCCTCGTTCTGGCTGCTCACGCTCGGCACGGTGTCGTCGCCGCTGAGATCGTCGGCGATCACCACCTTCTGGCCCGCGCGGACAAGGGCGCGGACCACGCGATCCGTCACCGCGTCGGAAGAGATGGTCTGCGGAGGCACGACCACCGTGCCCGCCACCTTCTGCTCGTTGAGCAGCATCGCCTGCCGCAACGCGGCCTCCTCCTCGTTGCGCGAATCGACCACCGCGAGCTGATAGCCGAGGTCCTCCGCGGCCTGCCGCGCGCCCTGCACCAGCAGCTCGTGCGCGCCGGAGACGTGGGAATGCCGGCAGGCCATGAGCGCGAGCTGCTTTTTCTGCACGCGCGAACGGCGAATATTGACGAAGGTGCCACGCCCGCGAAACCGCACCAGCAGCCCCTCCGCGACGAGGTCCCCGATCGCCTTGCGCACCGTCGTGCGGGAAAGGTTCGTCTCGCGGCAGATCTCCAGCTCGGGGCGGAGTTGCTCCCCCTCCCCGATTTCGCCGCTCAGCACCTTGTGGCGGAGCAGGCTCTTCGCGGCTTGGTAGCGGCCGGATTTGTCGAGTTTCGTGCGTTCGGCGGGGGAAGACATGGCGGCGATTTCCTCCACAACATCGGCTCCGGACGCTCCCTTACAAGGGAAAGATGCCCCGCAGACCCTTCCTGCTCGTCGTTCGCGGCCTGCCATTCTCGGCCGTCAATTTGTTACTTAAAAATACATTTAACCTTGACGCTGCTGCCCTCGCTTTGAAACGTCGGGGCGTCTTAACCCCATCCATCCATGACCACGCTCAGCTCCCTGACCTCCCGTTCGATTCGCTCGGCCTCGCTCGCGCTCGCCATCGCCGCCCCGCTCACCGCCCTCGCCCAGACCGCCGTCTATATCGACTTCAGCGCCCCCACCGGCAGCCTCGCCACCACGTGGACCGGCGGCAACTGGAACAACGTCACCCAAGACATCGGGGTGATGGCCAGCCCGGTCTCCCTCATCGATTTCAACACCGGCCTCGCCAGCGGCATCAGCTACCAGATCACCCGGGGCTTCGGCGGCAACAACGGCACCGGCGACCTCACCAACCCCCGCGCCGAGGGCGATCCGTTCCCCTTCAGCGCGTGGCGCGACTCATTCTTCCAGCAAGGCGTTGGCCAGTTCAGCACCATCGTCTTCTCCGGCCTGCAGCCAGGTCAGGAATACACGTTCACCTTCGCCAGCGCGCGCGGCAGCGTCTCCGACAATCGCACCACCGAGTTTTTGGTTGAGGGTCTTGGCTCCGGAAGCGTCTCGGTGAACTCCAGCAACAACACCCAGAGCGTTTCCCTCACGAGCGTGTTCTCCGACGCCAACGGTTTCGCCACCCTCACGGTTCGCGCCGGCGCCGGAAACGATAACGCCAGCCGCTTCTACTACATCAACGCCATGAGCATCACCGCCATTCCCGAGCCCTCCGCCTTCGCCGCGCTCGCCGGCCTCGGTGCGCTCGGCGTCGCGGCCACTCGCCGCCGCCGCCGTAAGGGCTGATCCTTCCGAGCCAGCTCCCTCGTCTCCTTCCGGCCGCCGCGCGTTTCGCCGGCGGCCTTTTTTGTGCCACGCGGGGCGCGCCCCGCTCCTACCGCCCCATCGCGCCCACCCCGCGCCATTCCGCTCCGCTCTCCCCATGCGTCGCCCCACCCTCCTCCTCGCCCTGCTGAGCCTGCTCCTCGCGTCCCGCGCCCTCGCGCTAGACGTGCTGTTTGTCGGCAACAGCTTCACCTACAACCCCACCGGCTACAACGCCGGCCAGGTCACCGACCTGACCGGCAACGGCATGGGCGGCATCCCGGGCTTGATCCGGAAATTCAGCGAGGAGTCGGGCCGCGCCGACGTGAACGTCTTCATCGTCGCCGTCGGCGGCCAGTCTCTCGAGGCCCACTACCGCGACCGGCGCCAACTCTTCGGGCGCTCCTGGGATTACGTCGTGCTCCAAGAGCACAGCACCCGCCCCCTGAGCACCCATCCCAGCGGCAACATCCCCGCCTTCCGCACCGCGGTGCAAAACCTCCGCGACTACCTCCGCTCCTATAACCCCGAGGTCCGCCTCTTCCTCTACGAGACCTGGGCGCGCCCCGATCTCACGCCCACGCCCTACGCCACCCTGCACGCCATGCAGTCCGAATTGCGCGCCGCCTACTCCGCCGCCGCCCGCGACTTCGGCCTCGATGAGTGGGCGCCGGTTGGCGACGCCTTCATGCGCGCACTCGATGTCGGGGTAGCGCACGATTCGAAGAACGTGCCGCCCGGCGGCTTCACGCTCTGGGGTGGCGACCACTGGCACGCCAACAACTCCGGCAGCTACCTCTCCGCGCTCGTTTTGTTCAACAAGCTCTTCGGCCACGACCCGCGCACCCTCCCCACCGGCACCGGCAGCGCCGCCGCCCAGCTCGGCCTGCCCGCCTCCCGCGCCGCCGCGCTTCAACAAGTCGCCTACAACGCCACCCAGCCGGGCATCACCGCCCAGCCCGCCTCGACCATCGTCTTCCCCGGCGACACCGCCCGCTTCACCGTGGAGGCCGCCGGCGAGCCCGCCGTCGCGTGGTTCCACAACGGCTCGCTCATCTCCGGCGCCGACGCCTCCACGCTCGTCGTCCCGCAGGCCGACAACACCCGCACCGGCCGCTACCAAGCGCGCCTCACTTTTTCCGACGGCGGCGTCGTCCACTCCGATGTCGCCACCCTCACCCTCGCCACCGGCACCGCCACGCGGGAGTGGTTGATCGACTTTGGCGACGTGCAGTTCGCCACGGAAAACCCGGCGCCCGACGGCCGCCACTGGCACAACCACACCAGCGCCGCCGCCGGCTCCCCCGCGCCCATCCTGCGCGCCGACGGCCAGCTCCACCCCACCGCCACGATCGCGGTCGAGGCGTCCTTCACCAGCATCAACGGCAACGGCGTCAACGAGGACGCGCCCGGCCTCCCCGCCAGCGCCCGCCGCGACTCGCTCTACCGCATCGGCAGCGGCACCAACCCCCGCTCCACCGTGCGCCTCGCCGGCCTCGATCCGCAGGGGCGCTACACGCTCACCGCCTTCGCCTCGCGCCTCAACGTCGGCTCTCGCTTCACCCGCTTCTCACTCGAGGACTACGCCCCCGTGCACATCCAGGCCGCCAACAACACGAGCCAGACCGCCACCTTCGCCGACGCCCGGCCCGATGCGGACAACACGCTCCTGCTCGTCGTCGAGCCCCGCAACGCCGCCGGCCAGGCCCAGGAGTATGCCTACCTCAACTACCTCACCGTCACCGAGCAGCTCCCCGCCGCTTCCGGCTACGACGTGTGGGTAAGCGAGCACGCCCTCTCCGCCGCCGATTCCCCCGCGCTGGCCGATCCCGACGGCGATGGCCTCCCCAACCTCCTCGAATACGCCCTCGCCACCGATCCCCTCCACCCGAGCGCCTCCCCTCCGATCTCCCTCGTTTCCTCACTCTCTGATTCCACTTCCCTGAGCCTCAGCTTTTTTCGCGCCCGCGCCGACCTCGTTTACCAAGTCGAGGCCAGCACCGATCTGCACACCTGGACCCTCGTCGCCACCAATCCCGGCGCCGCCGGCACGCAGGTCACCGTCGCCGCCCCTGCGCCCGTATCCGAAAACCCACGACGCTTTCTGCGCCTCCGCGTGACCCTGGCCAACTGACCCCGCGCCGCCGATGAAACTCCCTCTCCCTCGCCTCACTGTCCTCGCCGCCATGGCCCTCCTCGTCGCCGCCCCCCTGCCCGACCTCGCCGCGCAAACGCAAGCGCCCACGCCCACCGGCCCCGCCACCACCCGCACCGAGACCGCCCTCTACTACTACGCCGACGCCCCCGCCGAGATCGCCGCCAAGGCCGACGACTATCAACGCCGCCAGTGCCTCCTCGACCTGCGCTACCCGGCCGACCGGCCCGGCTTCGCCACCGTCATCTGGTTGCACGGCGGCGGTCTCACCGGCGGCGAACGCGGCTTCCCACCCATCACCGATCCGCAGCTCGCCGTCGCCGCCGTAGGCTACCGGCTCTCGCCGCACGCACCTTTTCCCACCTTCCTCGAGGATGCCGCCGCCGCCACCGCGTGGGTGCTTCGCAACATCGCCGCGCGCGGCGGCGATCCTCGAAAAGTCTTCGTCACCGGCCACTCCGCCGGCGGCTACCTCGCCGCCATGGTCGGCATGGACGCGCGTTGGCTCGCGCCGCACGGCTTCACCCCGCGTGACCTCGCCGGCATCGTCCCGATCAGCGCGCAGACCACGACCCACTTCCTCGTCAAAAAACTCCGCGGCGACCAGGGCCCCGAGTTTCGCCCGATCATCGACCAATACGCGCCGCTCTACCACGCCGCCGCCGACCTGCCGCCGATCTGCCTCATCCTCGGCGATCGCGGCATCGAATACAAAAACCGCGTCGAGGAAAACCAGCTCCTCGCCTCCGCGCTGAAAAACCTCGGCCACCGCCACGTCGAGTTCTACGAGCTCGGCGGCTTCGACCACGGCGGCGTTTACCCGCCCTCGCTGCTGCTCATCCCCGGCTTCGTGCAACGCGCCGTCGCCGCCCGCTGAGCCATCATCACCCCCGCACCTCTTTCCCCTCATGCAAATCCGCCCACATCCCCGCCTCCTGCGTCGCCTCGTCGCGAGCGTAACCTTGCTCGGCTTCGCGTTTGCGTCGCCCGCCACGCGCGCCGCCGAGCCGGCGCGCGAGCCTCGCCAGTCCCTCGCTTTGCTCACCATCGGAAACAGCTTCGCGAACAACGCGCTGCTCTACCTCCCCGCCCTCGCCGAAAACGGCGGCAAGAAACTCGTCTGGTTCCCCGCCAATCTCGGCGGCGCCGGCCTCGAACGCCACGCCGCCGCCATCCGCGCCGCCGAGGAGCGGCCCGGCTCCGCCGAGGCGCGCCCCTACAACAACCGCAGCCACCCGATCACCGGCGAGCGCCGCGACTTCAGCCTCCAGGAGGCGCTCGAGGCGACGAAGTGGGACGTCGTCACCATCCAGCAGGTCAGCCACCAAAGCTACCAGCCCGAGACCTATGAACCCCACGCCCGCCGCGTGGTGGACTTTGTCCGCGCCCACGCGCCCTCCGCCGAGATCGTGGTGCACATGACCTGGGCCTACCGCGAGGACCACCCGCTCTACCAAAAAGTCCCCGGCCTCGATCGCACGCGCATGCACGAGCGCCTCCGCGACGCCTACCTCCAGCTCGCGAGCAACTACGGGCTCCGCATCATCCCGGCCGGCGAGGCCTTCCACGCCGCCAGCCAGACACCACGCTGGACCTTCCGCCCCGATCCAAAGTTCAACTACGACAACCCGCCCGCCGGCAAGGACCCCGCCGAGACCGGAAGCCTTACCCCCGGCTGGCGTTGGATCAAAGACCAGCGCACCGGCGAGCCCCGCTTCGACTACGACGGCTTCCACGCCAACACCGCCGGTTGCTACCTCGCCGCCTGCGTCTGGTATGAGACGCTCTTCGACGACAGCGTCCTCTCGCTCACCTACCACCCGCGCGGCCTCTCCGCCGAAGACGCCGCCGACCTCCGCCGTCTCGCGCACGAGACAGTCACCGCCTGGCGCCGACAACACGCCCCGCTCGCCGCAGCAGACTGATCAAGCACGGCAGCGCACCACCCCCGGCCGCGCCACCCCATGCCGGAGGGGACCGCAGCTGCCTCTCCAAGGCCGATCCTGTCACCGGCGCTTCCGCACGCGGAAAAGCTCCGGCCTCACCGAAACCGTGCGATCCGCGCCGCCACGTCGGCGCGGAGACGATCGATGTAGCCGAGCGTGTAGTCGGCGACGTCGCGCGTGGGCTCCTGCACGAGCGGCGTGAGATCCATCGCCCAGGTGATGCCCGCGAGCCGGTCCGTCGCGTGCGAGGTGTGGAAGGTCGCGTTGGCCAGCCGTCGCCCCAGCGTGGCGAGGTCGTAGCGCTTGCCACCGGTGACCTGCGAGTCGAAGACCTTGAGCAACTGCTCCGCGAGGTCCTGACGACGGCCGCTGTCGAGGGCGACCTTGTCCGTGTCCACCATCCAATCGAGATCGCGCCACACCTCCGCGCCCAGCACCCGCCGGGGCCGACGCTCCGCGGGCAGCGCGCGCAGGGCCTCGAGGCAGCGCAGGAAGACGGCGACGTGCGTGTCGTGTTTGTCGGCCGGCTGGTGCAGGTAAACCACCTCCGCGCGGCAGGCGCCGAAGATCCGCGCGAGATCCGCCGCCACGCCCGCGTGCCCGGGCTGCTTCACGTCCGCGCTCGGGTGGGCGAGCTGGAGCTGGATCGCGTAGCGGCCGAGCCGCGCCGCCTCCCGCTGCTCCTGGCGGCGCACCGCCTGCATCTCCTCGTCGGTGAGGTGGGCGTAGGGGCCGCTGCGCGGCGAACCCGCGCCGTTGGTCACCACCACGCCGCCAAAGGCCTTGGCCGCGGGATCGTCGAGGCACTCGCAGATGCCGTCGTGGGCGAGGATCTCAATGTCGTCCTGATGCGCGGCCACGCAGAGGTGCGTGACGCGCGCCAGCGCGGCGTCGGGATCGCCCGCGTCGGGAACGAAGATGTCGGCCTGGGGATGAGAGAAGCGCATCGGGATTAAAGTCAGGTGGAGGCGGAGCGGAGGGAGGGCAAGCTGGCCGCGGCCACCGCCTGGCCGTGACGTTTGCTCTTTTCGTCGGGCATGTGCAACGCGAGTCGCCGCGACAGCTCGGGGAACTCCGCGTCGAGCACCTCGCGCGCCCGGGCCAGGATGATCTCCCCGCCCTCGCCGGAGGTGACACGCCCGAGGATGAGCACGTGCGCCAGATCGTAGAACTCCGCGTAGTGCGCCAGCGCATACCCGAAGCACACGCCGACGGTCTCATACACGGCCCGGGCGCGGGCGTCGCCGCCGGCGAGCGCGGTCTGCACGGCCACCAGTCTTTCGGGCAATCCGGTGTGGTCGGCGAAGCAGAAGCCTGCCAACGCGGCCAGCCGGGCCACGCCTTGCTGCGAGAAGTATTGCACGCCGCAACCGATGTCGCCCGACCACTCGTCGCGCGGCGCGCAGTCGCGTTGCTCGATCGGCGCGAAGGCCAGCTCGTTGAGCCAGCTCGTGATCTGGCCCTCCGGCGTCACGTAGCCGGCCGCCATGCTCGTGCCCATGGAGATGCCGAGCACGGAGTTGACCCCGAGCGACATCGAGGCCGCGAGCGCGGTGACCTCGCCATCGTTGGCGACCTCGAAGGGCACGCCGCCCCAGGATTGTTGGAGAGTGAAAAACATCCGGCGCACCCGGCTCTCGAACTCCGCGGGCGGCACGCCGCGGAAAAGCGAGGCGACCCGCACCTCGTTGTTCACATACACGCCCGCCGCGCTGCCGCCGATCGCGTCCACGCGCGGCAGGTGGGCGGCGGCGCGCCGCAGCGAGTCGTTCACCCCGTCGAGGTGATAGCTCGGGTCCGCCTGGAAATAGGGATCCCACGGAATCTCCTCCGAATAGACCACGCGCCCGTCCACCAGCGCGGCGGCCTTGCGATCGCTCCCGCCAAGGTCGAAGCCGATCCGGCAGCCGTCGAGATGCCGCCCGGCGCTCACGGAGGAGAAGCGCTCCGCCGGCAGCTCATCCGCCGACGCCGCCTCGCGCACCGAGAACACCTCGCCATAGACCTTCCCACCCATGAAGGCGTGGTCGAAGGCGCGCTCGCCCTCCGGCGCGTAAACCCGCCGCAGGTGGTCGGCCACCTCGGGCGCGCCGGCCAGCCACACGCGCGAGGCGCCTTGTTGCCAGAGGAGAAACTTCACCCGGCGCTCGACGAAGCGCGGCGTGCGGTGCGCCTCCGGATGGTTTTGCCTGAGCAGGGAAAACGCGTGCCGGAACACGGTGCCATCCGGTCGCTCGAGGGCGAGATGCACGCGCCGCGCGCCGGGGTCGCTCTCGACGAGCGCGCGGTAGGCGCGGTTCCAGAGCACGGCCGGCGTGAAGCCGGGATCAAGGGGAGGAACGATCTTCATCGGCGGGGTCTCGTTTCAAAACATCCAGCGGCGGAAGGCCTCGATCGCCTCGTATTCCGCGAGGCCGAGCGAGTCGTAGGTTTGCGCAATCGCGCGCGCGGCCGCCTCCGCCTGTTGCCAGGCCTCGTGCAGATCCTCGCCGGCCGGCGTCTGGCTGCGCTGGCTCTTGTGTTGATAGATCGCCTGCACCTTGCGCGCGAGCTGCGCCGGGCTCAGGGGCACCGCCATGTCGATCTCGTGCGGCGCCCAGGCCTTGTCGGGCGTGCGGTAGAGCCAGACGCGGCAGTCCTTGCGCCACGCCTGCTCGCGGTTGGCCTCCAACGCCGCGCGCAGCAGCTCGAAACAAACCGCGCCCACGCTGCTCGGATCCTGGCCTTCGCCGGTCGCGAAGATCTGGTGCGGGCGCAGCTCGGCGAGCAGCGCGGTCAAAGCCGCCTGATCCGCCTCTCCCGGCCGAAACTGCCGGTAACGGCCCTTCTCGTAGAACGGCAGGTCGAGAAAACGCTCCGCGTTCGCGGCCACGCCGGCCAGGCGCAGCGCGGCCCGCGCCTCGCCCCGCCGCAGCAGGCCCTTCAGCCGGCGCGTCTCCGGCGTGTCGCTCGCCGAGGGGTCGGCGAGCTTGCGCGCGAGGGCGGCCCGCGCGCCGCGCGCCGCGGACTCGGGTCCGGCCGCGCCGTTGACGAAATCCAACACCAGGTCGGTCACGATCAGCGCCTCCTCGTCGGGCACGGCCAGATTGCCCGAGGTCAGGTAAACCACCGTCACCTCGTGCCCCTGCTCGACCAGGCGCGACAAGGTGCCACCCATGCCGAGCATCTCGTCGGAGGGCTCGGGCGCCAGCACGACCACGCGCTTGGGAAAGGGCGAGGCGCGCTCGGGCCGGTGCGTGTCGTCGGCCTTGGGTTTGCCGCCCGGCCAGCCGGTGATCGTGTGCTGCACCTCGTTGAAGATGCGGATATTCAAATTGTAGGCCGGGCCCTGCTCGGTGAGCAGGTCGGACATGCCGTGCTCGCCGTAGTGCTCGTCGAGCAGCTTCAGGATCGGGCGCTTCACCTCGCGCGAGAGCCAGGTGACGGCGCGGCGCCCGAGCGCGGGCGTCCACTCCACCTGCCCCACCAGCCAGGGATGCTTGATCCGCGTGAGCTCCGAGCCCGCCGCCGGATCGAGCAGGAAACGCACGTCCGGGTGGCCTTGCAGAAAGCTCGCCGGCAGCGAGTCCACCGGCGGGTTTTCCACCGCCTCGGCGACGACCCGCGCCTTCGCCTCGCCCCAGGCGAGCAACACGATCTTCCGGGCGTCCAGGATCGTGCCCACGCCCATCGTGATCGCGTGCCGCGGCACGTTGGCCTCGCCGAGGAAGTCGCGCGCGGCGTCGCGCCGCGTGAGCGAATCGAGCGTGACGAGCCGCGTGCGCGAATCGCGCCCCGAGCCCGGCTCATTGAAGCCGATGTGGCCGGTGCGGCCGATGCCGAGGATCTGCAAGTCCAGCCCGCCCGCCTCCCGGATTTGCTCCTCGTAGGCGCGACACCACCCGAAGACCTCGCCGCGCGGCGCGGTGCCGTCGGGCACATGGATGTGGGCGGCCGGCAGATCGACATGGTTGAAGAGCTGCTCGTGCATGAAGCGCCAGTAGCTCTCGGGATGCCCGCGCCCGAGACCGTAGTATTCATCGAGGTTGAAGGTGACGACGTTCGCGAAGGAGAGGCCCTCCTCCTTGTGCAGCCGGATCAACTCGCGATAGAGGCGGACGGGAGTCGAGCCGGTCGCGAGGCCGAGCACCGCCCGCCGGCCCTCGGCCGCCCGCGCCCGGATGAGCGCGGCGATCTCGGCCGCGAGCACCTTGCTGGCGGCGTCGGCGGAGGCGTGGATCTCGGTCGGGATTTTCTCCCGCTGGCGGGTTTCGGCGGCGTTCATGGGCATGAGGGGATGCCGCGGAATATACTCCCAATCGTGCGCCGTTTGAATAGCCGTGGTGACGATGTCTTTAACAAAAGTGACAGACGCCAGAACCGACGGGATCACCCGGCTTTCCGCCGCCTGTGCTCGCCTCGGCCGTCCGGCGCATCCGCTGCACGGCAAGCGCCGCCCGGCGCCGCCGCTCCCGGAAAACGTCATTTGTTTCCAACGTCGCTCGGGCGCGGAGCTTAACCGTCCGCTCCAGGGACGCGCGCTCCACCACCGCCACGTGCTCATCGTCGCGCTCAAGGGCCGCGCCACCGTCTGCGCCGACGACCGCGAGACGCTCCTCGAGGCCGGTCGCGGCATGGTGGTGCTACCGTATCAGCATCACCACTACGCCCGGACCGAGCGCCGGCTCCACTGGCTCTTCGTGACCTTCGAGTATGCCCAGGGCGTGGTGCTGGAGCCGCTGCGCCACCGCCCCTTCGACCTCGGCCCCGAGCGCCTGGCGATGCTTCGCGAGCTGGTGCGCGACTGGCGCGCCCGGCCCGAGTCCGGCCTGCCCGAGCTGCGCCTGGCCCTGCTCCTGGCCGATCTCACCCCGCCGCCCACGCCGATGGCGGCCGGGGCGGCGGTGACGCTCAAGCCCCGGGTAAACCTCGCCATCCAGCGTCGCCGGCCGCTCATGCCGACCCTTCGCGAGCTCGCCTCCGATCTCGGCATGAGCGTGAGCCACCTCCGCGCCCGTTTCCGCGCCTCCTGCGGCATCAGCCTCGGGCGCCACATGCGCGAGCTGCGGCTCGAGCGGGCGCGCGGGCTCCTGCGCATGAGCCCCGCCCGCGTCTCCGAGGTCGCCGAGCAGTGCGGCTTCGCCTCGCCCTACAGTTTCAGCCGCGCCTTCAGCCGCCGCTACGGCCAATCGCCGCTCCAGTGCCGCAAAGAATCGGCCCGGGCCGCCTGACCAGGAAAAACCGGATGCCTGCCGGTGCCGCCGTCGCGCTTGCACGGCGCCCGCGAGGCATTATCTCCTGCTCCCCTTTTTCCACTCAACCATGAGCACCGAAACCACATCCGCCTCCAACCAAGCGCCCGCCCAGTCCTTCGAGTTCCAGGCCGAGATCAAACAGCTCCTGGATATCGTCATCCACTCGCTCTACACCGAGAAGGAAATCTTCCTCCGCGAGCTGGTCTCCAACGCCTCCGACGCCACGGAGAAACTCCGCCACCTCCAGCTCACCGAAAAGGCCGCCCACGACCCCGAGCGCGCGCTCGAGATCACCGTCACCCCCGACGAAAAGGCCAAGACCCTCGTCATCGAGGACGCCGGCCTCGGCATGACCGGCGAGGAGCTCGTCAAATTCCTCGGCACCATCGCCCACTCCGGCTCGAAGAACTTCCTCAAGGCCCTCCAGGAAGGCGGCCAGAAAAACTCCAACCTCATCGGCCAGTTCGGCGTCGGCTTCTACGCCGCCTTCATGGTCGCCAAGAAGGTCGAGGTCTTCTCCCGCTCCTGGCAGCCCGAGGCCCCCGCCCACGTCTGGACCTCCGAAGGCGCCGGCACCTACACCCTCGCTCCCGCGCCCGAGCACACCGCCCGCGGCACCAAGATCGTCCTCCACCTCAAGGACGACGCCGAAGACTTTTCCAAGAAGTGGCGCGTCGAGGAGATTCTCAAAAAATACAGCGCCTTCGTCTCCTTCCCGATCAAGCTCGAGGGCGAGCAAGTCAACAAGGTCCAGGCCCTCTGGCTCCGCTCCAAGTCCGAGATCAAGGACGAGGAATACACCGAGTTCTACAAATTCCAGGCCCACGCCTACGACGATCCTCGCCTGCGCCTCCACTTCTCGGCCGACGCCCCGCTCCAGATCGCCTCGCTGCTCTTCGTCCCGAAGGAGAACCCGGAAAAGTTCGGCATGCAGCGCGCCGAGCCCGCCGTCGCCCTTTACTGCCGCAAAGTCCTGATCGACGCCCGCCCGAAGGACCTCCTCCCCGAGTGGCTCCGCTTCCTCAAGGGCGTCGTGGACAGCGAAGACCTCCCGCTCAACATCTCCCGCGAGACGATGCAGGACAAAGCCCTGCTCGAGAAGATCGGCAAGACCGTCACTTCGCGCTTCCTCAAGTTCCTCGCCGACGAAGCCAAGTCCCGCCCCGAAGGCTACGACGAGTTCTTCAAGGAGTTTGGCATCTTCCTCAAGGAAGGCGCCGCGCTCGATTGGACCCACAAGGACGCGCTCACGAAGCTGCTCCGCTTCGAATCCACTTTCACCGAGGCCGGCAAGACCACCTCGCTCGCCGACTACGTCACCCGCCTCAAGGAAGGTCAGACCGAGATCTACTACCTCGTCGGCCCCAGCCGCGCCGCCATCGAAAGCGGCCCCTACCTCGAAGGCATGAAGGCCCGCGGCCTCGAGGTGCTCTTCTGCACCGAGGCAGTGGACGAATACGTGATGAACAACGTCCGCGAGTTCGACGGCAAGAAGCTCGTCGCCGCCGACAGCCCCGACGCCAAGCTGCCCGAGGCTCCCAAGCCCCCCGCGGCCGAGGGCGACCTCACGGACGAGCAGGTCAAGGACCTCGCCACCTGGCTAAAGGAAACGCTCGGCGAGCGCGTCACCGAGGTGAAGGCCAGCGACCGCCTCGTGGACTCCCCCGCCCTCGCGATCAGCGCCGACCGCATGATGACGCCCCAGATGCGCCGCATGATGAAGGCCCTCAAGAAAGACGCGCCCGACGAGCCGGTGAAGGTCAGCCTCGAGCTCAACCCCCGCCACGCCGTGATCAAGCGCCTGCACAGTATCCGCGGCTCCGATACCGACCGCGCCACCCTCGTCGCCGAGCAGATCCTGGACAACGCCCTCATCGCCGCCGGCCTCTTCGAGGACCCGAGCAAGATGGTCGCCCGCCTCTACAAGCTGCTCGAGCAAGCCTGAGCGCGCACCCCGCCCCCCCACCGGGCCCCACGCCCCCCCGCACCGCCGGCCCCATGTTCACGATCCATCCGCTCGAAGTGCAAGACCTTCCCGCGGCGCTGGAGCTCTGGCGGCGGGCCGAGGGCGTGGAGATCGCCGAGGGCGACTCGCCCGAGGCGCTGGCCCGCTACCTCGCGCGCAATCCCGGCATCAGCCAAGCCGCGTTTGTCGGCGATTCCCTCGTCGGCGCGGTCCTGGCCGGCCATGACGGTCGGCGCGGCTTCCTCTACCACCTGGCGGTCGAGCCGAGGTTTCAGAACATCGGCGTCGGCCGAGCGCTGGTGGAGCGGGCCGTCACCCTGCTCGAGGCGCAGGGCCTGCGCCGCGCCCTGATCCTCGTCGCGCACAACAACGACTCCGGCGCCGACTTCTGGAGCCGCCGCGGCTGGGAGGACATGGACTTCGCGCGCCCCATGGGCCGCGACCTTTGAGGCCGGCACACACCGGCCTCATGGTGGTTTGCGATAATTTTCATCCCGCCACCCCAGCTCGCGCTCGCCTAGCCCCGCCCGGTCGCGCTAGACCTCCCCGCTCATACCCATGAGCTGGAATCGCTTCACCCAATACAGCTACCACAACGCGTCGCTCGGCTTCGCCCTCGACTACAGCCGTATCCCCTTCCCGGATACCTTCCTCGCCGAGAAGGAGCCCGCCATCCAGCAGGCCTTCGCCGCCATGAAGCAGCTCGAGGCCGGCGCCATCGCCAACCCCGACGAAAACCGCATGGTCGGCCACTACTGGCTGCGCGCCTCGAAGCTCGCGCCCTCCGCCGACCTCACGCAGGCCATCGACTCCTGCCTCGCCCAGATCAAGGCCTTCGTCGCCGACGTCCACGGCGGCAAGCTCCTCGGCTCCACCGGCAAAAAGTTCACCCAGCTGCTCGTCGTCGGCATCGGCGGCTCCGCCCTCGGCCCGCAGCTCGTCAACCACGCCCTCGGCCAGCCCGGCGCCGACAAGATGGCCGTCTCCTTCTTCGACAACACCGACCCCGACGGCATCGACTACGTCCTCGCCTCGCTCGCCGGCAAACTCCCCGAGACCCTCGTCGTCGTCATCTCCAAGTCCGGCGGCACCGTCGAGACCCGCAACGGTCAGCTCGAGGCCGCCGCCGCCTTCAAGGCCGCCGGCCTCGACTACGCCAAACACTTCGTCGCCGTCACCGGCGAGGGCTCGAAACTCGAAAAGACCGCCATCGCCGACGGCTGGCTCGCCCGCTTCCCCATGTGGGACTGGGTCGGCGGCCGCACCTCCGAACTCTCCGCCGTCGGCCTACTCCCCGCCGCCCTCCAAGGCCTCGACATCGATGGCATGCTCGCCGGCGCCGCCGCGATGGACGTCGTCACCCGCTCCACCACCACCAAGGAAAACCCCGCCGCCCTCCTCGCCCTCATGTGGCACTACGAGACGAGCGGCCGCGGCCTCAAGGACATGGTCATCCTCCCCTACAAGGACCGCCTGCTCCTCTTCTCCCGCTACCTCCAGCAGCTCGTCATGGAGTCGCTCGGCAAGGAGTTCGACCTCCAAGGCAAGGTCGTGAACCAAGGCATCGCCGTTTACGGCAACAAGGGCTCCACCGACCAGCACGCCTACGTGCAACAGCTCCGCGAAGGCGTGAACAACTTCTTCGCCACCTTCATCGAGGTCCTGAAGGACCGCCCCTCGCCCGCCTCCGCCATGCAGGTGGAGCCCGGCGTCACCACCGGCGACTACCTCCTCGGCTTCTACCTCGGCACGCGCGACGCCCTCAGCGAGAAAGACCGTCACTCCATCACCGTCACGGTCAACGAGCTCGACGCCCGCAGCCTCGGCATGCTGATCGCCCTCTACGAGCGTGCGGTCGGCCTCTACGCCACCCTCGTCGGCATCAACGCCTACCACCAGCCCGGCGTCGAGGCCGGCAAGAAAGCCGCCACCGGCGTCATCGCCCTCCAAGGCAAACTCGTCGCCGCGCTCCAGTCCGCCCCCGGCAAAGCATTCACCGCCGAAGCCGCCGCCCAGGCCGCGGGAGGCGACGCCGAGCTCGCCTACAAGATCCTCGAGCACCTCGCCGCCAACGGCGCGGTGAAAAAGCAGGCCGCCACCCCTTGGTTCGCCAGCACCTTCTCGGTGTGAGTCTCGGGCACGGGCGGCATCCACGCCCCGCTACCGCAAAAAACCTGCCCGTGCCCATCCGGGCCCGCCCTGTCTCCGGCAGGGCGTTTCCCCGTAACACTTTCTCCTTTCCAAGCTGTCTCCCCCCTCGCACCGTCTCCGACTTCCCCTGATGAAATCGCTTACCCTCGTTCTCTGTATTCTCGCCCTTCTCGGCTCCGCCGCCTCCGGCTACTTCTGGTGGCAAATCGGCGAAACCAAGACCCAGCTCCAAGCGGATCTTAGCAGCGCCAACAACCGCGCCGAGACCCTCCAGGCCGATCTCACCCAGACCAAATCCACCCTCGAGCAGCGCCAGGCCCAGCTCGCCGAAGTGGACGCCGATCGTGCCGAGGCCCGCCGCAATCTCACCGCCGCCGAGGCCCGCAACGTCCAGATGAACCGCGAGCTCGACACCGCCAAGCGCACCCTCGCCTCGAAGGAAGAGGCCGAGCGCAAGCTCAACGCCGATCTCGACCAGCTCCGCCGCGAACTCGTGCAAACCCGCCTCGCCGCCCAGGTCGGCAGCCCCGACGAGCTCGCCAACGCCCGCCAGACCATCGCCTCCCTCGAGTCCCGCATCGCCGAGCTCCAGACCTCGTCCGCCGCCGGCGGCACCGGCACCGCCGTCTCCCGCCCCGCCAGCGCCTCCGGCCAGGCCGCCGCCCCCGCCGCCCCGCTCAGCGAGCGCACCGCCGCCGCGAAGGTCGCCCGCGTCGGCAGCCGCAACGCCTTCGTCGTTCTCGAACTCGGCGCCGAGGACGGCATCCAGGTCGGCAATCGCTTCGCCATCACCCGCGACGGCGAGACCATCGCCCAATCCGTCATCTCCGAGGTGAAGGACACCTTCGCCATCGCCCAGGTCGTCCCGACCTCCATCCGCAGCACCCTGCGCGCCGGCGACACCGCCAGCTACCAGAACTGATCCGATCCCCGGCTCGCCACCCGACTCATGCTTCGTCGCCTCGTCCTCCTCGCCCTCGCCTCCACCCTCGGCCTCCTCGCCACCGGTTGCGCCACCAAGCAGCCCGAGGATTCATCGATTCCGTGGAGCCGTCCCGCGACTTGGGAAGGCGGCATTCCCGGCATGGGCGGCTTCGGCGGCCCCGGCGGGATGCGCTGAGCCTCGGCTCTGAAAAGAAAACCCCCGAACCGTCGAGGTTCGGGGGTTTTCTTTGGGGGCGGTGCGCTTCCCTGCCCCCTGCGCGCTTGCCTGACAAATCAGCGCCGCGAGGTCGCCGGGGGCGCGCGCTCGAAAACCGCCGCCCGGGTGTCGCGCGGCGTCATCAGGATCAATTGCTCGTCCTCCTGCCTCCAGCCCACCACCCGGCTCAGCGCCTGCGTGTAGCGTTGCTCCGCGGCCATCCACTCCGCCGGCCCGAGCCGACGCGTCAGCGCCAGAGGCCCGAAGACCAGCCCCGCCTCGTCTTGCGTATAGCGGCCCGCGAAACGGTTTACGCCCGCGTTGCCCGTCGCCCGCAGTCCCTTGCGGTCAAACTCGAGGCTCTGCTGCTCCCAGCCTGCCGGAGGTGTTTCCGCCGGCGAACCGCGCAGCTCGACCAAGACCCAAGAGCTTCCCTTGAGGTCGCGAATTTGCTCGATGCGGACTTCCCGCGGTGCGGCCGCCTGCGAGCCCGGCGCCGTGTCGGCGGGACGCGGCGCCGGCCGCGTGGCGCAGCCGGCGAGCACAAGGAATGAACTCAGGACAAACCATCCGGAGGATTTCATGGTGTGATGAAAGGAGCCTCAGCCTATCCGCCGCCACGGCCCACGCAACCGGTTCCGCGTGCGCCTCATCAAACGCCAGCCGGTGGCGCGCCATCCCCCCAACACCGGCCTCCGCCCGAGCGGCGCGACCGGTGCCGAAGAAATGGCGGACGCCGCCCGGCTCAGCGATTACGCGTGGTCGCGATGTCGTGCGCTCCGGGACGGAGCGAGACGCCCACCTCGCGGAAGTCGCCCGAGAGCCGATCGAGCGAGTTCTTCACCGGCTCGGCCCGGTCGTTGGCCCGCGCCACAAAGGGCCGGGCCGTCTCCAGGCCGCGTTGGCTGAGATCGACGCTGAGGGCGGTGATCACATCCATGACACTCGCCCGGAAGGGCGCATATTCCGAGCGGACCTCCTGGTAGTTGCGCGAGATGCGCTCCAGCCGCTCGGCCACTTCATCGCGGCGCTCAAACGACGCCCCGCGGAGCTCGGGGTTCTGGATCGTCGCGACCTCCCGCCCCCAGTCCCGCAGATAGGCGTCGCCCTGGTTCTGCATTTTGTTCGCGGAGTTGGTCACTTTGGCGGAAGTGGTTTCGAGGGCGGCAAACTCGCGGCGGACTTCCTCGAACTGCCCGCGGATGTCGCCGGGGCGCTCCGTGAGATCCCGCAGGGCCGCCAGCGTGGAGTCCATCTGCAGCCGCATCTGCTGCACATTGTCGGACGCGGAGCGGATCGACTCGGAGGTATCCGAAGCCTTGGTCAGAGCCGGGCTTTTGCCCACCCCGGCCGTGCGCGACTGACATCCCGTAAAGCCCAAGCCGGCGCCGAGCAGAAGGGAGGAGGTAAGAACGATGCGAAGGGAGGTATTGGATTTCATAGTTGGAACAAGGGTTCGCCGCACCCTCGGCGCTTCCGCCGTCAAATCAAACGAAACTTGTTTTTCTTCTCATTGTTCTTCAAAAGGTTAAAATCTACTCTTCCTCCACGTTCGGGCTGGTGTTTTCCCCGGGGGAGGGCTCGGGATTTCCGAAAGGCCCGCGCCAAACGCCGCAGACGAGCGGGCGCTTCGCCACGCGATGGAAAAACGAGCCGACTTGGACGGGTTTCCTCCCGCCCCCGCGTCACCTTGGCACAACGCCCTTACGCAAGGCCCCGGAAATTCCACGCATATTTTGGCATTTTTAACCGGAACCGGTTGCCCGTGCGCGTATCACAAGACTAAATCGCATCCGCCAGGGTGCCCGGCACGAAACGTTCTGGAAGCACAGCAACCTTCAACCCATCCCGCCCATGTCCGCTCTCGCCCAATCTGACCGCGATGCCTCCTCCGCGATCGACGCGCAGCAGATCGATGCCACGCCGTCTTTCCTTGAGCCCGTGCGCGCCGCCGCCGCCCCGTCCGAGGCACCCGAGCGCAACAACCTGCAGCTCTACCTCCAGGAGATCGGCAAGACGCCCCTGCTTACCATCGACGAAGAGGTCAAGCTGGCCAAACGCATCCTCAAGGGCGACAAGGCCGCCCGCGACCACATGATCCAGGCCAACCTGCGCCTGGTCGTGAAGATCGCCATGGATTACAAGGACTTTGGCCTGCCCCTGCTCGACCTCATCAGCGAGGGCAACATCGGCCTCATCAAAGCCGTCGAGCGCTTCGACCCCTCCAAGGGCGGCAAGCTCTCCACCTACGCCGCCTGGTGGATCAAACAATCCATCAAGCGCGCGCTCGCCAACCAGTCCAAGACCATCCGCCTCCCCGTCCACCTCGTGGACAAGATCTCCAAGATGCGCAAAACGGCCATGGCCCTCACCGAGGAGCTCGGCCGCGAGCCCACCGACGAGGAGATCGCGATGGAGCTTCAGATCCCGACGAGCAAGGTCGCCCATCTGAAGTCCGTCAGCGTGCGCCCCGCCTCTCTCGACGCCCCCATCGGCGAAGAGGGCGACTCCACCACCTTCGGCGAGATCGTCGGCGACGAAAACGCCGCCACGCCCTTCGAGCAGCTCCGCGAAAACAACCAAAACTCCGCCCTTCGCGCCCTCGTGGACTCGCTCGATCCGCGCGAGGCCGAGATCATCCGCTACCGCTTCGGCCTCGACGGCCGCGACGAGCTCACCCTCGAGGAGGTCGGCGCCAAGTTCCGCGTCACCCGCGAGCGCGTGCGCCAGCTGCAAAACCTCGCGCTTTCCAAGATGCGCAAGGCCCTCGCCCGCCAGGAGGAGCAGCGCACCGCCGAGGACATCGAGCTCGAGGAGAAACAGCGCGCCCGCGAGGAAGTGATCCGCGAGTTCATCGCCGCCCGCTCCCCCTCCGACGCCGCGCCCGCGCCCATCGCCGCCAAGGCCCGCCCCGGCCTCATCGAGGCCGCCGTCGCCTCCGCCGCCGCGGCCTCCTCCGCCAAGGCCGCCGCCGCCCGCTCCTCCGCCAAGCCGGCCAAGCCCGGCGCGCGTCCCGCCAAGCCCGCCGCCATCGCCACCGTCGCCTCGCCCTTCGCGCCCAAGACCGTCGGCAAACTCGGCGCCAAGCTCTACGGAAACCTGCGCTGACGGCTCGCCTCCCGCGCCGCCCCTCTCCACGCCGCCCCGCCCACGGGCGGCGTGTTTTTTTTGGCCCCGCCCCTCCCCACCGCCGCGCCACCGCCCACTTGCTCCTTCCGGCGCGCGGGCGCGCCCCTCTCGCCTCCTCGCCATGTCTTCGCCCTCCGCCTCGGCTCCGGTCGCCATCATCGACATCGGCAGCAACTCGATCAAAACGCTCGTCGCGCGCCGCCGCGCCGACGGCACCCTCGAGGCGCTAAAAAACAAGACCCTCGACGCGCGCATCAGCGCCGGCCTCGGCGCCGCCAATCCCCGCCTCTCCGAAGAGGGCATGGCCCGCGGGCTCGCCGCCGTCCGCGAACTGCTCGCCCTCGGCGCCCCATTCGCCCCGGCCCGCACCGTCCTGGTCGCCACCAGCGCCGTGCGCGACGCCGCCAACGGCGACGAGTTTCGCGCCCGCGTGCTCGCCGACACCGGCCACCCCATCCGCCTGCTCTCCGGCGACGAGGAGGCCAACCTCATCGGCCGCGGCCTCACCTGCGACCCCGCCCTCGCCGCCCTGCGCGATTTCTACGTCTTCGATCTCGGCGGCGGCAGCCTGGAGTGCCTCGCCTTTCGCGATCGCCGCATCGCCCAGGCCCTCAGCCTCCGCCTCGGTTGCGTGCGCCTCACCGAAAAATTCGTCGCCGACCCCGCCTCGCCCCTCGATCCCGACGCCCTGCTCGGCATCGCCCTCCACACCCGGCAGGAGCTGCGCCGCGCCGGCTTCCGCTTCGACCTGCCGCCCTCGGCCGAGGCCGTCTTCACCGGCGGCACCGTGACCGCCATGCGCCTGCTGAAGGCCGCGCGCCATGGCGTGGCGCTCGAGGAAACACCCTCGGTCATCGCCACCGACTCGCTCGCGCTCCTGGTGGACGAGCTGGCGCCCCTGACGCTCCCCGAACGCCGCGCCATCCCCGGCATGCCGCCCGCCCGCGCCGACGTGTTGCCCACCGCGCTCGTCACCCTGCTGGCCGTCGCCGAGACGGCCGCCCTGCCCCGCTTTCACCACTCCCTCTACAACCTGCGGTGGGGCCTGGCCGCCGAGGCGCTCGAGACCGCCGCCGGCTAAGCCAAAAGCTGAGGTGGTCCGCGCAAGGATTATTTCGCGTTTTTCAGGCGGCGTTTGCCAAGGGTGATCGCCGTTTGGCGAGGGCGGCGAGATAGCGTGCGTCGTCGTAAGGCACGTTGTCTTTCCAGCAACGCCA
>JAUWBD010000032.1 GCA_030605125.1 Verrucomicrobiota bacterium | reverse complement strand
AGGAAGTGGTTGCCGATCACCTCCGTCGGGTAACCGAGATAGCTCGTGAACCACAGCCCCGCGCCAAAAAGCGGCAGCCCCAGACACGCCGCCCAAGCGAAACGACGAATCCGATCTCGATACGCATACAGGACGCAGCCGGCCGCAAATTCGACCACGAGCGGGCTAAACAGGAAGCGCGGCATCAGCCAACTCGCCTGATACAGCACGCCCACCAGCGCGCTTCCCGCCGTCAAAATCGCCGCGCAGATCAGCGCCGCCCGCGCCCTCGCAAACAAGCCGATCGCCAGCGCCACCAGCGAGTAAAACCACATCTCAAACGCGATGCTCCAGCCGTAGGGATGAAAGGTTCCCGAGTAGGCGCTGATGTCCAGAATCGGCACGAAGAACAAACTGTTCACCAGCTCCGGCGCCGGCACTCCCTCGCCGGAGACGATCCGCTTTAGCACGAAAAGCGACGAGACGAGCAGATACAGCGGCAAGACCCGGAGGCAGCGGTCGCGCATAAAGCTCCACGCGTTCGCCGCCCGCGCCGCCGACATCGCGATCACGAAACCGCTGATCACGAAAAACACGTCCACGCCAAAGGCCATCATCGAGGCGTCCCATCCCGCCGGCACCTCCGAGTCCGCGAGCACCAACTTCGAATGAGCCCCCATTACCAAAAACGCCGCCACGAAGCGCAACACTTGCACGCCCTCCAGATGGTTGCGAGGACGCTGCGAAGGAATGGATTCGGGATTCATGGGCACGGCCTGGGTTGAGGGTTTCGCTTCAGGTGCGATTTCCCGTCCGATGCGTCGGATGCACAAGCGTTCCCGCCGACTCCGTATCTGAACTTCGCCTCCAAGATGCTCCCGTGACGCACGGGGCCTGCGCCCGCCAAGGCGGTCGGGGATAAAGCCGAGCCACGCCTGTAACCTCGGCATAAACCGCCACCTCTACCGCCCGCGCGCCCCCCGCATCGGAGCCTGTTTTCCCGATCCACCTCCGCCTCGCGGTCCCGCCGTCACCCCCGTCCCTGCCGGGGGGGAACAAAAGCAGGCTGATCATCGCGACGTGCCGTCACCCGGGTTTCCGAATTGGACCGCGCGCGCCGCAGGGATCGCTCCCATCGACCGGCCCGGCGAAATCGGGGTTTAGGCGTGACGGTCCTGAGCATAAGCTTGGGCCCGCCCCGACCCGCCATGAAACGCTCGCAAATCAACACCGCCTACCGCGCCGCCTCCGCCTGTTTCGCCCGCCACCATTGGGTGCTCCCGCCCGCGCCCAAATGGGACATCACCGACTACGGCCTCGGCGACTTCGAGCGCTTCGGCCTCGTCTTGGTCAATCTGGCCGACGAGCCCGAATACTGCGAGAAACTCATGTGGGCCCGTCGCGGCCAGACCACGCCGAGCCACGCGCACAAGAAAAAGAAGGAGGACGTGATCTGCCGCGCCGGAGAGCTCACGCTCGAGCTTTGGCCCGCCAAGCCCGCTTCGGATTCCGAGCCCTGCGGCGGACTCCTCGTCCCGGTGGACGGCGCCCAGCGACGGCTGGCCCGCGGCGAACGCCTCGTGCTCGCCGCCGGCTCCCGCGTTACCCTCGTGCCCGGCGTCTGGCACGCCTTCTATCCCTCCAGCGACGAGTGCATCATCGGTGAAGTCTCCACCGCCAACGACGACGAAAACGACAACCTCTTTCTCGATCCCGCCGTCGGTCGCTACCCCCGAGTGGACGAAGACGAGCCCCCGGCGGTGCGCCTTCTGAGCGACGGCGAGAGACGGTAGCCAACGAGGCAACTCCTTCGGGTTTGTGCAGCGCTTGGTGGAGACGAAATTTCCCCGACACCACGCTGCAAGGAAACCAGGCGGAGATCCTCAAGCGGCTCGCCCGCCCCGCGCCCGTCTCGACGCCGCCCGGGCCGCGTCCGCCGGCCCTTTCAACGTTCGGCGGCCACTTTGCCTCGATCGCCGCCGAGACGCCACTTTCCCGGAGACGGCCAGGAGGCGCGGCGGGGCGGGACGCGAGACCGATCTGTTCAGGTCACGACGGTGCCGGCCATGAATGCGAGCACGAAGAGGATGGCGCAGATCGCGAGCACGGGGCGCTCTTCGTCGCCGGGGAGCACTACCGGAAGATCACGCCAATCCTCGCGGCCCATGCCGGCTGCGCGCAAGGGGGCGGCGGACGTCAAGCACAGGACCAATGGACTGGTGCACCCTCCGTGGGTTTCCGGGGGCTGCCTCCGGTATCCGCCACCCCGCGGCTCAGGATAGGGTAGGCGCGCTGATGCGCTCCGTCTTCTTCAGCTCCGCCGACACGCTCTGGCGCACACTTGTCGTCAGCCTCGTGGCATATCTCTGCCTCGTGGTGCTTCTGCGTGTCTCCGGCAAACGCACGCTCTCGAAGATGAACGCCTTCGACTTCGTCGTGACGATCGCGCTCGGCTCCACCCTCGCCACGATCCTGCTCAATAAGGACACCTCTCTGGCCGAGGGCGTCATGGCCCTCGGGCTCCTCGTCGGGCTGCAATTTCTCATCACCTAGACAAGCGTGCGAGTGCGGTGGATGCGAAAACTCGTGACGGGGGAGCCCACGCTCCTGCTGCATCGCGGGCGGATGTTGGGGGACGCCCTGCGACGCACGCGCGTGACCGAAACCGAAGTGCTGGCGGCTCTCCGCTCCCGGGGTTTTGCCGCGTTGCAGGACGCGGAGGCAGTGGTGTTGGAGACGGACGGGTCGCTCAGCGTCGTGCGTCGAAGCGATGAAGGCGCCCCCGCGGCTTCCACTCTTCGCGGGGTAAAGCAGGAGCAGGGATCGCCCGATCTGTAGTTTGTGCGCGGAGAGTCGCCGAGCACACCAACCGCCGGGCCTCGGCCGCAGGCGTCTCTCCCGAAACCCGAACCGAGCGCCACGGACTAGCGCTACACGTGGACCGAATCCGAGTTTGGCTCGCGAAATTGCTGAGCGGCGCCTCGGATCTTCGACCCCGCAGCCACAAGCGAAGCCCGCCCTCGCGCGCACCACCACAACGACGAGACCACCCCCCTTCCCATGATCCTGCTCCGCCCGCGCCACGCCCGCCTCCTGCTCCTCCCACTTTTCTGGCTCGGCGTGTCCGCTCCGGCCCCGGCCGCGTCGCGCGACATGCACGACCACCTCATGGACACCAACCGCGCGCAGCTCGTCATGCTGCACGAGCGCGGGCTCCTGCCCGCCGCCGAAGCCGCCGCCATCGCGCAGGCGCTCGAGTGCTTCGGCGCCGAACAAAGCGGCCTCGGAGGCGCTCGCAGCGCCGAATATCTCCCGCTCGAGCGCCGCCTCACCGAACTCGCCGGCCCGAGTGCCACCAACATCCACCTCGGGCGTAGTCGTAATGATCTCGGCGAGACGATGAACCGCATGCGCCTGCGCGACCTCGTCCTCGAGCTCATCGACGCGATCGGCGAACTTCGCGCGCGCCTCCACCAGATCTCGGGCGAGCACCTCGAGACGGTGATGCCCGGCTTTACCCAGAGCGTGCAGGCCCAGCCCACCACGGTCGCGCACTTCCTGCTCGCCTTCGACGCCGGCCTGCAGCGCGACCAGGAGCGCCTGCGCGAGGCCTACGCGCGCATAAACCTCAGCCCACTCGGGGTGGCCGCGTTTACCACCTCCGGCTTCGAATTCGACCGCGAGCTTCTCGCCCGGCTGCTGGGCTTCGGGGGCTCGGTTGAGAACGGCTACGATGCGATCATGGTCTCCGCCGCCGACAGCAAAATCGAGTTTTCCCAAACGCTCGGGCTCTCCGCCATCGGCGTCGGCCGCTTCGCCACCTACCTCCTTTTCCAATACGCCGCGCCCTCCCCCGACTTCCTGCTCCAAGCCGAGGCGGCGAGCCACAGCAGCGCGATGCCCCAGAAGCGCAACCCCAGCTCCATCGAGCGACTGCGCCTCCGCGCCAGCGAGGTCGTCGCCAACGCCCATGCCTCCGCGATCTTCGCGCACAACACGCCGCTCTACGAGGTGAAGGACGTGCGCGAGGACCACATGGACCGGCTTGAGACCCATGCCGCCACCGCCGCGCGCCTCTTCGCCGAGACCGGGGCCACGCTCGACGCGCTCGTCATCCGCCCGCAGGCGCTGCGCGACGCGATCGACGCCGACTATTCCACCATGACCGAGCTTGCCGAGACCCTGCATCGCGAAGCCGGCGTGCCCTTTCGCGTAGGCTACGGCGTCGCCTCCGCCGTCGCCACCTTTGGCCGTGAACAAGGGCGCGTGCCGACGCAGCTCAGCCACGAGGAGGTCGGGCGGATCTACCTCGAAGTGATCGGGCAGCCCCTCCCTATTTCGCCCGAGCAACTCGCGCGCAGCTTCGACCCGCTGGCGGTGGTGAAAAGCCGTCGGGGCCGGGGCGGCCCGCAGCCCGCCGAGACCGCGCGTATGCTCGCCGAACAACGCGCCTCGGCGGAGTCCCTGCGCACCTGGACAAGCAGCGAACGCCGCCGCCTCACCGCCGCCCACGACGACCTCGTCACGCGCACCCGCCTCCTCGCCGCACAAACCCGGTGACTCGGCAAAAACTCCGCCTCCCTCGCACGCATAGCGGGCGGTTCCGGGTCGGGTCCGCTTGGCGCCGCAAAGAGACGCCCCGTTGCGCCTAAGGGATCTTTCCTAGAAAAAGCTCGCTCGGCTCCGGCTGGAAAATGCCCGGCGAGACGTTCGGGAAGCACGAACCCAGCGCGTGCTTGTTTCATAAGGGCTCGAATTTGAGCGTCTTGGTGCAACATCTCACATGACAAATACTCATCTTACTTCCACTCCCCCTCGGGTAGGCATCGGTATCTCGACCAAAGATCGCTGGCTGGATCTCCTAGAGACGCTTCGACAGCTGGAGGCTGGCGGCTACCACCGCCGTCACCCTGTCGTGGTCGTGGATGACGGCTCCCGCACCCCCGCGCCTGCGGAGCTTCTCGAAAGGCACCCTTGGGTGCGCTTCATCCACCACGAGGTAAACCAAGGCTATATCCGGCGCCGAAACGAGATCGCTCGGCTGCTCGACACGCCCTATGTGTTGATCTTGGACGACGACGCCCACCCCGTTCTGGGCTCGATCGACGATGCGGCGGATTACCTCGACGCAAATCCCCACGTGGGTGCGCTGGCCTGCAACATTCTCTGCGATGAAGCCACCATCCCGGGAGTGCCCCTGAACACCCGGCCTTTCAGAGTGCAGCGCTTCATCGGATGCGCCCACCTCCTGCGGCGAAAGCTCTTCCTCTACCTGGGCGGATACCGGGAGGAGCTCGTCCACTACGCGGAGGAAGGCGAATACTGCGCGCGGCTGCTTCGGCATGGTCACGAAGTGCACTATTTCCCCGCGATGTTGTTTCGTCACAATGTCGCCAACAGCGGGCGGAACGCCTCGCGCATCGCCTACTTCCAAGGCCGTAACCGCGTCCTGCTTGCGCTCTGGCATTTCCCGTGGTGGGCCCTGCCCTTCCGCCTCGCGTCCGCGTTTGTCGGCAGTCTGGCGTTGGTGCCGCGGGCATGCTACCGCAGCGTCTTGAGTGGCTACCTCGCGGGTCTGGGCGCCGGTTTGCGCTATCGGCGCAACCGAAACCCGCTCCAGCGGGCTCAATATACTCGCTGGCGCCGGCTTCCCTGGATCTCCCAGCACCACCAGAATCCCGAGAGCGCCGCGCCTGCCGGAGCGGAGCTGCTTGCAAAATCGCCCGCGGCTTGAGTCGGCCCTTGGTTGAGGGAGGCGCCGCGTCCGGTCACGGGCTCGCGGCGCCCTCGGGTGTCGCGTAGACTCAGCTCCGGGAAGAACCGGCGACATCGGGCCGGCTCTCCGCGAGCCGCTCCAGCAGCCGGGAGGTGAAGCGTTTCCAGTTGTGCGTCTCCGAAAACGAGGCGTAGCAGCGCAGGCAAACGCGACGATAATTCGAGAAGTCCCGGAGCAAGCCTTCGATGGCCGCGACGTAGTCGGGAGGTCCGGCTTCCAAAGCAAGTAGGCGACCGGTCGCGCCGTCTTGCACGATGCCGGACACGCCGCCCGTGCGGGTGGCGATTACAGGCAGTCCGTGCGCGAGCGCCTCGGCGTAGATGAGGCCGTAGGCTTCGGCGCGCGAAGGCACGAAGAGCAGGTGAGCCTGGGCGTAGAGCCGAGCCAGTCGCTGCATGGCGGCGGGTTCGCGCATGTCGAGCCGCCCGTGGGAGACGAGCCAGGGGAGCGAGCGGTGGCGGGCGGGCGGGGCGCAACCGACGAGGTCAACCGTCACGGCGAGGCCGCGCGTGCGGAGCGCGAGGGCGGTCTCGACCACGAGGTCGCCGCCCTTGCGTTCCCAGTCGCGTCCGACGAAGAGGAGCCGGGGAGAATCGAGCGGCTGGCGATCCTCGATCCAAGACGCAACGGAGGCGGCGGAGTTGTCGCGACCGAGGTTTGCTCCAAAGGGGATGACGGCCACGGCGGAGGGGTCGGCGCCATGGGCGTCGATCGCGGAGCGAGCAGCCCATTCGGAGGGATAGACGGCGAGCTGGGCACGCTTCAGGGCCGCCTGCTCTTGGTTGTAGCCCATCCGCACATACTCCGCGGAGAGGCGGGTGAAATCGTGGTAGTAGCCGTGCATGCCCGCAAAAGTGGCGTCGGCGCAAAAGGCGACCCGGCGCGAGCTCGCGATGCCGCCGGCCAGCTCGGAACCGGGGGTGAAAACCAGGTCATAGGGCGAATCGCCGAGGCGTTCGTTGATTTCGCGGGCGGCGCGCGCGAGGTAGGCGGGGTCGCGGTCGCTGCGGTGCACCCGCGCGCCGAGGCGGTAGAGGAGCTTTTTCGCCAGCGCGAAGCGTGGGGGCCGCGCGTGGAGCGGGAAGATCGCATTAATCTGCGCTCCTAGGCCGCGAAACGCCTCCAAAAGCGCGGCTGGGCGACCGGATTGCACCGCGGGATCCGCGGCGTTCTGCGGGTAGACGTAGGCGATTCGCATGCGTCGAGAATGCCGCAGCCGCTGCGCCAGCGGAGCCCCGGGGCCGCCCCAAACACGGAGCGGTGATCACCGCCGCGCGAGCCGGGGGATGTGCGCAGTTCAGCCAGCTCGACCATCTCGGCCCCAGGTGGAGGGGCGGCGAGCGGCGTCCCAACACCAGAAACTCCTATCGGCCGTTCGGTGGCTGCGGCCTTACACGCTTTCTCCGCGTCAGGAACGTAGCTGCGCTTGAACAAAATCTCCTCAGCGCAGGCTAGGCGGTGGCTCGGCGCGGCCCCAATCGCCGACTTCGTCGCTGGTCTCAAACACGATCTCCGTCTCGCCGGCGATCTCGGCGTGGCGCAGCCAAGAGCGCGAGTGGGCGCGGCCGTTTAGCCACACCGCCCGCACGTAGGCGCCTCCGCCGAGCCGGCGGATCGTCAGCGCGCCGTCTTCCGGCCGCTCGATCACCGCCTCGGGCACGAGGGGACGGTTCAGGTAGTAGAAGTCCTGACCCGCGTTGGGGAAGAGGCCGAGCGTGGCCCAAATGTAGAACGAGGCCATCGCGCCGCTGTCGTCGTCGCCCGGATACCCGAAACGCGTGAACTTGTTCTCGATCGTGTGGCGCAGCCACTTGCTCGCGAGGTCGGGCCGCCCGGCGTGGTGAAACATCTGCGGCATGAGGAAGGCCGGCTCGTTATACATCCCAAAATAGGAATGGGCGAACGCGTGCTCGAGGCGGCGCGCCGTCTCCTCCGGACCGCCCATCAACTCCACGACCCGACCGAGTTGGTGCGGCGGATTGAAGGAGTAGGTCCAGGAGTTGGCCTCGTAGAAGTAGGGCTTCCACGAGCCCGGGTAGGCCTTGAGGTCGCAGGGCAGCCACTGGCCGGCGGCGTCCTTGGGCGCGATAAAGCCGCGGAAGCCGTCGCTCTCCAGCGCGGGATTCCACAGCGCCTGCCATCGGGTCGAGCGCTCGCGATACTTCGCCGCGTGCACGGTATCGCCCAGCGCCTCGGCGAGACGGGAGGTGAGGTAGTCGTTGTAGGCGTATTCAAGCGTGTAGGACACATTCATCAGCCCGGCCGGGATCCAGCCGTGCTGGCGATAGTGCTCCTGGTGCGGATTGCGCGCGGGGTCCGCGCAGCCGAGGCGGCGCCGCTCGGCGTTGTGCTTCATCAATGCGTAGAGGGGAGCCCAGTCCACGCCCCGCACGCCGCGGGCGTGGGCGTCGGCGATCACGCAATCGACGCTGTTGCCTCCTTGCTCGGCGGGGTTGTTCGCGCCGCCGATGAAGGCGTCGTTGACGATGCCATCGACGCGCTGGCGCTCGACGAAGGACGCGAGCGTGTCGCGCACGACGTCGGGCCGGATGAGCGCGAGTAGGGGGAAGAGCGTGCGCCAAGTATCCCAGAGCGCGTAATGGTCGTCCCACATCGGCACCTTGGGGTCGAAGCGCGTGAACTCACCGCTGCGGTCGCGCGGCGTGGTCATGCAGCGGAAAAGCGAGGTGTAGAAAAACGCGCGCTGGTCCGGGCTGTCCGCGCGGAGGCGGATCGCGCCGAGCCGTCGGTCCCACTCGGCCCGACCGGCGGCGCGCAGCGTCGCGAGGTCCCAGTGGGGAATTTCTTCCGTCAGGTAGCGGCGCGCCTGTGCGAGACTCTGCAGCGAGATGCCGATGCGCATCTGCACGCTCGGAGGCGTGGCGCCCTCCTCGCCGCCGGTCCCGGTGGGCCAGCTGAGGCAGGCACCGATGCGTTCGCCCTCGCTCGCGCTGATCTCGGCGAGGCCCTCGTGCAGGGTGTCGCCGCGCCAGACGCCGAGCTGGCGCGCGGGACGGTCGAACTCCGCGTGAAAATACACGGGGTAGTCCGTGGCGCTGAAACCGCCGCGATAGACGCGGTGGCCGCTCACGCTTCGCCCGTCCGGGCCGATGCGCAGCACGCCGCCCAGCACACCGCCGCCCATGCGCGGCACGACGGTGGTGGCGATGGAGTGGAAAAGGTCGAATATCAGCGTCGCCTCCGCGCTGGGCGGAAACGTGAAGCGATAGAGCGCGGCGCGCCGGGTGGGCGCGAGCTCGACGCGGATGCCGTGGCGGTCGAGCAAGACCTCGTAGGCGAAGGGCTCGGCGCGCTCCTCGGACTTGGTGGAGCTGATCGCGAAGGGGGCGATTGATCGGCCGATTTGCGCGGCGACGAGGATGTTGCCGTATTGACCCCAGCCCACGCCGCTTACGTGCAATTGACTAAAGCCCACGATGGAGCGGTCGGCGGCGTAGCCGTCGTAGCCGCCGTCGAGGGTGTCCGGGCCAGGCAGGACCGAGGAAAAGGGCAGGCAGGGCCCGATCGTGCTGTTGCCTCGCTCGAGCACGCCGATGCGCATATCAACGTCGTCGGCACGGCCGGGGGCGGGTGCGGGTTCGGCGGGGGAGCGGAGCGGGGCGGCGCACATGAGCGGGAGGAGGAAGCCGTATGCTAGCGTGTTTCCGGGCTTGTGTCCCTGTCGCCACTTGATGCCCACTTACGCTGCTTTGATCCGGCGACTTTCCCTCAAAGGCCTTCCCGCGGGCGACAGCGGGCAGCTGCGGCGCTGGACCTTCCCGACCGTGCACGCGGCCGCCGGGCTGCATGACCACGATTTTCACGAGCTTTTCTGGGTGGAGGAAGGCGAGGGCTTGCACCATGTGAACGGCGAGGCGCGTCCGCTACGCGCGGGGGATATCGTGCTCGTGCGGCCGGAGGACGTGCACGGACTGGAGGCGACGCGCGCGCCCTTTGTCTTCACGAATTTCGCCTTCCGCTCCGCGATCTGGCGTCGCCTGCACGCGCGCCATTTCGGGCGGCGGCCGGTGCTCTTCGCGGCGCGGGCGGTGGCGGCGCGCGAGTATCGACCGTCCGCGGCGGCCTTTGCTGCGATCCGCGAAATGACGCGCGCGCTGCTCGGTGCGCGGGCTGACGCGCTGGCGGTGGAGGCGGCGCTTCTGCCTGTGCTGGCTCTGCTGGACCAGGCGGGGCGAGAGTCGAAAGGGAAGTCCGTCCCCGCATGGTTGCTCGAACTCCGCCAGCGGGTCCAGGAGCCGCGGGTGTTTCAGGGTGGCGTGGCGGCGCTGGTCGAGCTTGCCGGCTACAGCGGCGAGCACCTGGCGCGTAGCGCACAGAAGCACTTGGGCAAGACCCCGACGCAGCTGCTCAACGACGCGCGGCTGGGCTTTGCGGCGCAGCAACTCGTGGGCACGGAGCGGAAGATTCCGGATATCATCGCGGACTGTGGCTTCGAGAACGTGGGGCATTTCTACCGCTTGTTCCACGCACGGTTTGGCGTGAGCCCGGCGCGCTATCGCAGCGAGGGGCACTGGCCGGACTGAGGCCTGAGCTCCCGCGGCGTTTCACGGCTTCGCTTACAGTCGCCCTATGTTCCAGACTTGGCCTTCTTACGTCTGCTGGTAACTGGTCGCGGTGACTTGGCAGGGGCGGCAAAGAAAAGCGTAGTAGATGCCTTCGTGTGCGGGAAATGCGTTGTTATCGAGCTGGGCGATAAAAGTCATCGTTCGTTTGCACTCAGGGCACTCAGGATAGGCGGCATCTTGAACCCAGCAGGGATAGCCGCCGATTTGAGATGCGTTTATCTCCGAAAGATACTCGCACGCCTGATGCGGACGCCGCGGAGATAGCTCGACAACAACTCCCTGCCAAGGATTTCCCGGCCAACTCGCGTCGCAATTTAAGTCGGGAAGATACCCCGGTTTTCGATTGGCGTCGTGCCAACGAGCGCGGCCCCCCACGAGGGCGTAAGGGGGAGGGCGTAAGGGGGTCAGAGGGCGTAAGGGGGTCAGGCCGCGTTTTGTTGCGAGGGCGTAAGGGGGGCGTAAGGGGGTCAGGCCGCGTTTTGTTGCAAATCCGGCTTGCGGAGCTTGCACAAGCGACTGCGCAGAGACGACTCGTGCCCGAGCTGGAGGCGGCGGGCGAGCCAGGCGACCGAGGCCCCCGCCTCGCGCTGCACACGGTCGGCGAGCATTAGCTTCCACGGGAGCACGAAGGGCTTGCTGAGAAGCGCCTCCTCTTCCTTCCCCAGCGCATGCAGGCCCTCGCGCACCGCCTGCTCCCAGACGAGCTCACGCATCTCGCGCACCTCCGCGCTCTCAAGCCCCGGATTGAGCGCCAACTGCGCGTGCTCTTTCGCCAAGCTGCGCCGCCAGCCCGAGGTCCCGATCGCCCACCCTTTGGACAAGGCTTTGAGGCCAAGTTTTTCCCAGCGCGCCTCATCTTGGCCGACCTCGATTAGGTAGGCCTCGTAGGCTTTGCGGTCCTCGGCGCTCTTGCCGAAACGCCCACCTGCGCGCCAACCGGCATCGTCCACCCAAGCCTCTCCGCGCACGATCCCGCTCAAGCTGCTCCAACGATAACTTTTCACCTGCTCCGGAGGCACGATCTTGGCCCGCACCGGGTTCAGGTGGATGTAGTCCACGACCTTGCCGAGCACGGCGGAGTCCTCGAGCAGGATAGCCCGGTAGCGTCCTTGAAAAAGGTGCCCGCTTTCCTGGCGGTAGCGGTTGAAGCGACTGGCCCAAGTCGTCTGCAGCCAATGCATGCCCTGCACGAGGTTGGGTTCGGGCGTCTCGATGGCCAAGTGGTAGTGGTTGCGCATCAAAGCGTAGGCATGGACGCGCCAACCCATGCGTTCCTTCGCCTCCTTCACCGTGTCGAGGAATGCCTTGGCCTCGCCGGGGCTGAGGAAGAGGTCGCGACGGTAGTTGCCGCGGTTGATGACGTGGTAGATCGCGCCGGAAAACTGGATGCGGAGTTTGCGGGCCATGGTGGGGAAAGTGGGTCCAGGAGAAGCAGTTGGGGTGTTATGTCCAAAAACCGGCCGATTCTGCAACAAAACGCGGCCTGACCCCTTCGGCTCGGCCGCAATACCACTTCTCCCGTAGACTTAGGGATTTCACTGCTATATTAGATAGAAACGTCTACACCCGTATAACTGCTCTAGCGCGCGATTATTGCCCACCGATTCCCCAACAGGCCGACTATCGTTGGGCAGCAGCCGTAATGGCTTTTTGCCAAATTGCTAAAATCCGATTCCAATACGGTTCATCCCTTCGTGAATACGCCAGTCACAAGGGAGGCAAAGAGGCATTAGATGATTTCCTTCAGTTCTACCGAGCGGACAATTGCGATCCCAATGCATGGGTCGACTTTGCGGTAGGCCGATCGGCCCGACTAGATACATCGTCGATCAAAGATTTAGAACCGGTGAAAGACGTCCCTAAGGCCGAGTTATTTGAGGATAAAGGAACAGATTATCTCGCTAATTACATTCTCGCACTAAAGATCGCATTGATTACGAAGGAAAATTTCGATCCAGAAGTGGCCGTCATTTCGCTCATCAAATGGATGGAGACCAAGTTCCGCTTTGGATCGTCAGCGTTCCTATTTGCAAACCTTCTCTTCTCCCCGAGCCACCCAGGGAGAATGTTAAAAAAGAGGACACTCCAAGACATAAGGAATGTAGCTTGGGACTTCTCACTAATTCAGCACTGGCGGCGATGTGCCTTTAAAGGGCATAAAAACAAAACTCCTGTTCTTTTGATAACGCGGGACAGAGTAGTTAAGTATCTCGCGAGTCGAATGGTCGGGGCGGATGAAAATGAGCTCAGGTGCCACGTATTATCGCCTTGGGGAGCGCAGGAACTGATCGGAAAGAAGATTTTTACTGAATACATCCAAGCATGGGAGCGAATAAGATCTCGGCCTCCCCGCCCTCAGATCCCAAATATCGAACTCATGCGGATGATCGAAGAAATGGAAAAGCGGTATCTAGCATAAGATGAAGAACTCTTAGTGCAATTCGTTAGGATTACAGCATTTGTCCTGAATGTGCACCCTATAGACCTGGACTAAACTATCTCCCCAGATCGAACCGTGTCCCCCGTCTCGCCCGTTCGAACCGCTGTGGCAGCCCCTAGGGAGCTTTAGCATGCAATATCAATTGAGCTTTCACTGCGTCTCGTAGAACCGGCGTAAGATGTGAGCCCGTCGAGTTAAGCACAACCAGTCGATAACGAGCGCGGGTGAACGCTACATACATTTCACGGAGCGCACGCTGCTCCAGCCCTGCTTGGAGTGAGTCTTGTCCACTTACTTGCGGGGGAACAAGTCCTTCTTCGAGTCCAACAGCGATAACAGCATCGAACTCTTGGCCACCAACGAACTCTGGTTTGCTAACCACAATGAGCGCTTGAGTGGGGTCAATTTTTTCCCCCCGGGTGGATAGGACGAGCAGAGGCAACCTAGACGCTCGTAATTCCGCAATGATGTTATCCCAATAGCGCTCAGTATGAACAATCACAGCCACCTGCCGTAGATTCGCAGACCTAAGCTCGCCTGCGACCTTGATCACTGTTTTACCAAGAGGCCCCCTTAGTTGTCCGCCACACCTGATAATAGGGGGCTGCGCCAGGCGATGGTCGTCAGAAATTATTGAAGCTGCACTTCGCGTGAAATCAGGAAATTCGGGACCAAATAGATCAGTCGAACGCTGGATAACAAAAAAGGCCAACTTTAGTATGGAAACCGTGCTACGAAAAACGGTGCTAAGAGATTCATCAGCGAGGGATTGAATTCCCATCGTTCCGAAGCCCGCTATTGACAACTGACTAAGAGATTGAGCTTCGTCCAAGGCTAAAACGACAGGAACATGATTTGCAGTTCCCTTGGTTAGGAGCGTAAATAGTCTCCTCTCATTCTCATTGAAGAGCTGCGTTTCATCGATGAACACGAAATCGAAGCCAATTTTCTTCCGCTTTATTTGCCATAGCGGCGTCCGCAACCGAGACAGCATGGTGATCGCCAAATCATCAGGGTCGAGCAACCCAGATTCATCAGTTATAAAACGCGAATAACTAACAAAAACATCAAATACGAAATCTCGCTCAGCGGTAGTTAAAATCGAATGGAGCCTACTAAGAGGGGCTTCGGAGTATACATACTTTTCTTTGTCGTAGTTTAGGCCCCTCGATTTGATAGCGATACCAAACTCAGCCACTAAAATCTCCGCAAAAACTCCTTGGAGGTCTGCTTTCTGATAAATCTGTCGTATTAGCGGATAGTGCTCACGATCATCTAATTTCCCATCATACTCTTTGAACAATTTCCTAAGGTTCTCTAGCACCATTGCCAGTTGAAACCTCTTGGTCTCAGCAGCATCGACGTCGATTACTGGAACCTCGTCGTCGGCAAGCACCTCTCGGCAATAACCGCTCAGCGTCATCACACTTAGCTTTCTGTCGACCCCCTCGAGGAAACGAGAAACACCAAGGTCAATGAATCGAGAAAACACCATCTCGGCCATCGCTTGATTATGAACTATGAATAGGATTACGCATGAAGCCTTCTTCTCTTCCGCATCCACCAATCGGCGAATGGCCAAAAGTTGCATGAGAAGCGTCTTGCCGGAACCAGCAGGCCCCAAAATCCGAAGAGGCTGACGCAAGATAACATCTTGCTCAAGGATGGCTCGCTGTGCAGCGCTAAGAGGACTATTCGCAGCGATCCACCCGCTGTAATCCAGTCCACCCGCGTTATCATCAAGCTCACCTAAAGAAGGGACAACAGCAACTGGCCCATGAATCGGCTCAGATACTTTGCCCGCCTGATGAAAAGCTTGGCGCAGTTCAGCATAGCTAGCCGAATCGATGTTAGGCCGCCGATGAGCCGAATAAAGAAATTCATTTGCCGCGACGATTGCCGACTCCAATCGTGCCCTTTGATCAGCAAGCCGGCGCACTGCCACCTCGTAAATAGCCTCAGTTGGGCCGATAGAAGTTAGTGCCGGTGCGCGAACGGTGCCGATTCGCAATGAACGATCGCAGTAGGCTAAACTATACCGACGGGCTGAATCACCACGCCCAGCCAGACATGTATGGAGATCATCTCCGAAGCTACGGTGAATAAATCGGTCGTCTAGCAGCAGTCCCTGCAAGCGAGCATCGGCTACAGCTAGAAAGCGCTCGAAAACCTCATCACAAATCTCGGGTTCGTTAAGTAGCCCATCCTCCCCACTAAGCTTCGCTATACCCCAATGTTCAAACCCCTCGCCAGTAATGTAATCCTGATGCCAAAGGACTAACAGTGAATGCTTCGCAATGCCTGCGAGCCTTATTGGGCCGACCGCCAATACTCCTGTCGATAGGCTCGATTGTCCGACTAAAGGCCCTAAATTCCGAGATATGGCTTGTCGCCTTGGCGCAGACGAAAGCAGCCACCCACAAGTTTTCTGAGGCACTGCAAGGTATGCGAACATCATGCGAAAACTTCTCTTTTAATGGTTTCGATATTACTCGGCGTAAAATCCGGGGAGCCTACTCTAGCGAAAAGGGCGGCGAATCTGCTTGTCAAATCTCCCGTGAACGCCTCACGTAGACGTAAGATTTTAACGGGAAGGTTTTTTTCTAATGCAGCCTGCGAGGACGCTCGAGACGCGTCGTTAAGAATCTCTATTGGGATAGTTATCGGATAACGCAACAAAGCGACCGAGTGAAACGGTATAGCGCTCCACTCGGGATCTTCCTTGTCTGCAGGAAGGAAATGCAAATCAGGCCGTTGGGAATTAGTAATTACTCCTGCAAGCGTTTCTTCAAATTTCCTACTTCCAAAAAATACCTTTAAATCGTTCCAGTCATTCTGCTTAACGTCCAACTCCAGCGCCCGCTTCAAGCATTGAAGACCTTTTACGACCCGCGTCTCATGTATTTTGTTCTTAATGTTGCCGGCTTCGACTTGGGCGAACAACACATCTATGTCCTGTGGCGTAGGGACCCGCTCCAAGCCGACGTAGTCTGAGAACCTATCCATGCCCGCTTCTTTCAAACAACTATTCAAAGCAGGCCTGTATTCCATATAACTGGCAGCACTTGAGTAGTATTCGGCAATGCTAACGACAGGCAAGTAAGTGACAACCTCCGATTTACAGTTGGCAAGATCGCAAGCAGGCGAAATGACAACCCCAGTGCAAGTCGGCCGCTTACACAAACCAGTAGACGGCAACCCCCTCCAGATGTCACCAGTAGCATGCTCTGGCGCTGGCGTTTTGCTATAATATTGAATATCTCCAGTGTTCACTAGTATTGATCCCACAAAGGCCTGATGCAGAGAACTGCTTCGCAAGCTAGCTTTTCAGCAAAAGCCCCGGCGTTTTGCCGGGGCTTTGTTTCTAAGTTTTACTGGCAGGCCTCGCATTCGCCGCCGTTGCGCATCGCTTCAATGCTGCAGGCGAGCTTTTGCTCCGCGGTGTAGGTCTTCTTTTCCGGCGCGGTCGTCGCGGCCGCGGCGGCGGCTCGGCCGGCGTCGCCGGCGACGCCGCGGACCTCTTTCTTCACCTGCACACTGGCCTTCTCGATTGAGGAGGCGCCGAGGCTGCGGAGGTAGTAGGTGGTCTTGAGGCCCGAACGCCAGGCGTGGCGATACATGTGCGACATGCTCTTCATGTCGGGCGTCGCGAGCCAGAGGTTCACGCTCTGGGACTGGTCGATCCACTTCTGGCGGCGCGCGGCGGCGTCCACCACCCACTTCGGATCAATGCCGAAGGCCGTGAGGTAGCGCTGCTTCAGGTCCTCGGGCACGCGGTCGATGTCCTTCAGCTCACCATCAAAATACTTGAGGTCGTCGATCATCTGCTGGTCCCAGAGGCCGCGCTGCTTGAGGTCCTTCACGAGGAAGGGGTTGAGCACGGTGAACTCGCCCGAGAGGTTGGATTTGACGTAGATGTTCTTGTAGAGCGGCTCGATGCAGGGGCTGGTGGCCGTGATGTTGGAGATCGTGGCGGTGGGGGCGATGGCGAGAACGTTGCTGTTGCGCATGCCGTGGAGCTCGATCTTGGCGCGCACGGGGGCCCAGTCCATCTTGCCGCCGCGGGGAACGTCCACGGGGACGCCGCGCTCCTCGGCGAGGAGGTCGATGGTGTCTTGCGGGAGGAGGCCGCGCGACCACTTGGAGCCTTGGTAGGTGGAGTAGGTGCCGCGTTCGGCGGCGAGGTCGGCGGAGGCTTCGTAGGCGTAGTAGGCGATGGCTTCCATGGCCTCGTCGTTGAACTCGACGGCGGGCTGGGAGGCGAAGGGGATGCCCTTCAGGTAGAGGGCGTGGGCGAGGCCCATGACGCCGAGGCCGATGGGACGGTGGCGGAGGTTGGAGGTCTTGGCGGCGACGGTCGGGTAGAAGTTGATGTCGATGACGTTGTCGAGGGCGCGGACGGCGATGCGGATGGTCTCGCGGAGTTTCTCGAGGTCGAGGGAGCCGTCGGGGCGGAGGTGGGTCTCGAGGATGACGGAGCCGAGGTTGCAGACGGCGGTCTCGTCGTTGGAGGTGTTGAGGGTGATCTCGGTGCAGAGGTTGGACGAGTGAATGACGCCGCAGTGGTCCTGGGGGGAGCGGAGGTTGCAGGCATCCTTGAAGGTGATCCAGGGGTGGCCGGTCTCGAAGAGCATGGAGAGCATCTTTTTCCAGAGCTCGATGGCCTCGATTTTCTGGCCGAAGATTTTGCCCTGCTCGGCGAGTTGCTCGTAGCGGAGGTAGGCTTCCTCGAATTTCTTGCCGTAGAGTTCGTGGAGGTCCTTGACCTCGTTGGCGCGGAAGAGGGTCCAGTGCTGGCGGTTCTCCATGCGCTTCATGAACAGGTCGGGGATCCAGTTGGCCGTGTTCATGTCGTGGGTGCGGCGGCGGTCGTCGCCGGTGTTCTTGCGGAGTTCGAGGAACTCGAAGATGTCGTTGTGCCAGGACTCGAGGTAGGCGCAGCCGGAGCCCTTGCGTTTGCCGCCTTGGTTGACGGCGACGAGCTGGTCGTTGTGGAGCTTGAGGAAGGGGATGACGCCCTGGGACTCGCCGTTGGTGCCGCCGATGTAGGCGCCGGTGCCACGGACCGCGGTCCAGGAGCCGCCGAGGCCGCCGGCCCATTTGGAGAGCTGGGCGTTTTCGGCGATGCCGCGATACATGATGCCCTCGAGGCTGTCGTCCACGTAGTAGAGGTAGCAGGAGGAGAGCTGGGAGTGGAGGGTGCCGGAGTTGAAGAGGGTGGGCGTGGAGCTGCAGAAGCGGCGGCTCTTGTAGAGGCCGTAGAGGGAGACGGCCTTGTTTTCGCGGTCTTTCTTTTCGTCGAGGAAGAGGCCCATGGCGACGCGCATCCAGAAGAACTGGGGGGTCTCGAGGCGGCGCGACGGCTTTACGGTTTTGTCGATGATGAGGTAGCGGTCGTAGAGGGTCTGGACGCCGAGGAAGTCGAATTCGAGGTCGGCGGTGGGGTCGAGCTGGGCGGCGAGCGCGTCGAGATCGTATTCGCGGAGGCGGGGGCTGTAGCGCTTGATGGCGATGCCGTGCTCGATGGCTTTCTTGAAGGCGGCGACGTGGAACTGTTTCAGCTTGGCGATGCCGTCGCGGACGATGTCCCAGCCGAGGACTTCCTCGTAGATGTAGGTGAGCTGGATGCGGCCGGCGAAGCGGGCGAAGTCGGCGTCTTTTTCGATCAGGGTCTTGGAGTTGAGGACGATGGTCTGATCGAGGTCTTTTTGGGAGATCTGGTCGTAGATGGAGCGGGTGAGCTCGGTCTCGATCTCGTCGGCGGTGAGGCAGAGCTCGAGGCCGATGGAGGCGAAGGCGATGCGGGCGCGGAGGTCGGCGCGGGTCCAGAGTTCGTTGGAGCCGTCGGGCTTCTTGATCATGAACATCGACGGCTGGGAAGCCAAGGAGGCGGACGAATCGTCGGAGGCGGACGCGGACGCCGGGGACGGCGTCCCTCCAGAGGACGGATCACCGAGGCGGGCCTCGTTGCGGGCGGCGCGGTAGAGGATGTAGGCTTCGGCGACCTTGAAGTGGCCGGACTTCATGAGCTCTTCCTGGACCATGTCCTGGACTTCCTCGATGTGGACGAAGGCCTGCTTCGACGAGAGGACGCGGGTGGTGACGGCCTCGGTGATGGCGACGGCAGGGCGGGAGTCCTGCTGGAGGGAGAGGAAGGCCTTGCGGACGGCGACCTCGACCTTTTGCGGGATGTAGGGGACGACCTGCTTGTTGCGGCGGATGACGCGGACGGCGGTGGCGGTGCCGGCGCCGTGGGCGATCTTGCGGCCGCGGTTGAGGAGGAGGCTCTTGGCGACGTCGTAGGCCTTGGCCTCGACGAGGACGCGCTCGAGGAGGTGGTAGAGGTCGTTGAGGGAGATGCGGACGGGGGAGCTGCGCTGGGCCTCGGTGGCGAGAGCGGCGGCGACCTCCTTGACGATGCGGCCGACGAAGGTCTTGGACTCGGGGGAGAAGACGTTGCCGGACTCGCCGCGGGCGAGGTGGACGTTGACGAGGGCTTGGCCGAGGGAGTCGGCGATCTCGCCGAGGTCGAAGCGGGTCTCGCCGTGGGGGGCGAGGAGGGTGATCTCGGGGAGGAGGGCGGTGTCGGCGGGGATGCAGTCGCGCCAGGCGTAGGCGGGCTTCTGGTCGCGGGGGGTGTGGGTGGCCTTCTTGAGGGCGAGGTCTTGTTGGAGGACGGGATTCATCTGGTTTTTGAGAGTCGAGGAGACGAGGGGTCGAGGAGACGATTGGGTGGAGCCGAGGAGACGAGGGGGCGAGGAGACGAGGAGCTGGGCTAGAAGCGCGCTGGGGCGCGCGGAGGCTGGCGGAGGACGGACGGGGCTGGGGGGCTGACGGGGGCGGGGATGGAAAGCGGGCGGCGTGAGCAGGATGGGGGCCGCGGTGGGGGGGCGGGGTGTTTTTTTTAACGCGAAGACGCGAAGGACGAGCCGAAGGGCGCGAAGGGGACGGGGGGCGGGGGGAAAATCGTTCTCGTTCTCTTTCTCGTTCTCGTTCTCGCGGCTTGAGGATCGCGGCTTGAGACGCGGGCGAAGCGGATGATTCGAGAACGAGTAAGAGAACGAGAACGAGGGCGGGCCTGCGGCCCTCAGAGGTCGTCGTCCTTTACGCCGTCGGTGAGGGCGGAGGCTTTTTGATACTCGGTGACGCGGCCCTCGAAGAAGTTTTGCTCCTTCTTGATGTCCATCATCTCGGCGAGCCAGGGGAGCGGGTTCTTGATCGCGCCGTTGAGAGGCGCGAGGCCGCAACCCTCGAGGCGACGGTCGGCGATGTAGTCGATGTAGGTGAGGAACTCGTCCACGGCGAGGCCGACGGCGTTCACCGGGAGGCAGTCGCGGATGAAATCCTTCTCGAGCTGGACCGCCTCGCGCATGGTGGCGCGGAGCTCCTCCTTGAAGGCGGGCGTCCAGATGTCGGGGTTCTCCTCGACGAGGTCCATGAGCAGATTGCGGAAGACCTCGATGTGGTTGGACTCGTCGCGCAGGGTGTAGCGGAACATCTCGCCGATGCCGCGGAACTTGTTCTGGCGGTAGAGCGAGAGGATCATGCCGAAGAGGCCGTAGAACTGGGTGCCCTCCATGCACTGGCCGAAGAGGAACATGTTCTTCGCGAGGAGCTGCTTGTTCTCGGTCTTGGTGAGATCGATGTCGCGGCGGAGCGAGCGGGAGTTTTTCACCACGAACTCGTTTTTCTTCACGATCGTGGGGACGTCCTCGAACATGGCCTCGCACTCGTGCGGGTTGATGCCGAGGGAGCTGATCATGTAGAGGAGCGAGTCGGCGTGGATGTTCTCCTCGTGGGCGTGGCGGCCGAGCACGAGCTTGAGCTCGGGGGCGGTGACGAGCTCGCGGGTGACATGCTGGATGTTGTCGCCGACAATGCCCTCGGCGGCGGAGAAGTAGCCGATGCCCATGCGGATGATCCAGCGCTCGGCGTCGGAGACGAGGGTCTGATCGCGCCACTGCTCGATGTCCTTGCCCATCGGGATGTCCTCGGGCTCCCAGTGGTTGGCCTTCATCTTGCGGTAGAGCTCGTAGGCCCACTGATACTTCAGCGGGAGCAGATTAAAATACATGGTCTGCTGGCCGTTGATGACGCGTTTGCCGGCGAAGGCGGCCTCGGCTTTTTCCTGGTCGAGGTGGAAGGTTTTGGAACCGACGGTGAAGGTCTTCTGCATGGGCGTGGGCGGGCGATGGGCGCGTGGTGGAGGGGAGGCGGAGGGAAACGGGAGGCGGGGAGGAGAAGCGGCTTTGGGGAAGGCGCGAGAAGGAAGCGGAGAGCGAAAATACGGAGGGAGATTATCTGGTGTCGGGACTGGGAAACCGGCGGCAGAAGTCACGAGCAATCCCGAGTTGTCGCAACTTATTAACAAGCCATTCACCACAAGGGGTTGTGGTGGAGGGCGACCAACACCACAAGGGATGGAAAGCGAGAATCGAGCCGTCAAATCGCTTCTCGGCAAAAAGCCGGAAATTTTTCGCAGATTTTGGCTTGCGTGCGGAAGGGCGGAAGCGGGGGCCGCGCCGCGGGCGCGGAATGACGCCGCGTCGGGCGCGGAATGACCAATAACCAATGACGAATGACCAATGAGGGAGGCGGGCGGGGGGCGCAGATGGGGGTGGGCGGCATTTTATCAAGCCCGACGGGGCGGGAGCCCCGTCGCTCCGGCGTGGTGCGGACGAAACGGAGGCATGGGGCTCCCGCCCCGTGCGTTCGCGGAACCCGTGAAAACAAAGCGGCCCGCCCCCGAGGCGCGGGCACGAAAAAGCCCCGCCGTCGGGCGGGGCTTGAGGCGCGCGTAGTGGTCTTCCGGATACCCGGCGGCGGGATCAGGCCTTGCCGATGCCGCAGGCGCGGAAGCCGATGGCCTTGAGCTTGGCGAGATCGGTGATGTTGCGGCCGTCAAAGAGGAAGGCGGGCTTGGGCATGCCGGCGTAGATCTTCTCGTAGTCGAGGGCCTTGAACTCGTCCCACTCGGTGACGATGGCGATGGCGTGGGCGCCGGCGCAGGCCTCGTAGGCGGTCTTGGCGACACCGAGGCGCGGATTGGCCGAGCCCTTGCCGCAGACGTCGCTCATGATCTCGTCGGCCGGGACCTTGGGGTCGTAAACGACGACGTTGGCGTGCTCGGCGAGGAGATCGCGGCAGACGTTGATCGCGGCGGATTCGCGGGTGTCGTTGGTGTCCTTCTTGAAGGCGAAGCCGAGGACGGCGATGCGCTTGTCGGCGACGGTGTTGTAGAGGGTCTTGACGATCTTCGAGGCGAAGCGGCGCTTCTGCCAGTCGTTCATCTTGACGACCTGCTCCCAGTAGGCGGCGACCTCGGGCAGGCCGAAGTGCTCGCAGAGATAGACGAGGTTGAGCACGTCTTTTTGGAAGCAGGAGCCGCCGAAACCGACGGAGGCCTTGAGAAACTTCGGGCCGATGCGCGAATCCTTGCCGATGGCGTTGGCGACCTCGTCCACGTCCGCCTCGGTGGCCTCGCAGAGGGCGGAGATGGCGTTGATGGAGCTGATGCGCTGGGCGAGGAAGGCGTTGGCGACGAGCTTGGAGAGCTCGGAGGACCAGAGGTTGGTGGTGATGATGCGCTCGCGCGGCACCCAGCGGGCATAGACGGAGACGAGGGTCTCGATGGCCTGCTCGCCCTCGGGCGTGCGCTCGCCGCCGATCAACACGCGGTCGGGCTTTTGAAGATCGGCCACCGCGGTGCCCTCGGCGAGGAACTCGGGGTTGGACAACACCTGGCACTTCGGAGCGCCGGGGTGGGCGGCGAGGATCTCCTGGATGGTGGTCGCGGTGCGGACGGGGATGGTGGATTTTTCGACGATGATCTTGGGCGTGGTGGCGACTTCGGCGATGGTGCGCGCGACCGACTCGATGTAGCGCAGATCGGCGGCGCGGCCGGCGCCGACGCCGTAGGTTTTGGTGGGCGTGTTGACCGAGACGAAGACGATGTCGGCCTCGGCGATGGCCCCGCGCACGTCGGTGGAGAAAAAGAGATTCCGGCCGCGCGCCTCGCGCACGATCTCGTCGAGGCCCGGTTCGTAAACCGGCAGCACGTCGGAGTTCCATGCGGCGATCCGCCGTTCGTTGAGGTCCACCACGGTGACGCGGATATCGGGCGCCTTGAGCGCGATCATCGCCATGGTGGGTCCGCCGACGTAGCCGGCTCCGATGCAGCAGATTTTCATGATTGGGAAAAAGAAGAGGAAGCCCCAGTTCGGAGGACCGAGCAGGCGAATCCAAGTCGGTTTTTAATCCCTTCTGGCACAGAGGGTCGCCAGAGGGCGAATTTCACCCGTTGTTTTCCCGAAGCGCGGGCCGGAGGAGCGGCGGAAAACGCTGTGAGGGCATCGCGGCGGCGGCCCTCGCCACGACCGGCCGTGAAACACCGTCAGGCCGTCGGGGACGGCGTCCACGGATCCCGCCCGAGCAGCGTCTCCGCGACCTGCACGGCGCTCATGAAGGCGTCCTCGTGAAAACCGTAGCGGAAGTAGCTGCCGGCGAAGAAGGTCTCGGTGGTGCCGCGGGCGGCGGCGTTGAGCGCGGGCAACTCCGGCTGCGCGGCGCGCGCGGCGAGGTCGAAGAGCGGGTGGGTGTAGTCGATGCGCTTCACCACCTTGGCGGGGTCGATCTGCTCGGGGCGGTTGATCGAGACGAAGTAGTGCTCGCGCTCGCTCACGCCTTGGAGGCGGTTCATCCAGTAGTGCGTGGCGGGGACGATGCGCCCGAGCTCGTCACGAGAAACCTGATACACCCAGCTGGCCCAGGCGCGGCGCTCGCGCGGCATGACGCTCGCGTCGGTGTGGAGCGTGGCGACATTCGCCTGGTATTTGAAGGCGCCGAGGAGGCGCTGCTCGTCGCGGGTGGGGTTGATGAGCAGGCGCAAGGCCTGGTCGCCGTGGGTCGCGAGCACCACGCGATCAAACGCGTGCGAGGCGCCGTCGGCGGTGAGCACGGTGACGCCGCGGCCGGGGCCGTGGCGGACGACACGCGAGACGGCGAGACCGAGGCGGAGGCGATCGGCGAAGGGCGCGACGAGGCGCCGCACGTATTCGCGCGAGCCGCCGTCCACCGTCCACCAGGGGTGCTGCGTGTGCAGGCCGAGGAATCCGTGGTTATGGAAAAAACGCAGCAGCGTGGCGGCGGGAAACGAGACCATCTGCTCGGGCGGCGTGCTCCACACCGCGCTGCTCATCGGCACGAGGTAGAGGTCCCAAAAGTCCTTTCCGTAGCCGCGCCGCCGCACGTAGTCCGCGAGGTTCTCGGTCTCGATCCGCGGGTCTCCCGCGAGCGCCTCCACCGCCTCCTTGTTGAAGCGATTCACGGCGAGAAGCATCCGGATGAAGCGCGGGCTGAAGAGGTTTTTGCGCTGCGCGAAGAGGTGGTTGAGCGAGGAGCCGCACCACTCGAGGCCGGTGTCGGTGTCCTTGACCGCGAAGCTCATGTCGGTGCGCTTCACCGGCACCTGCAATTCGTCGAAGAGCCGGCAGAGCAGCGGGTAGGTGACCCGGTTGAAGACCATGAAGCCCGTGTCGATGGGCAGGGCGCGCCCCGTGCCGGGCTCGGCGGCCTCGACGGTGTTGCTGTGGCCGCCGGGGTGGTCCTCGGCGCCGAAGCACGTGATGTCGTCGCCTGCGCGGTGCAGGAAGTGGGCGGTGCCGAGGCCGGCGATGCCGGTGCCGATGATCGCGGTGCGCATGAATTTGGACGGAAAACGAGAGGTGACCGCGGGCGCCCCGCGCGCAATCGCGAACGCGGAAAAACGCCGGCGTTTTTCGTCTCCGGATCTGTTTCCGCCAGCTCGCGGCGAAAGCGCCTCCGCCCGCTGCGCGCGGCGGGCTATGCAACACCGGCTACACCGCGACAAAGGGCTCCGGCACGAACTCGAAGGCGCCGCCCTTGGGCCGCACGCGGCCAAGCGCGGGAAACGGCAGATGCGTGCCGTAGAGGCGGAGACGCTCGACGGCGGCGCGATCGAGAAGCTTGCGCCGGGTGTCGGCCGCGAGGGCGTGGTCGGCATCGAAGGCGACGCGCCACTCCGGGTGCGCGAAGGAGATCACGTGGTGATGGGCCACATCGGCCAGGTGGAGCAACTGCTGGTCGCCCTCGGCGACAATCACGGCCAGGTGGCCCGGCGTGTGCCCCGGTGTGTCGAGCAGCTCCAGCCCCTCAAGGATGCGATCACCGCCGGCGACGAGGTGGGTGCGCTTTTCGTAGGCCTTAAAAAAGGATTTCACGCTCGCGGCGGAGTCGGCCGTCGAGGCCGCCCAAAACGCGTGCTCGCGCCGCCCCACAAACAGCTCCGCCTGCGGAAAGGCCGCCCCGCCCTCGGCGTTCACCAGTCCTCCGAAGTGGTCGCGGTGCGCATGCGTGAGCACGATGGCGCCGATTTGCTCCGGGCTCACGCCGACGGCCTCCAGCGCCGCGGCCATGCGCCCGCCCGAGTTGCCGAGGAGCCGGCCGCCGCCGCCGTCGATGAGGACGAGTTGCCCGCCGACGCGGAGCAAGAGGGCGTTGATCGACGTGCTCACGCGATCGGTCGGCAGCAGCGCCGCATCGAGCACGGCGGCCAGGGCCTCCGTCCCCTCCCCCACCCCAAACGGCGATTGCCCGACGGGCCGGCTCGAGCCGCCGTCGAGCAGCGCGATCGCCTCGATCGCGCCGACGCGAAACCGATAAAACCCCGGCTGCGCGCCGGACAGGCTTGCGGCCAGAAGCGAAGAGGCTGCTCCCAACGCCAGACCGGCCACGGCCACCACGGCTCCGGTCAACTTCAACGCTTCGCGACGCGAGACCGGCGAGACAGGGGGTAAGTGCATGGTGCCGATCACCAAGGCTCGTTTTAGCCGTTTCGCAAACGCCGTGCCCCGCCGCGCAGGAGCCGCAGCGAATTCAGGCACACCAGCACCGTGCTGCCCTCGTGCGCCACCACGCCGACGCCGAGCGGCACCACGCCGACGATGCTCGCGGCGGCCATCACCACCACCACGCCGAGCGAGATGGCGAGATTCTGGCGGATGACGGCGCGCGCCCGGCGGCTCAGCTCGAAGGCCGCGAGCACGTTTTCGATGCGATCATGCATCAGCACGATCTCCGCCTGCTCGAGCGCGGCGTCGCTGCCGCGCGCGCCCATCGCGATCGCCACGTCGGCGGCGGCGAGCGACGGGGCGTCGTTCACGCCGTCGCCGACCATGGCCACGCGGCGCGCGCCGCCGGCCTTGAGCGCGGTGATCGCGCGCACCTTCTCCGCCGGCGAGAGGCCGGCCCGCACCTCGTCGAGCCCCAGCTCCGCGCCCACGGCGGCCGCCGTGGCGTGGCGATCACCGGTCAACATCACCGTGTGCAGCCCTTCGCGCCGCAGGCTCGCGAGCACCGGCGCCGACTCGAGGCGGATGGCATCGCGCAGCAACACCCGTCCGAGAAAATCCGGCCCCACCACCCACACCTCGGCAAACTCCGCCGCGGAGGGCGGCAGCTTCTCGGCCCAGTCCTTCAACGGCCCCTTCTCGAGCAGTTCGCGGCGGCCGAGCATCACGCTCGCGCCGCGCACGCGTCCGCGCACGCCCTGCCCGGTCATTGAGGCGAAACCCTCCACGTCCAGCTCGGCGACGCCTCGCGCCCTCGCGTCACGCACGATGGCGCGCGCCAGCGGATGCTCCGAACGCGACTCGAGCGCGTAGGCCAGCTCCATCAGCTCGCGCTCGCGGCCGGCGGGGAAGCTCTCGTAGGCCTCGACGACGAGTTCGCCGGTCGTGAGCGTGCCGGTCTTGTCGAGCGCGATCACGTTGACCTCGGCCAGTTTTTCCACGGCCGCGCCGCCGCGGAAGAGCACGCCGCGCCGCGCGCCCCAGGCGATGGCCGCGAGGATGGCCGACGGGATCGAGAGCACGAGCGCGCAGGGGCTCATCACCACGAGCAGCGTCATCGCGCGGTAGAAGGCCGACGGGGCCTCCGCGGTGTCGCGCCAGGGCTCCAGCCCGAGCGCGAGCCACCACACGAGATACATCGTCGCGCAGACGCCGAGCACGAGCCAAGTGTAGCCCGTGCCGAACTTGTCGGTGAAACGCTGGCTCGGCGCGCGCAGCCGCTGCGCGCCGTGGATGAGGCGGATGATTTTTTGCAGCGTGCTCTCCGCGGGCAGTCGCGCGACGCGCCAATCGAGCGTGCCGCCGACGTTGATCGTGCCGCTGAAAACCTGGTCGCCGCGCGCCTTCTCCACCGGCACGGACTCGCCGGTGAGCGCCGATTCGTCCGCGCCGCTCTCGCCAGCCTCGACCACGCCGTCGGCGCAAAAGGCCTCGCCGGGCTTCACGCGCACAAGGTCGCCGATGCCGACCTCCTCGACCGGCACCACGCGCTCGCGCCCGTCGCGCTCCACCAGCGTGGCCTGTTTCGGCGCGGCCTTGAGCAAGGCGTCCACCTCGCGGTGCGTGCGCTCGTCCGCATAGGCCTCCATCGCGCCCGAGGCGGAGAAGAGGAACAACAGCAGCACGGCCTCGCCCCAGGCGCCGATGAGCGTGGCGCCGACCGCGACCGCGAGCATGAGAAAGTGGATGTCGAGCTTCGCGCGCCGCAGGTTTTCCCAGGAATCTTTCGCGGCATCCCAGGCGCCCGCCACCAGCGCCGCGCCGCCGAGCGCGGGCGCGAGCCAGGCGGGCCCGACGCCCGCGAGTTTCACGCCCCAGCCCGCCAGCCCGAGCACGCCGCAGGCGCCGGCGTAGGCGGCTAGTTCGCGCCAGTCCTCCCGCTCGTGCCCCTCGGCGCCGGGCTCGCCCGCCCCGCTCTCCGGCCACTCATACTCCTTCCAACGCCACAGCTTCGGCGCGGTCTCGCACGCGGGACCGGCCAATTGCACCACGCTGCCCTCGCGCGTGAGGGTGAACCCGGCGGGGGCCGCCGCCTCCCCCGCGCCGCCGGTGTCGAGCTCGGTCTCGATGGCCGAGAGCGTCTCCTCCAGCCGGGCGCGCAGCGATTCGACATCCACCGGCCCGAGCGTGGCCACCTGCACGCGCCGCGCCCCGGCATCGATGCGCACCGCGCCCACGCCGGGCTCGCTGCGCAAAAACTCCGCCAGGGTCTCGGTCCAAGGGGTCTGCATCGAATTATGCAATCGACGATGCCACGCCGCCATGACTCAGCAAGACCGCCGCTGCGCGGCCCGCGCCTCAAGCCTAGGCGGGCCCGGTCGCCGCGGTCGAGCTCGGCTCCGTCGGCGCCGGAGCCGCCGCGGGGGCGAAATAGGGATAGAGCCGCTCACGGTCGCCGCCACCGTCGTTTTTCGCGGTCGCCTCGCCACCCAGCTTGCCCTCCCAGATCGGGCCGTAGGCCGCGACACCGCGCAGGCCGACCACCAGCTTCGTCTCGCCGCTCACTCCGGGCAGACCCGCGACCGATTTTTGCGCGACGATCCACGCCATCTGGGACAGCGAATTGCGCACCTCCTTGGTCTTGTAGTTGCGCAGTTCGGGCACGTGGCAGAGCACGATCACCGCGTCCGGTTTCTGCACCACCACGGTGAGGAAGTCGCCGCCGGTGGCGAAGGATTTGCCGCTGCCGCCGCTGAACATCATCGACTGCATTTGCTTCATCGCCGCAGCGAACTGCGTCGCCGCCGCGAGCGTTTCGGGTGTGGCGCCGTAGGCCACTCCGCCCGACTTGGTGGTGAGCTGGCGGTTCACCTCCTCGAACTCGGACCGGCCCGCGACCTGGGTCCGCTCGCCGCCGCCACAGCCGCCGACAAGCACGGTCCCCGCGATGGCGGCGAGGAGAACGAAGGTCCTGGCGGAGGGCGTGCGGAACGTGTTTTTCATAGGTTTCGATCAATGAGCAGCTTCGAGAGCAGACGATCAACCACCAAGTCCGCGCAGGTTTTGCCCTATGCCCGGCGGTTTTGGTCATTGGACTCTCCCGCCGCATTTCTCAACTTCACCGCTTCCGCCCGATGATCGGCCTGCGCGACGACAGCTCCCCTTTCCCGCCCGACTCCGACCACGACGACGCCCCGCCCGCGCCGCCGCCCACCCTCGCGCCCGAACTCGCCGCCAAACTTTTCGGCGAAGGCGGCATCCTGCAAGACACGCTCCGGCTCGAGCACCGCCCCCAACAGGCCCGCATGGCCGCGGCCGTGGCCGACGCCGTCGCGCACGACACGCCGCTCGTCTTCGAGGCCGGCACCGGCGTCGGCAAATCCCTCGCCTACCTGCTGCCCGGCATCATCCACGCCCACGACCACAAGCGGCAGCTCATCGTCTCCACCCACACGATCGCGCTCCAGGAGCAGCTCGACCGCAAGGACGTGCCCCTCTGCCGCCGCGTCTTCAAGGCCGACCCCGCCACCGCCCGCTACGCCGACTTCAAGTCCGCCGTCCTCGTCGGCAAGGCCAACTACCTCTGCACCTCGCGCCTCGCCACCGCCCTGCGCGACAAACACGAGCTCTTCGCCACGCCCGAGCACGACGAGTTGCAGCGCATCGCCGCCTGGGCCGAGACCACCACCGACGGCCTCCGCCACGAACTCTCGCCCGCGCCCCACCCCGACGTCTGGGAGATGGTCAACGCCGACTCCTCCTCCTGCGCCCGCAAATACTGCGACCCGGAAAAGTGCCCCTACCAGCGAGCCCGGGCCCGCATCCGCGCCGCCCACCTCATCATCGTCAACCACTCGCTGCTCTTCGCGCTGGTCGCCGCCGGCGGCGCCGCCGCCCACGGATCGGCCGAGAAGGGCGTGCTGTTTCCCGACGACCTCGTCGTGCTCGACGAGGCGCACACCGTGCCCGAGGTCGCCACCGACTACTTCGGCCTCCGCCTCAGCAGCTACGGCATCGACCGCATGCTGCGCCACCTCTACAACCCGAAGACCCGCCGCGGCCTGCTCTCCAAACTCGGCTCGCTCGAGGAACGCCAGCTCGTCGCCGACGCGCTCGAGGCCAACCACCAGTTTTTCGCCGCCCTCCAGGAAAACTACCTGCTCAACCAAGCGATCGTCCGCATCCGTCACGAAAACTGCGCCGAATCCTGGCTCGATGGTCCGCTCCTCGCCCTGCAAAAAGCCGTGCGCACCCGCGCCGACAAGTTCGACGAGGGCCGCGAGCGCGAGGAGTTGCTCGAGCAGGCCGGCAAACTCCGCACCGCCCAGCTCGGCATCAAACGCTTCCTCGCCCTCGCCGAGCCCGACGACAACGTTTACTGGCTCGAACGCACCGGCCGCCGCCAGACCGTGATCGCGCTCCGCTCCGCGCCGATCGACATCGCCCCGCACCTGAAGGAGGCGCTGCTCGACCGCCAGACCGCGGTCGTCTTCACCAGCGCCACGCTCGCCATCGCCGACGACATGCGGCCCTTCCTCGCGCGCATCGGCGGCCCGCGCGTGCGCGCCGAGATCCAGCACTCGCCCTTCGATTTCGCCCGAAACATGCGCGTCTTCGTCGCCGCCGACGTGCCGCTGCCCACCCGCGAGGAGGCGCGCCTCGCCCTCGACGTCCTCGCCGACCACATCGATTTTTGCACCCGCCGCACCACCGGCGGCTCGCTCGTGCTCTTCACCAGCTACGCCGACATGCAGCGCGTGGCCGAGATCGTGGAGCCGATCTACCGCGGCGCGCACCGGCCCTTCTTCATGCAGGGCCGCGACGTCTCGCGCACCGAGCTCGCCCGCCTGCTCCGCGAGGCCGGCGACGGCGTGCTCTTCGGCACCGAGTCCTTCTGGACCGGCATCGACGTGCCCGGCGACTCGCTCTCGCAGGTCATCATCACCCGCCTGCCCTTTCAAGTGCCCACCCACCCCGTGCTCGAGGCCCGCACCGAGCACGTGCGCGAACGCGGCGGCAATCCCTTCAACGAGATCACGCTGCCCGACGCCCTCATGACCTTCCGCCAAGGCGTGGGCCGCCTGATCCGCAGCCAACGCGACCGCGGCCTCGTGACGATCCTCGATTCGCGCGTGCTGCAAAAGGCCTACGGCCGCCAGTTCCTCGCCTGCCTGCCCCAGACGCGGCACATCCGTTTCAACCGCACCAACCGCGTGGAGGTTTTCCAGCCCTACGTGTGAGGCGTTTTGGAGTGCGAGGCCTCGGCTTCGCTTTCGACGGCGAGCCTCGGCTCGCCGCAAGGGGAAACGACGCGGCGAGCCGCCGAGGCGGCCCGTCCAGAGCGGAGCCGAGGCTCCGCACTCCAAATTCGCCCGCCATGCACGCGGGCCTTGAAGCGCAGGGCGAAGCCCCTACGGTCAACGTTTCGTCCATGCCGTTGATTTCCGCCGCCCAGACCGATATCGGCCTCGTTCGCACCGAAAACGAGGACCGCCACCTCTGCGCGGACGACCTCGGACTCTACGCGGTGGCGGACGGCATCGGCGGCCTGCCGGGCGGCGCCGAGGCGGCGCAGCTCGCCATCACCACGCTCCTCAAGGAGGCCCGCCTCGCCCGCGAGGCCGGCCTCGCGATCGACCTCGCCCGCGCCTTCGGCGCCGCCAACCGCGAGGTCATCGCCCTCGGCCAACGCTTCGCGCCCGACACCGGGCTCGGCACCACCCTCACCGCGGCCCTCGTCGAGCAAGGCACGGTCCGCATCGCCAGCGTGGGCGACTCGCGCGCCTACCTCTTCCGCCAAGGGCGCCTGCGCCAGCTCACCATCGACGACACCGTCGAGCACGACGTCGCCCTGCGCCGCTCCCGCGGCGAGGACGTGCACCTCGACGAGCGCTACCGCAACGCCCTCACCCGCTGCATCGGCCAGCCCATGGCGCTCGAGATCCGCGTATCCAATTATTCGTTACAAGCCGGCGACCGCCTGCTCGTGTGCTCCGACGGCATCACCCGCATGCTCGGCGACCATTTGATCGCGCGCCACCTCGGCGAAGGCCGCGCCCCGGCCGTGACGCTCGCCGCCCTCGTGGCCGACGCCCTCGCCAAGGGCGGCAACGACAACGCCACGGGCGTGCTGGTGGACTTCGGCGGCGAGTGATTTGGAGGGGCGGCGTCCTCGCCGCCCGCGGCCGCGCATTGGCTGCCGACCTCGCTCGCCGACTGCGGACGCCGGGGACGGCGTCCCTCCAGAGAAAGCCCGCGCCATCGAGGGCGGGCACGAAAAACCCGCCGGCTCCGGAGAGCGCGGCGGGTTGGGGAAACGCGACGAAGCGGCGCGGGCCTTACTTCTTGGCGGCGGTGCCGCGGCGGAACTTGGTGGTGAACTTCTCCACGCGACCGGCGGTGTCCACGATGCGCTTCTCGCCGGTGTAGGCGGGGTGCGAATCCATGGTCACGTCGCGCACGACGACGAAGTATTCGACGCCATCGATGGTCTCCTTGCGGTTGGACTTCATCGTGGACTTGGTGAGGAACTTCTTGCCCGAGGCGACGTCGAGGAAGCAGACGTTGTTGAGGGTGGGATGGCCTTCGGCTTTCATGATGTAAAATGGATTGGGTGGCTCTTGGCCGGCTGCGACTTAGCCTTGGCGCGCCTTGTAGCGCGGGTCGGTCTTGTTGATCACGTAGATGCGGCCCTTGCGGCGCACGACTTGGCAGTCGGGGTGACGCTTCTTCGCGGATTTGATGGAGGAGACAACTTTCATAAAAAGGAAGAACACACCGATTGGCCGTGGGGGGTGTCAAACGGAATTTCGGTAAACGACCTGATTTCACACCGCCCGCGCGGCACCGCGGCCAAGGCGGGCGACGCCTAGTTCCGCTCCGGGTGGTCGGGCTCGCCGGCGAGCAGGCGCCACTGCGGGTCGATATCGCTCAAGGCGCACCGCCAAAGCGTCTCATCCGGACGGTGTTGGATGATTTGCGGCTCGAGGTCGGCCACGACCCAGGTGTCGCGCGCCAGTTCGCCCTCGAGCTGGCCGCCGCTCCAGCCGGCGTAGCCGAGGAAGGCGCGCAGTTGCACGCCGTCCTCCGTCGCGAGCTCGGCCGCGCGCTCCGGGTCGATGCCGAAGAGCAGTTGCAGGCTGTCGCCGTCGCCATCCCCGGCGGGGTGCGGACGCCAGGCGCAGAGGATGAGCTGGCGCTTTTCCACGGGGCCGCCGTCAAAGACCGGCACCTCGGAGAGCGGGCCGAGCGCGAAGTCGCCGCCGAGCTCGCCGAGGCGCTTGTGCATGGGGCGGTTCAACACGACGCCCATCGCGCCCTGCTCGTCGTGGGCCGACATGAGGATGGCGGTGCGGCGGAAGGTCTCGTCGCGCAGGACCGGGTGGGCCAGCAGGAGCGATCCCGCCAGCGAGCCGTCGTCATTCGAGGGCTGCGAACGCATGGGGAATGAAAATGGGGTGAAGCAGGCCAGCTGCAACTACAGTTGCACGATCCGCACGCCGGCGTCGGCGAGCAGCGGGGCGACGAGCGGGTCGTTCTTGTAGTCCTGCCGGTAGCGCACCTCGGCGATGCCGGAGGCGGCGAGGATCTTGGCGCAGTTGATGCAGGGGAAGTGGGTGACGTAGGCGGTGCAGCCCTCGACGGAGCTGCCGCGGCGGGCGGCGTCGGCGATGGCGTTTTGCTCGGCGTGCACCGTCGCCTGCTCGTGGCCGTCGCGCACCCGCGAGGTGTGCGGCGTGGCGGGGAGGAAACCGTTGTAGCCGGCGGCGACGATGCGGTTCTTGCGGGCGCCGGCGCTCACGATCACGCAGCCGACGTGGAGGCGCTCGCAGGGGCTGCGGGTCGAGAGCAGCACGGCGGTGGCCATGAAGTAATCGTCCCAGGAGGGGCGACCGCCAAACTGCGCGGCGGCGTTGGCGATGAGATCGACGGGCGAAGGCGCGCTGGACATTTGCCGCCGACGCAAGGAGCACGCCCCGAAAAAGCCACCCGAAAACGACC
>JAUWBD010000004.1 GCA_030605125.1 Verrucomicrobiota bacterium | reverse complement strand
CGGCGCCCGCGTGCGCGCCATCGACTTCACCTCGCTGCCCGGCGGCGTCGGCACCGGCGCCGGCATCTGCGGCTACTTCCACGGCGCGAAGGGCGGCCTGCAATCGGAGATCGACGAGCGCACGCGCGAACTCTCCTCGTTGTTCAACGGCGCCCCCGCGCTGCTCCACGTCTGGCACCACGAGGCGAAACGCATCGCGCTCCACACCCTCTTCGCCGAGGCCGGCGCGGAGTTTGTCGGCGACGCCTTCCTCGCCGGCGTGGAGCGCGACGCCGCCGGGCGCGTCTCCTCCGCGCTCGCCGTGATCAACGGCCGCCTCGTGCGCCTGCCCGCCGCCGCCTTCATCGACGGCACCGGCGACGGCGATCTGGCGGCCTTCGCCGGCGCGAGCTTCGTCGAGGGCCGCCCCGGCGACGGGCGCACGCTCTCCTACAGCCAGTCCGTCTTCTCGCTCGGCGCCAAAGACGGCCGCCCCGTCACGCGCTCCTGCAACTTCGACGCCGGCTGGGTGGACCCCACCGACGCCGAGGACCTCACCCGCGCCCGCCTGCTCGGCATCGCGCAGCATCATCGCGCTCCTTGGACGCACGCCGAGCGGCCCTTCGCGATCTCGCCTTGGATCGGCCTCCGTCAATCGCGCCAGATCGAGACCGACCGGCTCGTCACGCTCTCCGACCTCGTCGAGGGCGCGCGTTTCGAGGATTCCGTCGGCGACGCCGAGACCGTGGCCGACACCCACTCGGTGGACTACGAGTTCGAGACCGACGAGCTCGCCTTCTACTACTGGACCTGCCGCGGCTTCCGCACCCCGCTGCACTGCGAGATGCCCTACCGCATGATGCTCCCCCGCGGCCTGGACAACGTCTGGGTGGCCTGCCGCGCCGCCGGCATCGCGGTGGACGCCGCCTACGGCCTGCGCATGCAGCGCGACATGCAACGCCTCGGCGAGGCCGCCGGCATCGCCGCCGCCCTCGCCGCCGCCCGGGGCACGGGCTCGCGCGGCGTCGATCTGCCCGCGCTCCAAGCCGCCCTCGTCGCGAGCGGGGCGAAGGCCGCACCGGCCGAGCCCGCCGCGCCCGAAGCCGCCGCGCTGCTCGAGGCCCTCGATCGCGGGCTGCCGGGCATGCACCTCTGGCACCTCTTCCGCGATCACGCCCGCCACGAGACCGCCGTGCGCGAGCGCCTCGCGTCCGGCTCGGAGCGTGTCTCCTTCTATGCCGCCGCGCTGCTCGCGATGTGGGGCGAGGCGAGCGCGGAGCCGCGCCTCATCGCCGCGCTCGAGCGACGCGAGGTCGGCCCCACGCCGGAAGAGAAACCCGTCGTCGGCGCCTTCGCGCAATGCATCGACCTGCCCTTCTGGTTGCAGGCCGCGCTGCTTCTGCGCCGCGTGGGCTCGGCCCGCTGCCTACCGGCGCTCCGCGCGCTCGCCACGACGCCGGACCTCCCGCTCAACGTCCGCACCACGCTCGCGCTCACGCTCGAGCGCCTCGCCGCCGATCTCGGCGCCGAGCCGGATCTTGTGGCGGCGCTTGAGGCGCTCACCGCCTCCCCGCCGCCCGACCCCGTGCTGCCGCCCTCGCGCTCGCTCTGGCGCACGCTCCGCGGCGAGCCGCAGAAAAGATTGGCCAACGATACCGGCGCGTCCGTCGCGCAAGACCACACCTGGCAACTGCACCTCGTGGTCGCACGCACGCATCGCCGGCTCGGTCTGCCGCCGCCCGCCCCCGCCTTCGAGCACGATCCCCGCGCCTTCGTGCGCCGTCCGTTTAACGCGCTCGCTCAGGGCCCGTCCGCGTCTTGAAAAGCGACGGCGGCCGCGCAGCTCGTCGTCGCCGTGCCGCTGAACCTCCTCCTCTTCGGCCTCGGCGCGGTGCTCTTTTCTACCGGGAAAACGCCGCCGCCCTCAGCTCCGTAAGGAAGCTCGACTGCATCTACCCCTTCTTCATCGCGCAACAGCTCCCGCCCGGCGCCTCCGGCGTGGTGTTCGCCGTCACGATGTCTACGATCTCAAGCTGCAACTACACCGTCTCCGACATCGTCACGCAGGATTTCTTCAAGCGCTTCAAGCCAGCGGCCTCCGACCGCTCCACCCTTCTCTTCGGTCGCGGCACCACGCTCTCCGGCCTCGCCGGCATCGCCACCGCGCTCTGGATGGCCAACGCCACCATGGGCGCGATCTGGGACCTCGCCATCCTCGTCACCAACCTCATCGGCATCGTCACCCTCGGCCTGCTCACCCGCCGCACGCACCAGACCGGCACCCTGATCGGGTTCGTCTTCGGCATGGCGCTCGTCTAGTGGCTGCGCGGCAACTGCGGCATCACTTTCTGTCTCTACGGCGCCTTCGGCACGTTGGCGACGGTCTGCGTCGGCTACCTCGCCAGCCTGATCCTGCCCGGCCGCGTCCCCGCCCTCGCCGGCCTCACCGTCTTCACCTTGAAAGAGAAGACGGCGGGCTGAACGCCTCCGAAGTGGAACGCGTTGTCCCGACGCGCCGGTTGGAGCGGCTGCCGCTCAACGCGTCGGAATGACGCGCCCAACCTCGCTGACCGTGGGTCCCGGCTCAGAAGTAGCCGCCCTTTTCGCTGATCTGGTGGATCGTCTGGCCCTCGGCCACCCAGGAGAAGATCTTCTTCTCGTTCGACTTCATCTCCTCGGCGCGCAGCAGCACGTCCATCGCCAGGTCGCGCGGCACCACCACCACGCCGTCGATGTCGCCCACCACCACGTCGCCGGGGCGGATCACCGCGTCGCCAATCTTGATCGGAATCTGGTAATGCGTGATCAGGCAGCGGCCGAGCGAGCCGTTCGGGATGCGGTGCTTGTAGAACACCGGGAAATCCTTCTCCAGGATCTGATGCGTGTCGCGGATGCCGCCGTCGATGATCGCGCCCTTCACGCCGAGGCCGACCGCCGTGGCCGTCATCACCCCGCCCCAAAGCGTGGCGCGCTCGTCGCCCGAGGTGTCCCACACCACGAGGGTGTCGCCCTTGAGCTCGGTGAGCATCTGCGTGCGAAAGGTCATCTCGCCGGTGATCTTCACGTTCGGCGCGCTCTTCACGGTGAAGGCCAGGCCGGCGACGGTGCGCTCGGGGCGCAGCGGCTTCAGGTGGCCCGGCAGCGCCTGGTCCAGCAGCGCGAACTCGCGCAACACGTCGCTGATCGCGCCGGTGTAGAGCTGTTCGTAGCGGGCCAGGATCTCCTTCACCGGAATCGGAAATTCCCTGGTCGAGATCGTCTCGCGCGCGGCGATGAGCTTCTCGAGGTTCATCATGCCCACTTCTTTTTTGTAGGCTTCGATGTCGGCGTTGAGGTTCTTGGTTTGGGACATGGCGTTATCGGATGTTGCAGACGGGGACGGACCGCTGGGCCGTCCGGATTGGTGTGCGAGGTTTCAACGGCGGGCCCAGCGGTCCCGCCCTACCCCGTGAAAATGGACTTCGCGTTCAGGCGAGGCCGAGGCCGCCGTCCACGAAAAGGTTTTGACCGGTGATGTAGCGGCCGGCGTCGGAGCAGAGCAGCAGCGCGGCGCCGACGCAGTCGGCGCTCTCGCCGAAAAAGCCGGCGGGGACGGCGGCGCGGACCTTCGCGGCGTAGTCGGCGTCGGAGAGCGCCTCGGAATTGCGGTCGGTGAGGATGACGCCCGGGGCGAGATTGTTGAACGTGACGCCCGAGGCCGCGAGCGGCCTGGCGAGTCCGGTGGAGAGCGCGGTCTGCGCGTGCTTGAGCGACGAATACGGCAGCATCTCGGGATGCGGGCGGAGCTCCTGCACGCTGCCGACCGTGAGCACGCGGCCCCACCCGGCGGCGGACATGGCGGGCACGCAGAGCTGCATGAGCCGGAGGCTGGCGCGGTAGTTCACCGCGTAGTGGTGGTCGATCTCCTCGCGGGTGAAGTCGGTCCAGGCCTTCTTCGTCTGCATCGAGGCGTTGAGCACGAGGATGTCGATCCCGCCGAAAGCCTTGCGCGCGGCCTCGTGGATGATCGCGGGCGCCTCTGCGTCGGCGAGATCGGCCCGCGCCACGGCGGCGCGGCGACCGGCGGCGACGACGCGCGCGGCGACCTCGTCCGCCTGGGCGGCGTTCCCCGTGTGGTGCACGACCACGTCGGCACCGGCCTCGGCCAGCGCGACCGCGATGGCGGCGCCGATGCCGCGCGAGGAGCCGGTGACGAGGGCGCGGCGGCCCGTGAGAGCGAAGGAGTCGGGAAGTTTCATGGGGTCAACGATAGGGGATGCGGTGCGCGTCGAGGATGCCCTTCATGTAGCCGACCGCGAAGAGCCGGCCGAGCTGCGCGTAGCCGTGCGGGAGGTCTTCCTCGCCGACCATCGAGGGCACGTGGTCCACCCGGATCGGGCCGCGAAATCCGAGCTCGGCGTAGAGCTTCAACATCGCGGCCATGTCGGTCGGGCCGTTGTCGTGGAAGGTCTCGGTGAAATCCTCGCGCACGCCCTCCACGTCGCGGAAGTGCACGAAAACGATGCGCCCGGCGAAACGCCGCGCCGTCGCCACCACGTCCTCGCCCATCGCCACGAAGTTGGCCTGGCAATACGTGATTCCGTGCGAAGGCGAATCGCTCAGCGCCATGGCCCGCGCAAACGCGTCGGCCGAGGTGAGGATGCGCCCCACCCCGCGCAGCGGCGAGAGCGGCGGATCGTCGGGATGCAGGCCCATCTTCACGCCGGCCCGCTCCGCCACGGGCAGCACTCGGGCGATGAAATACTCGTAGTTCTCCCAGAGCTTCTCCTCGGTGACGCGCCGGGCCTCGGGCACCGGCGTCGCGTCGAGTTCCTCGAGGCGAAAGCGGTTGGTGATCGCGCCGCCGCGCGCCGGCACGCGCACGTCGGTGCGGCACCAGCCGATCGTCGCCATGAAGTTGTAGCAAAGCAGGCCGACGCCGAGCTCGCCCATGTTGCGCAGCATCGTCTGGTAGCGGGCGATGTCCTCGTCGCGCCCGGGCAGGCCGAGCTTGATGCGCTGCATGTCGAACTCGTCGCCCTCGAGGCCCACGAGCTTGAGCCCGCCCTCGGCGAAGCGATCCCGGATGGTCCGCAGCGCGTCGATGTCGTCGGGCGCGTTCAAGCCGGTCAGCTCCGGCGCGCATTTGCAGATGGCGTGGTTGACGCCGATCTGGCGGGCGAGTTGCCAGGAGCGGTCGGGCCGGGCGGGAAGAAAATCGGCTAGGATCATGCGGCCTCCTTCAATTCGCCGCCGCCGCGCAGCGCCCGGTCGCAGCGCGCCACGGTCTCGAGCAGCCGGCGCGCCACGGCCTTGCGGAGCTTGCCCTCGAAATCCTGCGAAAATCCGACGAGCGTGATCGCGCCGACGACGCAGCCGGCGCGGTCGCGGATCGGCGCGGACATCGCGTGCACATGCGGCCGGAAGCCGCCGAAGTCGCCGCAGACGCCGGTGCGGCGGCACTCCGCCACGCGCGCCTCCACATCGGCCGCGGTCTGGTGTTCCCAGCACTCCTTCGGCGCGCGCTCCAGCAGGGCCCGGCGCTCCGCCGGGGAAAGATCGCAGATCAGCGCCGCGCCGGAGGAGCCGAGGGCGAGATGGAAGGACGCGCCGACGCGCACGGAGATGGACGTCTCGCGCGGCGACTCCGCGCGCAGCAAGGCCACCGCGTGGCCGCCCTGGCGCACCGAAAGCTTGGCCGCCAGCCCGGTCTCGGTCGAAAGCCCGGCGAGGAAGGGCCGCACCGTCTCGACCAGCAGCTCGTGCCGCACCAGCGGCTGCAACAGGGGCAGCAGCCCGAAGGACAACTCGTGTCGCCCGCCGCCCGTCTGGCGGACCCAGTCCTCCTGAAGCAGGGTCTGGAGGATGCGGTAGGTCGTGGTGTGCGGCACCCCGACCTGATGCGCCAGGGCCTTGGTCGTGGTCTCGCCGCCAGCGGCGATCTCCCGGAGGAGCTCGATCGCCTTCCGCAGCACGGGTATCGTGTGTTCGCTCATTTGCTGAAGGGGACGTTCGGGTGAAAGGGGCGGGACGGCCCCGGTATCCATGTCCGGCGCCGGGCGAGGTTCAATTTCATATTAGGATTCTGTTTTCCATTAGAGGAAATTGATTGGCGCCGCGCCGCATCTCCACGCCCGCCTTTCGGCGCGGACGCGGAGGCGGGGGACGCCGTCGCGCGGAGCCCGGAATCCCCGGGATCAGACGTGGCGCGCGCGGCGGGAGGTCTCCGGCTTGGCGAACCAACGGCGCATCACCTCCGCGGCGGGTTTGCCCTGGATCGTGAAGCCCGCGTCGCCGGCGGGGTCGGCGTGGTAGTGCGGGCGGTGCTGCTGCTCCTCCCACTTCCACCAATAGAAGCCGAGCCACCAGGGCTGGTCCCAAAAGAGGCGGCACATCGCCTCGAGAAAATTCGCCTGCTCCTTCGGCGCGTAGGGACCGGTGTTCTTGTATTCGCTGGGCACGATGGCGCCGCCCGAGACCGAACGGCAGCCCGTCTCGCCGAAGATGATGGGAAGCCCGCCGAGCTTCTCGGAGGCGCGCCGCAGAATCTCCACGGTGGGACGAAGTTTCTCCACCATCTGCTCGGCGCTCGCGCCGGGCGCGTCGGCCGCGGACGAGTAGTAGCTGATGCACACCGCGTCCAGGGCCCTCAGCCAGGCGGGCGGCTCGGCCAGCTCGAGCAGCGTGGGCGGCTGCACGTCGTAGCAGATCGGCCCCAGGTAAACCTCTCGCGCCGCGGCGACGACGCGGGCCCAGCGCGCGTTGTTGAAGGCCTGCTCGGCGCCGAAAAGCTCACAGCCGATGCAATACATCTCGCAGCCGGTGCGCTGCGCCATGCGCCCATAGTGAAGCACGCTCTGCCGCAGGCTCTCGAACCAGGTGTCCCAGTAGGGCGTCACCCGCCCCTGGATCTGCTGGTCGCCGTCGGGAAAGTTGATGCGGCCGCGCCACGAGCTGTCGTGGCACTCGACCATGGGCTTCAACATCACGCGGACGCCGCGCTCCTGGAAGCGCGCGATGATCGCCTCGACCTCGCGGTCCTCCGGCGTGAACTCGAAATCCTGATACAGGCGCGTGCTGGTGAACGTGTCCTGCATGACGCTCACCATCAGCGCCACCCACGTGACGCCCAGCGCGGCCATGCGGTCCACCTGCGCGAGGCCCTCGGGCGAGGCGTAGTAGCCGCGGCGCGCGAGATAACCGAAGCTCATGCCGCGATGCGTCTCGGCCAGCGCCAGGAAGCCCGCGGCGCGGTCGAGGTGGCCGGCGCGGAGCAGGCCGTTTGTTTTCGGGATGTCGGCGACGCGATGCGCGATGGATTTGGTTTCAGGGTTCGAGATCATGCGGAAAGGGGACGGATTCTTCGAGGACGGCGCGGCAGCGAGCGGCCGCGATGACGAGCTTTTCGGCCAGCACCGCGGTCTCGGCCTTCACCTGACGGGCCGGGCCCACGATGCTGAGGGCGCCGAGCACCCGGCCGCGCGGGTCGGCGAGCGGGGCGGCCAGGGCGGCGATCTCCGGGTGGAAGCCGCCGAAATCCGCGCAGTAGCCGCGCGCCACGATGGCGTTGAGCCGGCGCAACACGTCGCCGGGCTGCTGGCGCCTCCAGCACTCCCGAGGCGCGCGCGCGATCAACTCCCGGCGACCGGCGGCGGGCAGCCCGCTGAGCAGGGCGGCGCCGGCCGCGCCGACCACGAGCGGCGTCGAGTCGCCCGAGCCGCGCACGCCGCCCGGCGGCGGCTTGCCGGCGCGAAAGACCGTCACCGCCTGGTCGGCGTCGCGCACCGAAAGCTTGGCCAGCAGGCCGGTTGCCTCCGCGAGCTCGAGCAGCGGCTTGTGCGCCGCCCGGGCGACGACCTCCGGCATGACGAGCGGCTCCACGATCGGGAGCAGGCCGAAGGAGAGCTTGTGCCCGCCCTGCTCCGCCGGCCGCAGCCAGTTCTCGGCGAGATAGGTGCGCAGGATGCGGTAGGTCGTCGAGGGGGAGAAGCCGAGCGTGGAGGCGATCGCCTTCGTGCTGGTGGGGCCGTCCGGCGAGGCGACCGCGTGCAGGACCGCGAGCGCCTTGCGCAGGACCGGGATCGTGTGGTCTGTCGTCGTCATGGCTTCTGTCGTCCGCGGAAGGTCAGGGAGCTGATTCGGGCCCGAGCGCGCCAATGTGGATGTCGTCCACGTCGAGGGTGAGCATAACAGGGGTGGTGCTGTTGATAAGCAGGTGGGCGGCCGGATCACCGGTGGTGGCGTTGCCCCATGGGATCACGCCGTCGCCCACCGTCTGAACCAGCGCGGTGCGGGTGGCGGAGCCCTTCGGGCCGGAGAGGTGAACGTGGGTGTAGCGCTTGCCGATCGGATCGACGCCGAGGGTGAGCGTGATGTATTCGCCCAGCCCGGCGAAGTCGGTGTAGCGACCGACGGTCACCGCGGTCTGCGTCGCGCTCGTGTTGCCGGCGGCTCCGGCGCTTCGGACCATGAGGTTGAGATCGCCGTTGCTGTAGAGGAAGCGCAGCCACTGCTTGCCGGTGGCGCTCGCGGTGGCCTGGCCGAGGGCGATGGCGAACTGGTTCTCGGTGGCGGGGACGGGCAAGGCGACGAGCGAGAAGGACACGCGGAAGGTCCAGGGGCGGACGGAGAGGAAACCCGCGACCGCCGGGCCCGTGTCGAGCGTGGCGCCGATCGCGCCGGATGTCGTGGCATCGTGGATACGCCAGGCGCGGCTTCCGGTCGCGGGGTTAAGGGGGCTGATCGTGCCGGCGCCGGCCCAGCCGGCGGGCACGCTCCACCTGGTGCCGGAGGAGTGGTCGGTGCGGCCGCCGAGGGAAGAGTTGAGCAGGTAGTCGCCCGCCTCCTCCTCGAAGCCGGTGGAGAACGCGCGCCATACCGGGTCCTGCCAGGCGCGGCGCAGGCGCATGAAGCGACGCGACGTGGCGGAGAGCGGTTGATCGTCGCGCACTGTGATCGTCTCGCGCCCGGCCGAGGGCGTTTCGGCCGAGACCGAGAGCTGGCGCGCGGGGCGCAGCGGGTCGAAGCCGCTCCACGGCCCGCCGAGATCGTCGGCGCACTCGACGACGTGGGTGACGTCGGTCGCGGCGGTGTCGCGCACAAAGGTGAGCGTGAGAAACTCGTCGGCGCCCGCGCGCATGGTGCCGACCTCGACGCCGCCGACGCCGTCGGGATCGTGAGGCGCCCCGCCGCTGGCGTATTCGGCGAGGTTGGGCACGCCATCGCCTTCCGGGTCGGCGGCGTCGGCGGCGAGGCCGGCGGCCTCGTTGGTGGTGAACCAGGTGTAGCGCCAGCCGAGGTAGCCCTCGGGCAGGAACGGCTGGGCCGACACCTCCGTGGAAAAGGCGGACTGGGCGTCCGCGCTCAAGGCGCGGACGCGATAGTGGCAAGTGACGCCGGGCACGAGGCCGCCGTCGGCGTGCGCGACGGAGGCTCCGAGCACGGTGGCCACGGTGGCGAAGCCGGCGCCGGCGCCCGTGCCGCGCTGCACCTCGTAGCTCGAGGCGCCGGGCACGGCGGCCCAGGCGAGCGCGATCTCGCCGGGGCGCGCGCCGGGCGCGGCGGTGAACGAGGCCGGCGCGGTCAAGGTCGCCTCGAGCGTGACGTTGTCGAACTGCGCGTAGCCGGGATTGGCGAGCTTGTCGGGATCGGTGTTCGTCGAGAGGAAGAGGCCGACGTAGGCGGTGGTGGAGAGCGGCAGCGCGGCGGTGGTGCCGACCTGCGCCCAGGTGCTGCCGTTGGACGAGCGGAAGGTGCTCACGTTGCTGCCGGAGCGCACGACGCGCAGCCAGGCGTAGCCGCCGGAGACGCTGACGGTGTTGGTCGAAGCCTGGGCGTTGGTCGCAGCGCGGGTGACCTGCACCACCTGAGTGGCCGAGGGCATCATGACGGCGCGCATGGCGGAGTTGCCCGCCAGGGAGGCGCGCAACATCAGCCCGGGCAGCGCGGCGGGATTCATCGCGTCGGCCGCATAGGCGATGCGCGCGGTGAGCGTGCAATCGCCGGCCACGGGCACCGAAACGAAACGGAGCGAGTCGGTCTGGTGGCCCCAGCCGAAACGGCTCGTGCGGGTGCTCAGGCCGAAAACTCCGTTTCTATATTCGGCGTAGCCTGGCCAACCGGAGCTGCCGATGATTTGCGTGGACCAAGCGGCCGGCAGCGCCTGCAAGGTCGGGTCCTGAACTTGCACGAAGGTTTCCGACGGGAAGCTGATGCGGAGGCCGTTCGTCGGCGACGTCGGATAGACGCGAATGATGCGAGTGAGGGCAGGCTGCGGCTGCGGGAGAAGCGTGAAGGCGAGGCGGCGTTCGCCGGTTTCGCCATGCGCCCAGGCGAGATTCCCGTCGAGCCTCTGATAGTCCACTCCCGCGTTTGCGAGGACGTCACTGGCGGCGTAGGCGACCGCCACGTCGCCACGGGAGCCGTTGAAGCGGGAGAACGCGAGCGACACCTGATCCCATGACGCGTAAGCAGATTTGTGCCACTCGACTCCGAACGCGGCTCCGGGCAGCAGGTAGTCGGTGTTCACCTCGGCGTATTCCGAGGCGGCGGCCGATCCCGTGGCGCGGACGCGGTAATGGCAAACGACGCCGGCCGGCGCCGCTGTATCGGTGTAGCCGATACTGTTTGTCGGCAGCACGGCGATCACCGACCAAGCGCCGGTGGCGAGGTCGCGTCGCTCCACCTCGTAGCCGGTTTCGTTGTCGGCGTGGTCGCGCCAGGAGAGCGCATAGGCGGTGGTGCCGGTGGCGACGACGTGCAGGCCGGTCGGAGCTATCGGGCCGAGACTCACGGTGGCGGCCTCGCCGAGACTCTGGTTTGCGTAGGTGCCGGAGGCGGAGGTCTCCATCTTCACCGCCTTCACGAGGTAGGTATAGGTTTCCCCCGGCGTCGCGGTGCCGTCTGCATAGGAGGTGCCGGTGATCGGCGAGCCGAGAGGATTGGCGGCCGTGGCGGACGCGCCGGTCAACCGCGTGAAGGGCCCGAGTGGCGAGCCACCGCGATAGACATGATAACCCGCCTCGGCGTCGGGCGAGGCCTCCCAGTTGACCGCCATGCCGCCGGAGGTCGGCGCGGCGGTGACGTGCGCGGGCGGACGCACGGTGTGCAAACGCAGCGTCGGGTCCCCCATGAGGTTGTAAACGATGTGGCGGCGGTTGCCGAATCCGTTCCAAGAACCGGCGTTCGTGTCCTCGACAAAGTTCTGGGTGAAGCGCGTCGAGTATCCGATGGTCGCGCCGAGCGCCATGTGCTGCCGAAAGACCCCGCCGATGCCGGACCAGGCGTTGGCGAGACCCAGCGAGTCCGCGGTGCCCGCGAGCGGGGCGCGCAGGAAATTGTCGGGGTTGTCCCAGTCGCCAAACCAGCTGCCGAAGGTCAGCGTGAAGACGGCCTTCGATCCCTTGGTCGCGAAATCGAGCGATGTGCCCACGTCGCGGGCGCGATCAAGCGCACCGCCGCCGCCACCGTAGGCGAAGAGCATGGGCGTGGTCGGCAAGACGGAGAACCAGTCGAGAGCGTCCACCTGCCCGGGCTCGCGGCCGAAGTGGCCTATCGCCGCCTGCCAGGCGGTGACGCCGAAGGAGTTGCCGTCAAAGGAGTCGTCGATGAGCGCTCGCCGCGCCACCGAGCCGTAGGGCGCGAGGCCCCGACGGAAGCGGTGGTTGCGGACCAGATACTGGCGAAGCAAATCGGTCTCGCCCAGGCCCACGGACACGCCGTCCATCGCGAACAAATCCACGCGTCCGGCTTGCAGCTCCGTGTCGGACGGGATGACGGATTGATCGTATTTGCCATCGCCGGGGACGTTGTGGTTCCGGGCGTTGTCGGCACCGGTCAGGTTGGCGGTGGTGTCGGTCCAGACGCCGTCCGCATCCGCGTAAAACGTGTCGGTGGCCCACGCGCCATAGTGCTCGCCATGGCCGTCGGGGGCGGTGGCTCCGGAGTAAACGACCGGGGCGCGGCCGATGATCAAGAGCGCCCAGTCGGGGCCCGGATCGGCGTCATAATAGCCACGGATCGTGGCGCGCATGGCCTCCCGTTCGGCGACGCGACCGAGCCGATGCGTGGGATCGTTCAAGTCGTTTTCGTAAGCTTCGCGCGGGCCGTGGTGCCGGTAAACCGTCCAACCGTCGGCGGCGAGATTACGCTGGAGCTGGTCGAGCTCGGGCTCGAGCGCGCCCGCCCGGGTCTCGTCGATGTAGAGCAGCACCTTGCCGCGCTGCTCGACGAGAGGAATGCCCGAACCGGCCACGATGGCGCCGTAAACGAGGATAGGGGTCGTGGGCAGGGTGCGGGCGGCGCGGAGCGAATACTCGTAGCTCACACCGGGGAGGGCGGTGAAATCCTGGTATTCGGTGGGGGCGCCGGGGAGGCCGATGGCGGCGCCCCAGGAGGAGTCGCCTTGCCGGCGGCGCCAGATTTGGAGGGTGCCGTCCACGTTGCTCACCACCGGCCACCGCAGGGTGATGTGCGGCGGGGTGGCGCTGGTGAGCGCCGTCACCTCGATCACATAACCAGCCCTCGTTTGCGACGGCTGAAGGCTCTGCGCCGGCAGCGCGGGCGCCGGACAGAGCGCCGCCAAAAGCCAGGCGAGAGCGGATGAGAAGCGGCGCATGAGCGGGGAACGGACCGGGCGGGGCTAGCGCGCCCACGACGTCACCGCGTTCCAGTCGTCGGTGCGAAAGGGCGCGGCGGGCAGACCGGCGGAGTTGACGAGGTTGCAAACGGGGTCGTTGGAGAACGCGTAGCGCGCGGCGACGGGCGACTTCACAGCTTCGGAGCTCAGGCGGATCGTCTCGCCCTCGACGCGCGCTTTCGCGGGGTGAAACACCTTGTCCGCGCCGGCCACGAAGAAGCCCTTGATCTCGCCGCCCTCGCGCGCGGCGAGGCCCCGGGCGGTGCCGCCCAGGTAGGCGATGCGCACCGAGGCGCCGTCAATCTTGTGCGCGAGAAACACGGGGCCGTCCGCGACGACGTCGCGACCGTGGGCGATCTTCGCGGCGAGACCGGCGAGGCGCTCGCCGACCGGGCGTTTGTTGCGCGGATGCTCCTGCGAGTCGGGGCCGCTCACGTCGAGCGTGACGACCATGCCGGTGCGCGGCAGGGCGAGCGCCTTCGCCTGCGCCTCCCGCGTGAGCGCGCGGTCGAGGCCCTCGGGCGGGAAGCCGCTCTTGGGCACGTTGTAGGCGGCGAGTTGGACAAAGAGGAAAGGCAGGTCGCCGCCGCCCCAGACCTCGCGCCAGGAATCGATCAGCACGGGGAAGGCGCGTTCGTATTGGGCGGGGCGCTTCGCGTTGGCCTCGCCCTGATACCAGAGGAAACCGCGGATGGCGTAGGGCGTGGCGGCGGCGTGCATGCCGTTGAAGAGGCCTCCGGGCTGGTTGTAGTGGCCGGGGCCATACGGCTCGTCGGGGCGGCGGGCGCCGGGGGCCGTCTCGGCGAGCTTCGCCTCGTGGGCGGCCCGACGAGCGGGGAATTTCTCCACGGCGTCGCGCCACCTCGCCATGTCCTCGGCGAAGACCTCCGCGGCGGCCGCGATGGCCGGCTCGGGGATAAAGGGGATGATCTGCGCGGCGCCGCGGGAGGCGTTGATCACGCCGACCGGCACGTCGAGCTCGGCGGAAAGCTTGCGCGCGAAGTGGTAAGCGACGGCGCTCATCCAGCCGGCCTTGTCGGGCGAGGCCACGAGCCACTTGCCCTCGACGTCGGCGCGAGGCGCGTCGGCGACGGCGCGCTGAACGCGAAAGATACGGACGCGTGGATGACGCGCGGCGGCGATCTCGGCCGCGGCGTCGTCGGTCTCCTTGAGAATCCACTCCATGTTGGATTGGCCGGAGGCGAGCCAGACCTCTCCGATCAGGACATCGTTGATCGTCACGCGGTTTTCACCGCTCACGACGAGCGTGTGAGGTCCGCCCGCGGGGAGCTTCGGGAGCCGCGCGGACCAGTTACCGGAGGCGTCGGCGACGGCGGCGGCGGTCAGACCGGCCAACTCGACGGACACGCGCTCGCCCGGTTTGGCCGAGCCCCAGACCGGGATCTCGCGATCACGCTGCAGGACCATGCTCTCGGAGAAAAAAGCGGGGAGGCGCACCTCGGCGTGGAGCGGCGCGACCGCGGCGGTAGCGACGAAGAACAAGACCGCCGCGCGGAGCTTATCCGCGGGGTGGAACGCGTTGTCCCCAACGCGTTGACGCGGCTCAACCGCGCCCAAACCAAGCGCGTTGAGGACAACGCGCTCCACCGAACGAGCCAAACGCCTAAACGGAGGGAGCGGTGACGACGATTTCATACCAGAGGGTTTGGTGTTCGGGGCCGATGGCGAAGACGGCGCGAGCGCCTTCGCCGCGGACGGGAACCGGAGCGCGGCGTTGGGCGGACTCGTCGAGAGCCCAGACGGCGAGCGGAGCGCCGCCGGTCTCGACGGCGATCTCGGCGGCGACGCCCTCGACGAGAACGGGCGCGCGGCCCCAGTTGGTGACGTTGTTCTTGCGCTCGTCGCGCCACACCATGCCGTTGTTTTCGGTGTCCCCGGCGGCGACGAGCAGCGCCGATCCGGCGGAGCCGACACGCTCGCCCGACATCTGCGTGAGCAGGATGGCGGACCAGCCCTGGCGCGTGCGACCGGGGCGGACGCGCAGGGCGCCGAGGGTGAACTCGCGCCCGTCGGTGAATCCGATCACACCCTTGGAGCGCGGCGTGTCGAGGGTGACGACGCCGCGCGGCGCGTCGGCATCCCAGTTGAGCGCGCCGTCGTCGGAGCGAATCGGTCCGGCGTAAACCGGCGCCGCCGGTTCGCGCACGAGGCCGCCCGCCGGAGCGAGGCGGAGATACTGGCGACGGCGCAGGGCGTCCTGCCGATCGGCGCCGAAGAAGTCGCCGCCGATGTTCACGCCGTGGCGCGCGCAAATGTCGATGAACTGTTCCTCGGAGGCGAGGACGGTGCGCGCCTCGGCGGACGGCGCCACGTCGGCGCGGTGGAAGATCGCGGCGGCGATCGGGAGCGTGGTCATCTTCACCGAGTGCTGGTCGATATCGAACATGCCGTTGATCGCGCCGTTGCCCCAGTGGCGGCTGGTGAGGTGGGCGTAGGAATAGACGAATACGCCGTCCCAGTCCTGCATCGCGGCGTAGGCGGCGATGAGCGGGAAACCTTCGGCGCCGTAGGTGTTGGGCGCGGAGTGGTTGTATTCGGTGACGATGAGCGGCTTGCCCTCGACGCGCTGGAGCGCGAGATCGGCTATGGTGCGCGCGTCGGGGCTGTTCACGATGGAGGTGTTGCCCACCGTCCACTCGCCGGCATGGTGGCCGCCGCCGCGCGGAAACTCCGGGTGCTCCCAGTAGGCATGGATGTCGATGACATCCATCTCCGCCTGGATGGGCGCGACGCTGTAGGAGTAGAGCTGCGTGCCGACGACGAGCGCGCGCACGCCGAGCTCGGTTTTCAGGAAGCGCTGGAATTCCACCCAATACGCCTTCTCGGTTTCCCAGAGGAAACGCGTCCAGTCGCGCCGCGAGTCGGCGGGGACGGTGTCGTAGTCACAGCGGAGGAGGACGGGGGCGTCGGCGGAGAGGCCGCGCGCCGAGCGCCAGAGCCGCCACTGGCGCGCGAGCTCGTCGGCGAAAACCGCGGGGATGTCGTCGAGCTTTTTCTCCCACCAACGGCTCACGAGACCGTTCTCGTTGTTGATCTCGACGAAGAGCACGGCCGGATCCTCGGCGTAGGTGAGGCCGGTGTGCGGATTGCGGTGCAGGAGAAGCTCTCGGGCATAGTCGCGCTGCATCGCGATCAGGCCGGGGTGAAACAGGTCCACGCCCTTGTGAAAAGGCGACATGCCGGGCCAGACGGGGAAGCCCGGATACACGCGGCTGACGTGGAGGTTGAGGTTCGCGTAGATGCCGCGGGCCTTGAGTTCGGCGATGAAGAAATCGAGCCGCGCGAGCTGCTCCGGATCGATCGTGCGCAGGTCGTCGCGCCAGATGCCCTTCGGCGCCGGGTCGCGATCCATGTGGTGAAAGCGCACGCAATTGACGCCGAACTTTGCGAGGCGGGCGGCGACCTTCGGCGCGTCCTCGCGGGTCGGGAAGTTGGCGGCGAAGGAAAGGTTCACGCCAAACACGCGCAGGCGGCGGCGCTCGCTCCCCCGCCCCACGTAGATGTGGCCGTCGGCCTCGGCGCGGGCGTGGCCGAAACGCCCGGCGGGCCGGTGCAACAAGCCCGACAGGTCGGCGACGCCGGGCGAGGCGTCATCCCAGGGCAGGACGAAGGGGAACATGTCCGAGGGCGTGGCGGAGGCGGCGCTCATCGTGTGACGACCTCATACCAGAGGGTCTTGTAATCCGGCCCGATCGCGAAGCGGACGCCGGAGCGGGTGCGATCGACCTTCACGCGGCGGGAGCGCTGGCCGCGCTCGTCGAGCGACCAGACCTCGACGCTGCGGCCGGCGTCGAGCCGGAGCGAGATCTCGGCGCGCACGCCCTCGACAAGGGTCGGCGCGCGGCCCCAGGAGGAGACGCTGGATTTCTCCGCGTTTTTCCAAACCATGCCGGTGTTTTCGATGTAGCCGGCGGCGACGAGCAGGGCGCGGCCGGGCGAGCCGATGGCCTCGCCCTCGGTCTGGGTGAGCGCGATCATCGACCAGTCCTGCATGGTCTCGCCGGGGCGGATCGCGACGCGATCGAGCTTGTGCGTGCGGCCGCGGCCAAAGCCGATCGCGGCCTGGGTGCGCGGTGTATTCACGGTCACGATACCGGCGTCGGGCTCGGCGTTCCAAACCAGTTGCCCGCCCTCGCTCACGACGGGCCCCGAGTAGGCGATCGGCTCGGGAGCCCGCGTCTTTTCCGGGCCGGACGGATCGAGGCGCACGCCGTGCGGATGGCGGAGACCGTCGAGCCGCTTTGCGCCGTATTGCTCGGCCGCGACGCGGGTGCCGCCGCGCCGCATGAAGTCGAGGATGCCGGACTCCGAGATGGCGGTGACGCCGCGCTTGGCCGGCACCGCGACATCGCCGCGGAGGAAGAGCGCGGCCGCGATCGGAAAGGTCGCCATCTTCACCGGGTGCTGGTCCATGTCGAAGATGCCGGGCATGCGGCCGGAATCCCAAGGCAGGAGCAGGTGCGAGTAGGAATACACGAAGATGCCGTCGAAATCCTGCAAGGCGCCATAGGCGGCCATCAGCGGGAAGCCCTCGGCCGAGTAGGTGTTGGGCGCGCTGTGGTTGTATTCCGTGATGAGGAAGGGGCGGTCGGCCACCCGATACATCGCGGACCAGGAGGCGTAGCCGCCGTCGGCCTCGTTGACCATGGACTTGTTGCCGACGACCCAGTTCTGCCAGTCGCCGGAGCGGCCGGGGAAAGTCGGGTGCTGCCAGTAGGCGTGGATGTCGAGGACGTCGAGCTGCTCCTGGACCGGGAAGATGCTGTAGGCGCCGAGCTGCGAGCCGACGAGCAGCGAACGCACGCCGAGCTCGTCGCGCAGGAAGTCGCGCATGTCGGCGTAGTAGGCGGCCTCGGTGTCCCAGAGGAACTTCATCCAATCGCGCTGCGCGGCGGGAGAGAGGCGGCGGAAGTCGCGCTTCCGAACGACGTCGAACCCGTCGGCATGGTCCGCGGGCGCCTCGCCCGGGCGGCCGCCGCGGCGGAGCGAGACCGATTCCAGGCGAATCTCGCCCGCGCCGGGATTGAACCCGGAGAAGTTGATCCGCAGCTCGGCGTCGGCGTCGGCCTCGTAAACAAAGGAGAACTCGTGCGTCGTGGATTCGGCGGAGAGTTTCACCGGCGACGAGGCGTGAATGCGCCAAGGCGTGCGGGCGTCCTTCACGCCGACGACGATTTCCTGCTCCGCGGCGGCGGCCGCCTTTACCCGGATCGTGTAGGCCTGGCCGGGCACGAGCTTGAGACCGCGCTGGTAAAGCTCGGTGCGGCGCGGCTCGTCGGCGCTCTCCGCCTGGCGGACGAGGACGCCCTTGCGGTCTTCCGCCAACGTAACGAAGGGAGCGGCCTCGTCGCCGTTTTGCAGCGTCCAGTGGCGGCGACCCTCGTCGAAGTTTCCATTCTGGAGCATCTCCGATCCGAGCGGCTCGACCTCGCCCATCCAGGCGCTCCGGGCGGCGGCGAGCGAGCCGTGACGGGCGAGCGTCCAGGTGTTCCAGCGGACGCGAAACTCGTCGGTGAACTGCGGCGCGATGTCGTCGAGCACGCCGTCCCACCAACGGCTGATGACGCCGTTCTCGTTGTTGATCTCGACGAGCGCGACGGCCGGATCCTCCGCGTAGGTTAGGCCGGTGTGCGGGTTGCGATGAAGCAGGAGTTCGCGGGCGAAGGTCTTTTGCCACTCGATCATGCCGGGCGTGAACATATCGACGCCCTTGTGCATGCGCGTGCCGCCATCCTTCTCGTCCGGGAAGTCCGGATAGTAGCGGCTCACGTGGAGGTTGATGTTCGTGTAGATCCCGCGGCGTTTCAGCTCGGCGACGAAGAAGTCGAGGCGCTCGAGCTGACCGGGATCGATGGCGCGCATATCCTGGGCGAAGATGCCGCGCGGCGCGGCGTGACGATCCATGTGGTGGAAACGCACGCAGTTGACGCCGAACTTCGCGAGACGACCGGCGATCGCGACGGCCTCCTCGCGGGTGGGAAAGTTGGCGGCGAAGGAGAGGTTGACGCCCCAGAAACGGATGCGTTGACGCGGGCCCTTCGCGGCGTCGTCGCCGACGTGGAGGCGGCCATCGTGGACGTGCACCGGGCCAAACTTCCCGGCGGGTTTGTGCAACAAGCCCGAGACGTCGGCGGGGCCGGGCGACGCGTCGTCCCACGGCAACACAAAGGGGAACATCGCCGGATCGTCGGCGCGCGATGGCGCGGGAGCGGACGAAGCGGTCGGCGCGGCGACGGCGAGCGAGAAGGCGAAGCCGGTCGCGGCGACGGGCACGATCAGGCGCGTGGCGATCGTTCGGAAGGAGAAACGCATGAGCATCAGTCGTAGAGTCGGTGACGGAAAACGAGCGTGACCGGTTGTCCCGCGGTCACGTCCATGGCCTGGGAATAATTGGAATTGTGCCACACGCGGGCGCAGAACTTGCCCTCGGCCGGCTGCGTGGCGTCGAGATCGGCCATGGTCTCGGGCGTGACGGTGGCGCCGGTGGGCGGAGGAGGGCGATACCACCCCACCGGGCGGTTGCCCTGGACCTCTTCAAAACCAGGATTGACGAGGCGGGCGCCAGTGACGCGCAGATCGTCGAAATACACCCAGACCACGCGCGCGCCCGCGCCCTGCTGGCGCACGTAGGGCCCCTTCAGGATGACGACGACGCGGCCGGTGACGGAGGGCGTGAAGGTGATGGAGCCCTCGCTCCAGCTTTCGGCGCGGCTCGGGAAAGTCGCGGTGATCCAGAACTCCGCCTTGTCCTTTCGCCACTCGGAGTTCTTGGCCATCGCGCCCGGACTGGCGCCGTTGACCGCAAGCGCCACGCCCTGCGCCTCGCCATTGAAGTCGATGCGAACGGTCCTGGATTCGTCGGCGCGGAGCGGGGCCGAGACAAGGAGGAGCAGCGCGAGCGCGGAGCAAAAGCGGGAAGCGAACGGGTTCATCGGGATGGCGACGGTCGGGTTGAGGGAAAAAAAGGCGGACCGGCGCATGCGCGCCGACCCGCCATGAGCGAAGGGAAAACCGCGTCAGGCGCGACGGCGGCGGAGGCCGGCCGCGGCGAGGCCGGCGAGGCCGAGCAGCGCGGCGGCGGCGGAGGGCTCGGGGATGTTGGTGAGGGAGATGTTGTCGATGTAGCTTGTCGAGGTGGGCTGGCCGGTGGTGCCAAACCAGAGATTGGCCGGAGGATCGCCGGCGGAGTTGGGTATCCACGGCAGCACGACACCGGCGACGTCCGTGATCGTCTCGGACTTCTTGTCGCCGCTCAACGTAAGGCCCGTGTAGGTCTTGGTCGAGGGATCGACGGTGATGCTCACGCTCAGGTAGGCGCCCGCCGTCACGAAGTCGGCAAGGTAGCCGACATGCATCTGCGTGGTGGTGCCTCCGCCGCTGTTGACCCACAGGCTGAGAGAGTCGTCCACGTTGTAGGATAGACGCGCCCAGCTCTTGTTGCTGTTGCTGTTGGTGTCGGCGCCGAGGCGGATGTTGAGCGCGGCCGAGCTGCCCGTGGCCGTGCCCGGCGTCATGGACGCGACCGCGAGGTCGAAGGAGAACCTGAACGGCTGCGAGTAGTCGATGGCGGCGGCGGCGTTGATGCCGAAGGCCCACGCGCTCGTATTGCTGTCGGAAATACGCAAGGCGGGCGAATCGAGATAGGTCTGCCGCGAGCCGGCGCCGGAATAGGTGGCCGGGATATACCACGCGGCGGTGCCGGCGAGCACGGGATCGTCCACGCCGTTTAGCGTGGTGCCCGAATAGCCCTGATCGGTTTCGAACCCGGTCACGAACTGGGCGGAGGCGGGAACCGCCATGGCGAGGCCGGCGGCTAGCAGCGACAGGAGCTGCGACGTGTGTTTGGATTTCATCGGTATTGGGATGTTGGGCTGGGAAAAAGACGCGGCTGGGGCTCTCCGCCGGCGAAGCGCGCCCGCGGCTGAACGAAAAAAAGTGAGGGGACTGCGGAGTGCGAACGAGCCGCTCAGGGCCACCACTTCCAGCGCGGGTCGTCCGCGGGGATCTGGCCCTTCACGTATTCGACGTGGCCGTCGAGAAAGGCGTAGTTGGCGCCGTCGGAATGGCGCAGCTCCGGATAAGTCGAGTTGCCCGGCGTGCGGGGATCGACCTGGTCCACGTTGTAGTTTTTCTCGCCGATCATGATGATCTTCGAAGGGGCGGGCACCATCGACAGGCGATACTTCCACTGCCAAAACGACCCCGACATCATATAGACATTGATGCCGTATGACGTGGCCCGATTGGCCTTCTCCTCGAACGAGGGGCAGATCTGGACGCCGGCCGCGCGCAGCTTCGGGGCGGCGCCGAGGGTGCCGTCCGGGATGTTCAAAAACGGCGCGATCGAAACATACCAAGCCGGTTTTCCCGCGGCCGTCGCATCATTGCCTCCCAAGGGCAGCACGTTGTTGTTTTCCTGCGCATACATCCGCATGGCCATGGCCATCTGGCGCAGATTCGACGCGCACTGCACCTGCCTCGCCGAGGCGCGGACTCGCCCTACGACAGGGATGATGATCGCGGCGAGGATGCCGATGATCGCTATGACCGTGAGGAGTTCGATCAACGTGAAGCCACGACGGCGGGGGCTGCGGAAAAATGTGATGCGTGAAAGCGACATGACCTTGCGCGGGTTTCGGGGTGGAGGGACGGCGAGGCGCTCGCCAAGGGTTGCTGCCGAGGACAAAATTTTATCCTTCCCCCGGCGGCAATCGTTCCCAAAAGAAACAGTTGCATGCGAGTGAGCCTTCGATCTATCGCCTCGGCCGCCGGAGTCTGCGTCGCCACCGCCTCGCGCGCGCTGCGGGATCTGAAGGGAGTGGAGCCGGACACGAGAGAACGCGTCCTGTCCGTCGCCCGGAAATTGGGCTACGTGCGCGATCCGCTCCTCGCCACGGCGCTCGCCTTCGCGCGGAAGGCGCAGAAGCCCGTCTATCGCGAGACGCTGGGCTTTCTCGCGGCGGTGCCCGAGCGACAGCGCGAACGCTTCGCCTGGCTCATCGGCATCCACCGCGGCGTGAAGGACCGGGCGGCAGCGCTCGGCTACGGGCTCGAATGGATCGAGATCCCGCGGCAGCCGCGCCTCCAGCGCGCGCTCAGCCGCCAACTGCACGCGCGGGGCATCCGAGGCCTCGTCATCACGCCCGTGGTGGACCGCGTGCTGCTCAAGATGGACCTCGACTGGGACAAGTTTTCCGCGATCGAGATCGGCCACGTCCTCTGGTCCCCGGAGCTGCCGCGGGTGGAGCGCGACCTGGCCGACGACTACGTCCGCACGTTTCTCCGGCTCAAGGAGCGCGGCTACCGCCGCATCGGTCTCGCGATGAACATCGCCGACGAGAAGCGCCGCCGCTGGGCCATCCTCGCCCCCTATCTGCTCTTCCAGCGCCAAAACCTCGATCTTCCCGCACTGCGCCCGCTCGAGGACGAAAGCGCCTACGATGCCGCCTCCTTGATGCGCTGGCTGCGGCGCGAGAAGCCCGACGTGATCGTCGTGAACGGCGACGAGCCGCTGGACTGGCTCCGCGCCCGCGGCCGGGAAGCTCCCGCCGACATCGGTGTCTGCCGCATCGACTGCGTGCCCGGCCGCCCCGAGTCCGGCCTGCGAGCCAACTACGAGCAGATGGGGCAGTCGGCCGTGAGTCTGCTCACCTCCTCCCTCGAGCGCGGCGAACTCGGCATCCCCGCCATCCGCCCCATCCTCAGCGTGCCCAACACCTGGCACGAAGGCGCCACGCTCCGCCCGGCGTGACGCGAGGCGCCGCCCGCGCGCCACTCCCGCCGGCGCTTTGCCTAATGGAAAAACCCGCCCGACCCGCGACTTGAGGCGGGCGCGGGCGGGGCATTAGCAGGGGTGCGTCCGGACGCCGTAGGCCTTCACCGGATACAACCTCAACCCCACCCCGCCCCATGCACCCCTGTCCGACCCTTCGCGTCGCGTCGCGCCTCCGCGCGCTCGCCGTCGCCCTCGCCGGCCTCTGCGCCCTCGCCGCCTTCGCCGCCCCCAACCCGCCCGCCGGGCTCGTCGCCATTGACGTCGCCAACACCACCGACTCCGTCCGCCTCGACTGGCAGGCGCCCTCCCCCGTCGGCGGCACCGGCAGCATCGCCCGCTACAAGATCTACCGCAAAGGCCCCGGGGACTCCGTCCCGGTCTTTCAGGGCCAGACCGCCAACGGCTCGACCACATATTGGACGCAATCCGGCCTCAACAAGTTCAACTCCTACGAATACTTCGTCTCGGCCGTGGACACCGCGGGCAGCAACAACGAGTCGCCCCGCACCGCGCCCGTCGTGCACGCGCTCAAACGCTTCGACTACGTGCTCCCGTGGGACGACGTCACCACCAGCGCCACCACCGACTTCGGCGGATGGAACACACCCATCGGCAACACCAACGCCTCGCGCATCTACAAGGGCGCCAACGGCACCTTCCGCGTCGGCTCCACCGGCGGCCCCGCGATCCGTTTTCTGGGCGTGAACCTCTCCGCCGCGGGCTGCTTCCCCGCCCACGCCGACGCCCCGAAAATCGCGCGCCGCATGGCGCAGTTCGGCATCAACCTCGTCCGCCTGCATCAGATGGACCAGGCCGCGCCCAAGGGCGTCTTCGCCGACGGCAGCCTCCAGTCGTTGGATACCGCCCAGATGGGCCGGCTCGCCTATTTCGTGAACGAACTCAAGGCGAACGGCATCTACGTGGACCTCAACCTCCGCGTGCTGCTCGAGTATCCGAACATCGACAACGGCAACGTCCCCGAGCGCTTCAAAGGCGTGGACGTTTTCAGCACCGACACCGGCTCCCCCTCGATGCGCTCGCGCCAAAAAACCTTCGCGCAACAGCTCCTGACGTATCCAAACGGCAACCACGTCGCCGGCATGGGCACCTACGCGAACGATCCCGGCGTCGCCTTGGTGGAGATCGGCAACGAGGACGGGCTCATCTCCTTCTGGGCCTCCGGAGGGCTGGACAAGCTCGCCTCGTCCGGCCCGAGCTACTACGCCGAGCTCGGCTCGAAGTGGACGAGCTGGCTCGCCACCCGCTACGGCACCGACACCGCCCTCGCGGCCGCATGGTCAGGCCAATCCGCCGGTTCCCACGGCCAAGACACGCTACCCTCGGGCGCGTCGCCGGCCGACCCCGGTCCCGTCTCCTCGCCGTGGCAGGTGCAGGTCATCAGTCCCGCCGCGGCCACGGCCTCGTGGGTGGACGGAGCCAGCGTCGGCAGCCCATCCGGCCACGCCTTGTCGATCAACGTGACGACCGCCGAGCCGGCCGTGAAGTGGCACGTGCAGGCCCTCCTCAACGGCATCACCCTCGATGCCGGCACCACCCACACCTTGCGCTTTTTCGGCAAGGTGGCTTCGGGAGAGCGCGACTTCCGCGTCGTGTTGCGCAACGGCAGCGGCAGCATCGTCCACAGCATCGCCTCGTTCCGCCTCAGCTCCGAGTGGCAAGAGTTCACCGTCGCCTTCCCCGCGATCGGCACCCACAGCGGCACGCGCACGATCGGCTTCACCGACTTCGCGGCGCAGACCGGCCAAATCCATCTCGCGGGCTTCTCGCTCAGCACCGGGGACGAGTTTCTCGGGCCCCTCTACGCCGCCGCCGAATCCGGCACCGCCGTTGGCGCCACCAACATTCTCACCTCGTCGAGCGCGGCCTACAATTTCCCCGCCAGCGGCAACTCCCTGCCGTCGAACTGGACCCTCGGCGCCGCCGGCGGCAGCGGAGCCTCCACCTCCTGGACCTACGTCGCCGGCGGACGTCAGACGTCTCCCACCGCGATCAATTCGCTGCGCGTGCAAACGACCCGCGGTCCCAATCCCGCCTCGGGCGACATCACGTTGCTCTGCGCGAGGTCGCTCGGCTTTGGCAAAACCTACACGCTCTCCTTCGACGTGAAGGCGTCCGTCGCCGGCACCTTCGTCGCCAACGGGCAGGGCCACTCCCAGGCGGGCGGCGTCCTTTTCTACCCGGTCTTTGGCTCGCGGGAGTTCGACGCCACGACCACGTGGACCCATCACACCGTCGCCTTCACCGTCAGCGAGGACAACGACTTCTCCAGCTCCACCGTCCCGGCCCGGTTCACCTTTGGCCTCGGCGCCATGCCCACCGGCGCGGAGATCGAGTTCGCCAACATCTCCTTGAAGGAAGGCGGCGCCGTGGGGCTCCCGTCCGGCGAGAGCCTGGCCGGCGGCGTGGCGCCGATCCGTCGCGACGTGTTCCAGAGCCGTTTCCGCGCGGTGCAGTCGGACTGGGTCCGCTTCCTCTGGGAAACCGAGCTCGCCTTCTGGGAAGACATGAAGGCGCACGTGAAGACCACGCTCGGGACGCAGGCCCTCCTCATCGGCACCCAGGGCGAATACTCCCCCACCCTGCTCCAGGCCGAGGCCGGCTTCGACGTGATCGACGCCCACGGCTATTGGCAGCATCCCAACCAGCTGAAGAACCCCTGGTATTTCAGGAACCGTCCGATGACGGGCGCCGACGACGCCAACCTCGCCGCCACCACCCTGCCCGCCCGGGCCGGCCGGCGCATCATCGGCAAGCCGTATACGGTATCCGAATACAATCACCCCGCGCCCAACACCTACGGCACCGAAGGCTATCCGTTGTTCGGCGCCTACGCCGCCCTCCAGGGCTGGCAGGGCGTGATGACCTTCGACTACGAAAACTACATCGACCCCGCCACCGGCGTGATCGGCTGGGCCCGCGGCAGCGAGGGCTGGTTCGCCATGGGCCGCGCCCCCGCAAAGATGATCACGTTGCCCGCCGCCCGCGCCATGATCGCCCGCGGCCACGTCGCCACGCCCTACGTCGGCAGCAACCTCTCCGGCCTCGCCTTCGCCGCCGTGAACCGGGAGACCGCGATTCAGAAAATCTGCCGCACCCTGACCGCCGACATCGGCGCGATGAGCTTCGGCGTGCCCGCCGCGCTCGCCTACGTCATGCCAGTCGGCCTGAAAAACCTCGCGGCCGACGTGCCCGCGCACCGCTCCGTGCCCGCCGCCTCGCCTTCTTCACCCTACTCCCCGGCCTCCGGTCAACTGGCGTGGGACACCGCCGCGAAACGCGTCCTGATAAAATCCCCGCTGAGCAAAGCCGCTCTCGGCAACCTGCCGACCGCCGGCTCGCTCGATCTCGGGCACGGCGTGTTCGTCTCCTCCCCCGGCGGCACGAAGTTGCAAGGCACGGCGAGCAACTGGGCCTGCTTCGTCCTGACTCGCAAGGACACGCTCGCCGGCCAGCCCTTCGGCGCCAGCGGCACGCGCTGGCTCCTCACCACCACCGGATACGCGGACAACCACTTCGTGCGATGGATCGCCAACCAGGGCCCGACCGCCGCCACGTCGAGCGTCAGCCACTTCGGCACCAGCCCGACCTTGCTGGAGAGCATCGGCGGCCAGCTCACGTTCAACGTGCCGTCCGGCACGCTCGTCGCCCACGCCCTTGACGCCGGCGGCGACCCCTTCGGGCCCGCTCTCGCCGTCAGCTACTCCGGCTCGGGCTCCGCGCGCACCGCGACCGTCACGCTGCCCGACCACCCGCTCACGCCTTGGTATGAGATGTATGTGACGCCCTGAGCCACGATCGTCGCATCCGCATCGAGCTCCCGAGGCGGCGCCCGCGTGGCGGCGCCTCTTTCGCGTAATGAAAAATCCCGCCGCCGCCGTCCCTTGATGCGGCCCCGGGCTCGGCCGACTGATGACGACGCCCCGTCCCTCGGTTTCCCCCATGTCCGCCCCACTTTCTCTTTCGTGTCTCGCGTGGTTGTTCATCCGCGCTTGCCTGCTCTGCGTCCTCCCCGCCGCCGCTCTCGCCGTGCCCGGCGCGCCCACCGCGCTCGTCGCCCTCGACGCCGCCGACGGCGTGCACCTGAGCTGGGAGGCTTCTGCGGGCGAAGTCCCCGCCGGCTACCGCATCTACCGCGTGTCCCGCCACGAGGTGCCCGCCTCCGCCGCCGTGCCCGCCGAGTCCGCCTGGCAATTGCATGGCGCCACGACCGCGACCTTCTGGAGCCAGCCCGCGCTCCCCATCGACCATTCCTACGAATACGCCGTCCGCGCCCACGACGCCACGGGCGCCGAGGGGCCGCGCTCCGCCCCGATCCTCTTCGCGCGGCAACGCTTCGGCTTCGTGCTTCCGTGGGGCGACACCACTCCCAGCCCCGCCTTCGACTTCCGGCCCTCGCACGACGCCCGCGTGCGCCTCACCGCGAGCGGCGCCCGACTGCTGCGCGCCGGACAGCCCGTCCGTTTCATGGGGGTCAACATCTGCGCCGCGGCGGCCTTTCCCGAAGCCGCCGAGGCCGCCGTCGTCGCCAAACGCATGGCGAAGTTCGGCATCAACCTCGTGCGCTTCCACCAGATCGACCAGCTCCGCCCCAACGGCGTCTTCTCGAACAGCGTCCTCACCGAGTTCGACGCCTCGCAGATGGCCCGCCTCGGCGGCTTCATCGACGCGCTCGCCGCCGAAGGGATCTACACCAACCTCAATCTCCACGTTTCCCGCAGCTATCTGAGCCTCGACCCGAAGCCCGAACGCCAGCGCTTCAAGGGCGTCGCGATCTTCAGCCACCTCGCCGGTGGCGCCGCCAACATTCGCCAGCAGCAGCTCGACTACGCCACGCGCTTTCTCAACCACTCCATCCCCGGTATCGGCCGCCTCCGCGATCACCCCGCCGTCTCGATCGTCGAGATCAACAACGAGAACGGCCTCATCGACCAGTGGGCGCGCGGCAACCTCGACCGCCTCGCCACCGAATTTCCCACCTACCACGGCGAACTCCGCCACCTCTGGACCGAGTGGCTGCGCAATCGCCATGCCGACGACGACGCGCTCCGCGCCGCCTGGAGCGCGCACGCCATCGCCGCCGGCACACCCGCCTACGGCACGCAGCTTCTCGCCGGCGCCCCCGCGCCCGGCAGCGCCATCGCCGATCCATGGGAACTCCAGGTCAACACCACCACGGGCGCGGCCGCCACCGGCGCTTGGGTGGCGGGCTCCGCGCCCGAGGTCGATAGTCCCGGCGCCGCCACCGCGCTGCGCATCCACGTCACCCAGCCGTCAAGCAACGGCACGAAGCACCACGTGCAGCTCCTCCGCAAGAGCCTCGCCCTGAACACCGACGTCGCCCACACGCTGCGCTTCCACGGCAAGGTCGGCGCGGGCGAGCCCGACCGCCCCTTCCGCGTCGTGCTCCGCACGCCCTCCGGCTCCGTGAACTACAGCATCGCCGAGCTCCGGCTCACGTCGCGTTGGCAGGAGTTCACCGTCTGCTTCCCGCCCGCCCCCGTTTCCTCGCTCAATTTCTCCGTCACCGATTTCGCCGCCCAGACCGGCCACATCTACCTGTCCGGTTTTTCGCTCGGCGTCGGCAACGCCCTCGTCGGCCGCCTCGCCTCGACCGCCGAGCCCACCGGCATCGATCCCGCCAACCTGCTCTTCACCGCCAACAACAACGGCCCCTTCAACTTCGCCGCCACCACCGCCACGAGCTGGACCATGCCGTCCGGCGACGTGGCGCAGCGCACGCACGTTCCCGACGGGCGCGCCCCCGGCGTGGACTCGCTCCTCTTCTCCGTCGTCCCCGCCACCGTGCCGACCGCGGGCTCCGCGCTCCTCTTCCGCACCTTCGGCTCGGGCGCCCTGCTCTTCGGCGAGCCCTACCAGCTCCGGTTCGACGCCAAGGCGCCCGCCGGCGCGACATTCACCGCCAACGGCCAGTTGCACGGCGGCGCCTTCCCCGTCTTCGGCTCCGCCACCTTCACCGGCACCGGCGACTGGCAGACCTGCTCCATCACCTTCACCGTCTCCGACGCCACCACCACAACGCGCCGCATCGGCTTCGGGCTCGGGCTGATCGACGGCGACTTCGAGCTGGCCAACATCTACGTGCGCCGCGGCGGGCTCGCCGGCCTGCCCGAGGGCGAATCCCTCGCGGCGGAGGCCTTCGTCGAGCCGATCACGAAAAACGCCTTCTACTCCCGCTTCCGGAGCGTGCAGCGCGACTGGCTCGCTTTTCTCTGGGACACCGAGCTCGACTACTGGCAGACGATGCGCCGCCACGTGCGCGAGACCATCAAGACCGCCACCGGTCTTCCGCCCATCCTCCTCCTCGGCACGCAGGGCCTCATGAGCCCGAACCTGCTCCAGGAGGCCGCCGGCTTCGACGTCATCGACGACCACGGCTACTGGCAGCACCCCACCTCGTTTCACGCGCCCTGGCACACCTACAACGTCCCCATGACCGGCGAGCCCGATCTCGGCGCCAACACCATCGCCCACCGCGCCGGCCGCCGCATCGTGGGCAAGCCGTATGTGATATCCGAATACGCCCACCCCGCGCCCAACACCTACGGCACCGAGGGATTCCCCCTCTTCGCGGCCTACGGCGCGCTCCAGGGCTGGGCCGGCGTGTTAGGCTTCGAATACGAGCACGGCCGCGACTCCGGCGGCATGACCTGGCGCCACGGCTACGAGGGCTGGCTCACCATCGCCCGCGCCCCCGCCAAGATGGTCACGCTGCCCGCCGCCCGCGCCATGCTCGACCGCGGCCACATCGCCAGCGAACACGACGGCACGCCGGCGCACAGCGCCTCCGTCACCATCATCGACGCCACCGCGCAGGAGATGATCCGCCAGATGATGAAGGCCGCCATCGGCGCGACCGATTTCGGCATCGCCCCCGAACTCGCCTACCGAGCGCCGATCGGCATGCGCCGCGCCCCGATCGTCCGCCCCGCCGACTCCCGCACCCTGCCCGTTCTCCCCACGGCCCCGGCCGGCGCCCTCGAGAGCCGCGACGGCTCCTTGCGCTGGGAGACGGCCGACGCCCGCGTCCTCATCCGCGCCGCGCGGACCAAGGCCGCCATCGGCCAGTTGCCCGCCGACGGCGCCCTCGACCTCGGCCACGGCGTGTCGCTCGAATCCACCGCCCCGAAGCTCCAGGGCTCGGCCCGCATGACCGGCCCCAACCGCATCGCCCATCCCGAGCGCAACTGGGCCTGCTTCGTCCTCACCCGCACCGACGCGCTCGGCGACGCCCCCGCCGGCGCCCTCGGCAGCCGCTGGCTCCTCACCACGACCGGCTACGCCGACAACCATTTCCTCCGCTGGATCGATACCGAGACCACGAGCCAGGGCCCCTGGGACAACACGTCCAGCATCCGCGACTTCGGCCGCGCCCCGAGCCTCGTCGAGCGCATCACCGGCACTATCTCCTTCCCCGTCGCCCCGGGCGCCCGGCTCGTCGCGCACGAGCTGGATATCCGCGGCGATTTCGGCACCGCCCTCCAGGTTTCGCATCAAACCGTGGACGGCGTCCGCCGCGCCACCGTCTCGCTGCCGAAGCGCCCCGAGACTATCTGGTATTCCATCGAGATCGTCGCCGCGCCGCTCTCCCCCTTCGCGCAGTGGCGTATCGATAATTTCGCTACACCCGAAACGCCGGAGGCCGCGCCCGACGCCGACCCGGACAGCGACGGCCTGCCCAACCTCGTAGAATACGCGCTCGGCATTCCTCCGCTCGAGCCGTCCCCCGCCGGCGAGCGTCTGGCCGCGTCAATCGCCGTGATCGATAACGCCGAGCATCTGGTGATCGCCATGCGCCGCCGCACCGACGACCCCTCGCTGCACTGCGCGGCGGAGACCTCCGGCGACCTCCTCGGCTGGACCGCCGACGGCGTGCTCCTGCCCGGCGCCATCGACCACGGCGACGGCACCGAAACCGTCGTTTTTCGCGACCCCGCCCCGCTCGCGCCCGGCGCCCGCCGCTTCTTTCGCCTGCGTTTCTGGCTGGAGCAGTAGGCGCCGTCCCGCTTCAATGCGGCTCCACCCGGAGCCGCGCGAAACGCCGCCCGCCGCCGGCATCGAGCGCCACGGAGTCGCGCACGCGGAGCAGGGTCGGGGTCGCCGCCTCGACCACGGAGTGCTCGGGCCCAGAACGCCAGGTCACGAGGTCAGCCGAAAACTCGACCACGCACACCACGGCCTCCTCCGCCTCCTCCGCGAGGCGCGCCTCGAGGACGAGACGGTTCGCCTCGTCCACCGCCACGGCGATCCCGTCGGCCGACGGCTCGGGCGCGAGCGGATCCCGCCCCAGCGCGAACTCGAGCAGGTTCGGCGCGCCGTCCCCGTCGGGATCGTCCGGCGGCGCCGACGCGCCCTCCGGCAGCATGCGCCGGCTCGCCCACAGCTCGTAGGCGCCGGCCGTCGGGATCCGCTCCGTGACAATCATGTAGTTGAGATACCCATACTCCTGCTCCACGCCCGCCGCGTCGAAGGGCTCGACCGTCAGCGTGAGCGTGTCGTCGGCCGCGGGCGCCGCGCCGACGAGAGTGGCGGGGGTCGCGGAGTTGTTGCCCGCCAGCACGAAAGCGGGCGCCAGCGCGCCCCAGGTGAATCGCGTGGTGCGCGCCGACACGTTGTTCCGCGAGGCGAAGACGGTGCAGTCGTAGCTCGCCGTCGGATCGAGGCCGAGGAAGCGGAGGGCGCCGCTTTTTTGCGTGCCCGTGCCGCCCGTGCCGGTGACGTAGAACGAATCCCGCCGCGCGGTCGCCGGCACGCCGGGCGCCTCGTTGTTCGGCCCATCCAGATTTGTCCCGGAAAACGACGACACAACCCGCGACGACGCCGTCGGATGCGTGGTGCCGTCGGCGAGCACCAGGGCCGGCAGGGTCGAGCCGGTGCCCGAGGCCGAGAGGTTGTTCCAGTGCCGCCCGTCGGCGGCGGGACTCGCGGTGGGATAGCCCGCGGTGGCCGAGCCCAGGTCGATCAACCACGAACGGGCGCTCGAGCCGGTGGCGAGCGTGAGCGTGGCCGCGGCGGATTCGACGACATCGCCCGGGAAGTGCGTCGCGCGGACCCGGTAGAGGCCCGCGTCGCCCGCGCCGACGGAGGGCAGCTCCAGCACGCGCTCGGTCGCGCCGGGGACGGGGACGCCGTTGCGCAGCCACTGGTAGGCGACGCCGCCGTCGTTGGCGCGGGCCGCGAAGCGCACGGAGCGCCCGGCGAAGGACACCCGCGACACGGGCTGCGCCACGAACCCGGGCCGCGTCGCCTCCTCGGCCACCTCCTGGAGCCGGGCGGCCCGGACGGCGTCGATGCCCAGGCCGGCCGCGGCGCTGCCCGCGCCCTCCGGCAGGAGGCGGGGGTCGGCGCGCAGTATCCGCGCATAGAATACAAGGGCGGAGAGGTAGAGCCCGTGGTTGTTCGCGTGGTAGTTGTCGCCCCCCCACAAGGTAAAGCCGCCCGGCGGCACCGAGCCCGGCGCGTGCGCCACCGCCTGGTCGAGCGCGCACATGAACGCCTCGCCCACCGGCGCCCACCCGTGCAGCGCGAAGTCCTCCGCGGCGGAGGCGTAGTTGCCGAGCAGATCGTCCTGCATCGCGCGCAAGGTCGGATAGCGGGCCGACGGCACCTGGTCCGGCCGGGCCCAGGTTGTGTAGAGCATCACGCGCACGGCCGGGTTTCGCGCCTCGACGAGCCCCGCGAGGTCCTGCACCGCCTGCCGGAACAGCGGCACGTTGCCGCTCGCGTGAAGCGTTAGCGGCCGGAGGCTGTGGTCCTGGAGCACCACGTAGTCCCACGCGGCGTCGATCAGCGGGCGCTTGTTTTCGAAGTGGTATTGGAGCGTCTGGCCGCTGACGGCCTCGATGCTCACATCGACCGCGGCGAAGCCGCCCTCGTCGGCGAGTTTCTTGAAGATGCCCGGCACGCCGCCATGGCCGGTGCCGTTCAGGTCGGTGATGTTCGCGGCGTTGTAGGGCGTGCCCCCGTGCGTGAAGCTGTTGCCGACGAACAGGATTTTCGTCGCGAAGGCCGGCGGCGCGACGGCGAGCGCGATCAGGAGAGACACGAGACGGACGCGGAGGGGGCGGCGATGCATAGGGCGCGCGGCGCCGACGGGCCGCGCCGCGCGGGACCAGCCTTCCTCGCCCGCCCGGTTTCCTCCACCGCCAAAGCACGGCGATTTTTTCCAAAGGAGAAATGGCGGCCGATCCGCGGGCGTCGCGAACCGCCCCCGCCCGCGCGCTCAGTCCTCCCAAACCAGCGCGACGTCCTTCACAACCTCGGGCGCGAGGCTGCGGTGGACCGGACAGCCGTGCGCGGCGCGCTCCAGCTCGCCCTCCGGCACGGCGCGCGCCGAGGCAGGCAGCCAGACCGTGAGCGCCAGGCGCGCGATCGTGCGCGGCGGCGTGGCGCTCATCTCCTTCGTCACCTCGTAGCGCAGCGGGCCGAGCTCATGGCCGTGTTTGCGGGCCATGAGCGCCATCGTCGTGGCGACGCAGGTCGCGAAGGCCGTGGCCACCAGGTCGGTGGGCGAGAAGGCCGCGCCGCGGCCCTGGTTGTCGCGCGGGGCGTCGGTGTCGAGCGTGTCGCCCGAAGGCTCGTGGCGCGCCGTGCAATGCAGCTCGCCCTCGTAGGTGCCGGTGATCTTGGCCATGCGGCGGAGCCTAGCCGCGCCGCGCGCTCCCGGCAAGATCCGCGCCGCGTTCGGGATTGCACATTGGCGCGCGTCGTGCTGCCCGCTCTCAAGGCGCTCTACGCCCGCCACCCGCACACGTCCGAAATCGCCTTCGCCCACGTCTCGTGCGGCGAGGACGCGGCGGCGATCGAAGCCTATGATCGCGCCCTCGCGCTCGGCCTGCCGAGCAGGCCAACGCCCTCGCCGGCCGCGCCGCCTGCCTGCTCCACCTCGGCCGCGCTGAGGAGGTCGCCGCCGGCTTGGAGCGCGCCCGCGCCCCATTCCCCGAGCACGTTCGCAGCCTACCTCGTGGTCGCGCTCAAACGCTCTGGCCACGGCACGAGATGCGCGGGCGTTCGTTCGCTCGGCCTTTCGCCCGGCCTCGCCTGAACGTCCTGGCCCGGGCGGATGTTAACGTTGGACATCGGCCCTTGGTCGTCGGTCATTCGGCGTCAGCCGTATGTCCACGACACCGCTTCCGCCTTGTCCGCACCTGCCCCCGCCCCCGCGGGGAATCGATTATCGGCACTTGTCGCGTCACAACGAAGCGCGCGACGGCGCCTTCTACCTGAGTTGTCTCGAATACGGCCATGCGCTTTGGCAACGGGGTCTCGCCGCTCGCGCCGTGCTCTGCCTCGACCGCGCGATGGGCGCCGACTTGCGCGGTGACGAGCCTGAGCTGCGCGCCTGGCCCATGCCCTACGATGCGATGGCTTGGTTTCTCGCGCACACGCCGCCCCACGTGTTCATCGGCAACCCGCGCGTGCATTTTCAGCACTACGCGGACCGGATGAACGCGCCCCGCCGCGAGCAACGCGTCGCCCGGGCCTGGGCCTGCTGGGCGCTCGCTCGCCGGCTGCGCCCGGAGTGGCCGGCGGATCCGAAGCACGTGGTCGAGGAGCCGACGCCTGAGCGTATCGCGGACGAACTGGAGAAGCACGGCTTGCCCGGCGAGAGCGCGCGATGGCGCAGAGTGTGGGAAGGCTGTTTTCCGAGTAATTTTTCCCCAGCCGGATAAATTTTCCAAAAAGCTATTGACCGATGTGACACGCATTCTACGGTCCGCACTTCTTTCCCCTCACGGGGTGGTAGCTCAGCTGGTTAGAGCGTCTGCCTGTCACGCAGAAGGTCGCGGGTTCGAGTCCCGTCCATCCCGCCATTTCCCTCCTCTGAGGGGGTGGCCCGCAATCCGGATTTGCCAGTTGACGTGGCAAATCGGTCATGAGCCCAAAAGCTCCGTTCGTCATCAAGCAGTTCAAAAATCCGTCAGGGGAAGTCGTTTTCAGGGTAGTTGGCTGGTTGGACGGCAAACGCGTCCGCAAAAACTTCCGCACCCGCCAAGAAGCCAAGGCGGAGCACCAGATTCTCGAAGTTCAGCGCGCACAAGCCGAGTCCGGCATCCGCACCGCCATCACGCGTCTATACGAGGACGCGATCCGCGACGCCGAAGCCGCAACCGTGCGTCAAAAATCCTCCGGCGCCCGCCGATCGCTCCGGTAGTCGCGCAGGGGCTTTTCGCCGGAGGAGAAAAACTCCAGCGGCACGGGCCCGAACTGCGCGCCGTCGTCGAAGGCGACATGGAAATCCAGACGCTCCACGCCGGCCGTCTTCCCCGGTGGCAAGTCGATCATCAACGCCTCGCCCTCAAGCCGGCTCACCCGCTCGAAACGCACCGCGCCCTCGGCGTCCGACACGCGCATATGAATCGCGATTCGCGCGTAATCCCTCGATGGATACAGAAACAGGCGGTAGCGCGGAAAAAACGCTCCGACTTCCACCTCGGGCACGAAAAACGGGGCGAGCACCGACGAACATGCGGCCACCGGAAGGCTGTCGTTGAGGAAGGCCGCGCCGTAGGTCACCGGTCGATCCACCTTCAGATCAGCCGGCGCCCAAATCTGCCGGCGCGTGCGACGCCCCGCGGGGCCGGCCGGAGGGGATTCGAAATCGACGAACGAGAGCGCAAACTGGAAAAAGCGGCGCGGCGCATACTTCTGCTCCAGAATTGCCCAAGGCAGCCGCACGATCAGCGAGTAGCCGTCCTCGCCCAGTTCGACCTTTTGCGACTCCAGCTCCTTCAGCTTCGCCCGTAGATAATCATAAAACACCACCTCGCCCGCGTCCGATCCGCTGATGGGCGCAAGCGCGAACTGGTGCCGCCCGATCCAGAACTCGACCGAGTCGTGGAAGTGCGCCTCGCCCGAGGCCACCGCCTCACGTGAAGCAAAGACCCGCGTCGCGTCTTGCACGCGCACCCGCAGATACAGCGCCTGCTCGTCGTGCAAGAGTTGCGCCTCCGCCCGAAGGCGCGCGTCCGCCGACGCGCTGCGGATAACCGGAGCCTGGATCCAAGCCGCGTCCCACATGGCGTCCACTCCCCGCGGCAGGGGCTGGATCGGGAACGGCGCGGATACGGCCGCGGTCTCTCGCGCGAGCATCGGAAAGGCGAGGACGAGGCTGGCGATAAAAGCGGCGAGCGCGAAGCGGGGGGGGCTCATGGAGGTCAATCGATCCGCAACGAAGCGGGCGGTGCGAACGGACGAAAATGCCAGGCCGAAACATGCGTGCACGGGGGCGCGTCGAGAGGATCGGCGAAGTTGCGCACGCCGCGGATCTGGTCGGGGCTGACCACGTGCCAGTCTCCACCGTAGTAGTGGTGCGGCCCATACGCGTTGTATCCATTGGCCGCCAACTCCAGGATCAGAACCCGGGGGCCCGGCGCAAGCGGACGCGCCAACTCGAAGCGCAGCTCACCCCGCTTCGGCCACGACCACGCCGTGGCGGGATCGCCGCCGATGGCCAGTCGCGCGGCATCCATCGCGGGGGCGTGAAACCGGAGAAGACGGGTGGCTCGCGGCAACTCGATACGCGCCTCGAGCCGCACCGTCGCGCGCAAGAAAGGCAGCCCGGCGGCGACGAGATCGCCCACCTCCGGCCGTTCGTCCGCCGCCGCGAACGACGGGGCGGCGACGAAGGGGCCTTCGGTTTTCAGGGTGCCTCCGGGTCCGGGTTGGAACCGACTTTCGCTCAAGACGCGAAATCGCCCCTCCAACCACACGAAGGGACGCGGCCCCGCTTTCGGGCGGCGAAACCGGACGCGGTTCACCCCCGTCACCAAGAGCCCGCCCAGCGCGGCTCGCGAGCCCTCCTCCGTCTGCACGAGCGAAACCGCGTGGTCATTCACCGTCAGCGTCGTGACATCGTCCGCGAAACGCAGCGAGGTCACCGCCTCCGCGGGGAGCGCCTCCGCGCGAAAACCGGCCGCGAATTCACCGTCGGTCGCCTCTTCGCATTCGAGAGGCAGCGCGTTGTGCGGCGGCTCGATCAGCCGCCACCGCAGGGAGATCGCGTCGCCTGCGCCCGCCGGTCGGCGCCTGCCTGCCAGAGCGTCCGGCTGCACTTCCATGGCCTCGCTCGCGCTCCCATCGGCGGCCGCAGGTGCCACTGGCGGATCGATCAACCACGAACGCAGCAGCGCATCGGCGGCAGGAGAAAGCAGCGCCGCCGGATCCACCCAGACGCGGCGATACACACAACGGCCGATCCGCACGCCGCCCTCCGTCGGCTCGCCGACCTCCTCGACCGTGCGCTCGTCCGTGATGTCGTAGGCGATCCCGGCCCGATGCAGCGCTTCCACGTCGGCGAGGAAGCGGGTGTTCGTGCGACCGGCCGCGGTGTCGGGATAAGTGCCGGCGTTGTGGACATTGGTGCCCAGCAACTCCTCCGGGCGGTAGTCCGCCGCGATCCCGCGATAGGGTGCGACCACCAAGGTATCGGCCGGTGGGCGGGATCCGGTCGCGAGTTGAGCGCGCACGGCGGCGAGCAGCTCGCGATATGCGGCGGAGAGGGGAGGAGTGAGGTCTGATCCTGCCCTGAAAAGGGCTGTGGAGCCCTGAAAAACCCTGATCTCCGAGGGGGACCGGGCTCCAGGTATGCCGGGGCGGCTGGTTTGATCCCGAGGCGGCCGGATCGGCGCCTTTCTGGGCTGTTTGGCGGAGGTTTGATCCTCGCGCCGGGCGTTTTGAAGGCCGCCCGGCAGACCTTAAAAGGGCGTTCGAGGGCGCTTCAAACGAGGGTCCCGAGCTTGCTGCGGCCGAGCATATCGTCGGCGCGGGCGGCCAGGTAGAACTCGGCCAGGAACTCCGTCGAGCCGCCTGCCTCGGCGTCCGCCTGCTGGAGGGCGCGGCGGAGCGCCTGCAGGCCCTCAGCGGCCTTATAGTAGGCGTCGCGGATCTCGCCGTGGCGCGCGGCCGGGATCTGCTTCAGGAGGGCGGAAAGGCCGGGTTTCGGACCCGCCAGCTCCTCCAGAATGTCGCGCAGCTCGCGGGTGAGCTGGCCGCGCCAGTCCTTGAGCAGCTTCTCCACCCGGACCTCGGTGAGGCCGCGGTCGTCGATCTGGTCGGCGATGTGCCGGCCGGTGGAGCTGTCGAGGAGCTTCACCACCGCGGCCTCGGGAGCGTTGTAGGCCTCGGCGATCATCTTGCCGGCGATGGCGTAGGATTCAGCGGCCTGGAAGTCAGTGAGGCGCAGGTTGGTCTTGATCGTGCCGTAGAAGCCCCAGGTGGGGTTGTTTGTGAGGAAGGAAGGTTTCATCGGGTCGTGTGTTCGCTCGGCATCGCCGACCGCATCGAGTCGAACCGGACTCCACTCCTGCGCGACAATTCCACTCGCTAGATTTCGCCGTCCCAGCCCTCGAGGCCGGGTTGCGGGGCGACGGCGGGGACCGGGGTGGACGCGGCGCGGTTGGCCGGCAGTTGGCTAGCCGATTCCTGGCCGTTCCCGGCCGATTTGGCGGGCGCGGAGGCGTTGATCGAGGGTGTGCCGGCTGCGGGCTTGGGGAGGCCGAGCTTGCGCGCCTTCTTCTGATGGCGCGTGGCGAGGGTGAGGTGGCGCTTGTGGATCTCCTCGGGGTCGAACTTTTCGAGGGGCTCGCCCACGGCCGTCTTCGCCCCCTTGAAGCGGTTCCGATCGAGTTTGTTCGGCTTCGAGGTTTTGCCGTAGAGCTTCTCCTCGTGCCAGTCGGCCTGGCGGGCGCGGGCGAAGGCCTTGTAGTCCTGCTGGCAATCCACCCAGCGGGCGGCGGCGTCGAGATCCGCGTCGCCGGTCTTGAGGTAGCGGAGATAGCAGAAGAGCGCGGTGATTTCGTCTTCGCCGAGGTCGCTGGTGGACGCGACGGCCGGGCCGCGCACGGCGGCCATGCAGCGTGCGGTGGTCTCCTGGCGCTTGGCGTTGTCCTTGGGGTTCCAGCCCTGGGCCGCGCAAACGTCGGCCCAGGCGAGGAAGTAGGAGCTGCGTTGGCCGGGGGTCATAAGCGAAAGTGTTTCGTCTTCAGATGAGTGGCGGGGTGAGCTCGTCTTCGAGAGCGGCGAGGGCGGCGTTGGCTTTCTCGACGGCCGCACGAAGACGCGGGGAGCGGAGTTCCTGGAGTGAGCTGACGAAATCGGCCTCGGCCAGGACCAGCTCGCGTAGGGCGGCGACGAGCGGGTCTTCGGGGACCGGGTAAAGGTGCGAGTCGTCGTGCATGTGGACCGGCATCGGCTCGCCAGGCTCGCGGTCACGCCATGCCTTTTTGCGAAGCAGCTGCTGGATCTTCTTATCGACGTGGCGCAGCGCCGCGCGACCCTGGCGAGTCCGGATCTGCGCGGAGGAGCGCGCGCAGCTGCGGACGGTGGAGAGAGCGATAAGAAGGTTCATTTCGCGGCGCGGCGGCGCTTTTTGGCTTTGCGCTCGATGGCCCAGGTGGCGGGGAGGGCGAAGGGCTGGAGGCTTGGGAAACGGGCGAGCACGTAGTCGAGATGGATCGACTCGCGGAGCTTGCGGCAGAGGCGCTCGGTGCGATCCAGAGCGCTCTCAGCGCGAGGCTGCGAGCGGAAGACGTAGGGATCGCCGGGCGGAAGCGGGAGCGGGAAGCACACGCGCCCGCTAAAGTTGAATTGAGGGCAACGAACGGACACGGGCTCGAGCGTGGTAGGCATGCCGTTCCGGGTGACGACGCAGCGGTGCTGCGGGATCTTTGGTGTGGTGGCGGTTTTTCATGACGGGGAGGCATCGAGAGTGGCGCGGATGCGAGCGATGCTAGCGCGGTAGCGGGGATCGCTATCGATCAGGCGGGTCATGGCCGCGACGGAGTGCGGCACCATGTTGTGATCGCGTCCGAAACAGGCGGCGAGGCGGTGCTGGCCGTAGTGCGGACACCGCTCCTGCGAGAGGCCGATGACGGCGAAGCGCGGCTCGGTGTGCTCGCGCCGCCTGGAGCGGCCGAGGAGTTCCGCCACCTCTACTCGGAACTCCGCCGCTACGGCTCGGACAATCGCCAGCACCTCCTCCGGGAGGTCGGAAGCGAGTTCAATGGTTTCGGCATCGATGGCCGCGCGCAGGTCATCCGCTGCGCGCAGGTAGGCGGCTCGCGCAGTCTCGTAGGCGGCGTTGGCGGCGGCGACTGTCATAGTTCAGCGGCGCGAGGTGGCGGACTGTTCCTTGGCGAGACGCGCCAGGTGAGCCTTGAGCCAGGCGAGCCAGTCGGCGTCGGAGGCGAGGAGTGAGACGTGGTGACGGGCGTGCCAGCGGTATTCGCGAAGCTCTCCAGTGGAGCGGGCACGAAGGAGGTAGAACCAAGCGGGGTCGTAGAGCATCGAGAGCTTGTCGGCCCAACAGAGGCGACTGGGAGTGGCTCCCAGCTCTTTGGCGAGGTGGCGGCTGTGGTGTAGCACGAGATCGTGATAGGCAGGGCCGAAGAGCCGGTCGGCGATCTTCGCCCCTAGGCGCGGGTGCTGCTTGCCCACGGTGCCGTCCATATCGGCGCATCCCCAATAGCCCCAATCGTGAATGACGATGCAGACGGCCTCACGCCACGAGGGGCGGCCGTAGAGATCGCGCCAAGCGAGCCAGACGGTGATCGGGTGCCAGGCGAATTGATGCACGCCGAAGAGGAGCGATTTGGTTCCAAGCGCGGGCATGGTGCTAGGGGCGGTTGAGGCGGGCGACGCGGCGCTCGAGCGAGGCAAGGACCTCGTCGCGGTCGTTGATGCTGGCGAAGGCGCAGTTGCCGGCGGGACGGCTCTCCAGGGTGAGGCACTCGAAGCGGCCCGTGCTGGTGTTCAGGACCTCGATCCAAGGGCCATCCGCGCCGGCCTGGATGGTCAGGCCCTGGCGGTGCAGGGCCTGCGCCACCTGGTCGAGCCAGGCGATGGAGACGCCGCCAATGGAAGGTGCAGGCGTGCTCATTTGCGGCGCTCTCGAAGGGTGCGCTCGTAGGCGGCGAGGATGTCGCGAGCGGAGGCGAGATAGCGGCCGCGCCTCAGGAGATGGGCCCAGAAGGCGCAGCGTGGCACGCACGCCTCCCGCCGGAGGAGATCGTAGACGGCCGACAGCGCCCCAGCGGGATCGGCCTTGGAGGTGCGCGAGCTCATGCGTTGGCGAGGTCGAGGTTGATGGGGAGGTAGCGCTCGGTCTCGCCGACGCGCTCATAGACGCGGATGTAGCTGCGGGTGCTGGCGACGCTCAGGCTCTCGCCGATCGCCTTCATCGCGCGCTTCCAGCGCTCGTCCTTGATGTCGAGGCGGCGAAGGCCGAGGACGCGCGCGGTGTCGATCTTGCCGGCGCGGTCCACCTGGAAGGCGTCGTTGATGAGCGTGCGCAGCTCGGTGCGCGAGCCGCTCGCCCACTCGTTGATGCATTCGTCGATGAGCGTCTTGGCCGCCTGAAGGCGCTCATCGAACACGAGCTGGTCGCTGATCGCGCGCTGGATTTTGAAGCGACCGTCGAAGGTGATGAGGGTGAGGTTGCCCTTCTTGCCGCGGAGCTTGGCCCCGTATTTTTCGGCGGAGAGTTCGGCGAAAGCCTGGATCGTGGAGTGAGCCTTGACGCGGAACTCGGCGAGCTGGGCGTTGAGCTTCTTTGCCTCGGCGGCGAGTTCGGCGACGGTGGAGTCGCGGAGAAGATCGACCTCCTTGATGTGGGCGACGGGAACGAGGCGGCCGTGAGCGTCGCGACGGTAGTCGGGCGGGATGGATGCAGTGGGTGTGTTCATGGCGTGGGTGGGTGGCGGAGGGCGGGGCGCGATCAGAGTCGGCCGCGGACGCTCTTCTTTGCCGTGCGCTCCATGGGGATCGCGTTGTCGGTCGTGACGACGAAGACGGGCGTCTTGGTCTTCACCCAGACGTGCTGCTCCTTGAAGTGCTTCGCCGCGATGTTCTCCAGGGCGTCGGCCACGCTCTTGGCCGGCATCATCCGCCCCTTCTTCGTGGTGTTGAACTCGTAGGCGGCCTTGTGGACGCGATCGAGCGCGCCGGTGACGGAGGCGTCCTCGGGGATCTGCAAGACCCAGCCGGCGAACTCGCCCGAGGCGATTTTGCCCTCGGGGTCGGAGACCAGGATGACGAATTGCTTTTTGACCGCGGGCTCGGGCTCACGATCGACCTCGGGCTGCACGGCGAGGTTCATCTCCTCGATGATCTGGCGGAGCAGAGCGGGATCGATGTCGTTCCGCTTCAGGATCTCCGCGACTTGGTTGGTGTCGATTTTAGGCATGTGTGTGGTGGGCTGAAAGGGCGTTTAAGAGTGCATCGACTCGTCGGTCGGGAAGTTGGCCGGGATGTGGTGGACGGGGCCGTCGGTGAGGCCCGGAATCTCCGGGACCACGGCGACGGCACCGGTGGCGGAATCGACGGCGAAGAGTGGCGTATCCACCGCGCCCAGACGGCGCTCCGCGAGATCGGCCTCGAGGCCGGCGACCCAGTGCGCGAGCTGCTCGGCCTCGGCCTGCTCGTAGAGGGCGCTGGTCGGGGAGCCGTGTTCGGCGGCGAGATGGGCGGCGAGGGTGTGGCTCTCCACCTGGTGACGGAGGTAGCGGACGAGGGCGGCGCGATCTTGGAGCGTGAAGAGTGGCATGTGCTAGAAGGCTGGAGTGGCTGGTCAGTGGGAGATGGACTGGCGGATAGCAGGGATGCCGAGGGCGTGGTGGGCGGCGGCCTTGGCCTCGGCATGGGAGGGGTAGCCGCGAGATTGGGAGGCATTGGGCTCGTCGATCCGCCAATGCCAGGTGCCGGCGATCGCGGTGATGATGAGATCGCGGCCGGCGTGATAATTCGTGAGACGGAAGCTGAGGGTGGGCGCGGTGCGCGCCTCGGTGCAGGGCGTATTCATTTGGTGGCTACGATAACGGCGAGGAGGAGGCCGAGGGCGGCGACGGTGACGATGGCGATGAGCAGGCCGGCGATCTGGTCGGTCTCGCGGACGCGCTCGGCGTTGTTGGTGGGCCGCGCGTCGAGGCCCTGGATGGGGTGGCGGGGTTTCATCGGCGGGAGCCTCGACCGATGCCGAGTTGTTGGGGCATTGGCGGCGTGGGCAGCGCGGCCCACGCGTAAACGGCGCGCTCGGCGACGTAGTGATCGTCCATGAGCTGGTAGCCTTTCTCGCTGGAGACGTGATAGCCGACCGTGGCGCCCTTCTCGTTGTAGAGCGCGATCAGGATTTCGACGCGCTCGGGCGGCGGAGTCGTGGCGGGGTTGTGCCAGGTGATCACGAGCGGCCTCCCTTCGCTAAGCGGATGGCGTTGAGCGCGACGCACGAGGCATCCTCAGTGGGCACGGCTTCGGCCAAGGCCTCGCGGCCGGCGGCCTTGAGAACGACGCCGAAATAGGGCTTGGAGCCGCGGCGGTCGGGCTCGCTGTTGACTCGGTCGAAGAGCGCCGGGCAGCGGACGTGCAGATCGGACAGCACGCGGGCGAGCTGCGGCGACCAGACATCGACCATGCCGCCGGTCTCGGCGACGTAGGCAAGCGCCTCGAGATCGAGCGCTGAGAGCGTGGGAGCGGTGCCGGTCTTGTTCATCCGCGGAGCGCCTCCACGCGGTTGATGGCGTTCTCGGCGTCGGCGACGGTGAGGGCGTCTTTTCGCTCCTCGAGGTTCAGCTCGTCGCAGATCGCCTGGAGCGTGTTGTAGAGGCCGAACTTGTTGGCGGCGGCGCGGCAGACCGTGGAGACGGCCTTGGCCTCGTCTTTGCCGAGAGCGGCGAAGGCGGGCACCTTGGCCTCGAGGTAGGCGCGGACATCCTCGGCGGCGATCTTCTCGACGCGGATGGTGGTGAAGGTGCGGTTGGCGAGCTGGCGCGTCTCCTCCCAGCTCTTGGACTGCATACGGGCCCAGAGCTGGGGCATGGCGACCATAACCACGCGGTTCTTCACCGCTTTGATGTTGAGGACGGCCTTGATGAAGTTGAGCGCGGCCGGGCCGAGGTAGTGGGCTTCGTCGATCACGACGACGCGGGGAGAGACGCTGAGGGCATCGATGACGGCGGTCTCGGCCTTGAGCTTGGTGGAGACGTCGTCGTGCAGCTCCAGCTTCTCGGCGAAGCAGCGGAGCACGGCGTAGTAGCTATCGCGCCAGCATTCCGTGGCCTCGAAGGAGAGGCAGGACTCGCGGAAGGTGGCGGAGATCTGGCCGGCGAGGACGGTCTTCCCGCCGCCGGTGTCGGCGAGGTAGTTGACGAGGCGGTTGCGGACCTCGTTGGAGCAGCGGCGCACGGCGTTGAGCGCGGCTTTCTGGTCGCTGATGGTGACGAGGGAGTCGGCGCCGGTGGCCTTGGCGTTGGCCTCCTCGTCCTGGAGGATCTGCAGGGCGCCCTCGAATTTCTCCAGCCAGGTGCCGGCGGAGGCGGCGGGATAGGTGCCGGATTTGAGCTGGCTCCAGGTGGCATCGGAGCAATGGAGGTAGCGCTTCGCAAAGCGGGCGCCGGAGAGGCCGAGCCGGGCTTGATGCGCGGCGAGGGCCTTGACGGTGGGGTGGTTCTTGGTGTCGATCGGAGCGGTCATGTTCTTGGTCCCTTGGTCGGGTCTGGGGATGTGGCTGGAGGGCTGGGCCGTTACCGCGGCTCAGCCTTCGTTTTTGGCGGCGTTCTCGGGGAGCGCGCGGGCGGTGTGCTCGCCGGCCTCGACGGCGACGGCGCGGACGAGGGCGAGGCTGGCGGTGACCTTGTCGATCATCTGGACGATGACACCGGCCTCGCGCTCGGTGATGGGCTCGGTCTGCTCGCCGCGGTCACTGTAGTCGCGGATCTCGTGCTCGAGGAACTCGAGGGCGTTCTTCGCCGCCTCGTAGTGGAAGAGGCAGAGCCCGCGGTCGCTCATTTCGGCGATGGCTTGAAGCGCGGCGTGGCGGGCGGGGCCGGTGGCGTCGGTCTCGGTGGTGTGGACCTGATGGGTCTGTTCGTATTGTTCGGGCATGGTGGCGGTGGGTTGATAGGGAAAGGGCGGATACGGGATCAGTCGGCGTCGTCCTCGTCGCCGGCGCCGCGGGCGAGGCTCAGCTCCTTGGCGGTCTGGGCCTTGCTCTTGGCTCGGCGGCGCTCGGCGGCGGCGGCCTCCATGGCGGTGGTGAGCGCGGCGGCGTCGGCTTCGGCGGTGGGGGCGCCGGCGGCGATTGCGGCGCGGGCGAGGACGGCGCTGTTAACCTCCAGGTCGGCGAGGCGCTGGCGGGAGGCGGGGGCGCGGACTTCCTGCACGGTCTTGAGAGTGCGCTCGTTGATCTCGCGGGCCTCGGCGACGGCGCGGCCGAAGGCGTCGGCATCGAGCGGGTTGACGGCCTGCACGCAACGGGCCTCGCCGACCCAGCCGCCCTCCTCGTTGAAGAGATAGACGCGGTCGAAGAGATCGGCCTGCCAGCAGGCGATGAACTGGCGGCCGACCTTGGACAGGGCATCGAGCGCGGCGTTGCGGAAGACGCGGCGTTTGCCGCCGACTTGGAAGGCCAGCTCGTAGGGCTTGGTGGTGGCGACGAGGCGCTTGTCCTCGAGGAGGAAGCCGAGCACGCCGGGGGAGAGGCGCTCGAACTCGTGGTCGCGCACGCCGCGCTCGAGGCGCTCGATGGGGCGCTCCTTGCGTTTGCGCTTCTCCACCACGCTTTCGTGCTCGGGTTTGAGGGTGGCGATGGGCTGCCACTCGTGGCCTTCCTGAAAGCGCCACTCGACGATGTCGGCGAAGCCTTGGAGGCGGTGGTGCTCGCGGCTGTTGATGCGAGCCACGGCCTCGCGGAGGTGACGCAGGCCCTGCTCGACGGTGGGGAAGGCGAAGTGCAGGTCGGAGCGCACCTCGACGGGGAGGTGGGCGACGTCCTTGAGCAGGCGGGTGGTCTCGGCGAGGCGGCCTTCGTAGTCGCCGGCCTTGGCCTTGATGGGATCGCGGCCGAACTGGCCGGGCACGGAGGCGAGTTCGTTGTGGAGGAGGTTGAACCAGCTCTCCAGCCAGCCCTTGGCCTGCGGGGAGCCGTGGCGCTCCTCGAAGCCGCCGGCGACGATGGCGCGGCTTTTCATCGGGGTGCGCTTGACGACGATCTGGCCGTTGCTGACGCGGGAGAGGAGGATTTCGTCGGCGGGGTCGATGGTGGCGGTCTCGTTCTCGACGAGGAGCGTCATCTTGTAGCCGCGCGGGATGCCCACGGTGGTGAGCAGGCGGAAGAGCAGCCGCTTCATGTCGGCGTAGGCGATGCTCTTGCGCACGCCCTTGTCGTCCACGTGGCAGGGGCCGGCGGCGTGGTCGAGGGCGACGGCCATGCCGATATCGAGGGCGACGAGGCCGCGGAGGGGCACGACCTGTAGGTGCTCCAAGGATACGCAGCGGAAATCGAGCTGCACGTCGTCGAAGGCGATGAACTCGAGGGGGCGCAGCTCGGAGCGGTCGCGCTGGATCTGGGCGAGCTGGGCGAGGGAGGCAAACTCGCCGTCGCGGGCGAGGTCGATCTCCACGCGCTCGGGGGCGTGGTCCATGAGGTTGTCGTAGCTCCAGCCGCGCGGGGTGCCGGGGCAGCGGAGAGGGAGCGGTCGCAAGGGGTGGCGGCGACGCCAGTGGTCCATCCATGTGCCGTAGCCGGGGATGGCCTCGCCGCGCTCCCAGTCGAGGAGGAGCTTTTTCCACATGGGGCGGCTCTTGCGCTGGTTGGCGAGCACCTGCTCGCGCCAGTAGGTGACGAACTCGGCGGGCAGGCCGCGCCCGGCGGCGGCGCAGGCCTCCTTGTATTTGGGGGCGAGGGCCTGCCAGCGCATGCCGCCGCGCACGAAGCGGCGATACATGCGCTTCAAGTTGAACGGGGAATAGCCGTTGCCGCCGCCGACGAGGGCGGAGAGCCGCTCGTATTCCGCCTTTTTGTTCCTCGCCCGGTGGATGCACTCCATGAGGTCGAGGCGGAGGTCGATCTTGCGCTGCCAGACGAGGTCGATGGCGGCGAACTCCTCCTGCTCGGAGACGGGGACGTTGAAGAGCTGGCGGCGGATGTGGACGAGGCTGCTGTTCATCGGGCGTGTTGTTCGAGGCGGGCGGCGATGGCGGGGAGGACCTCGGCGAGGAGGTCGTGGAGGTTTTGGAGGTTGGCGCGGGGGCACTCCTCGGGGCGGATGGCGAGCTTGGTCCAGGTGCAGCGCACGCGGAGGTGGATGTTGAGCTCGGCGAGCTGCTCGGCATACCAGGCGATGTCGGCGTCCACGCGAGGCGGGGCGGCGGGTGCCGCGGGCTCGCCGCCCTCGCCCTCGGTGAGGGCGGGCCTGCGAACGTAGGGCTTGGGGTCGCCGCCGCCTTTTTTGATGATGCCCCATTCGAGCATCAGCTCCGTCTGGGTGTGGCCGTCGGTGATCTTGGCGACGGCGCGCTTGAGGAGATCGCGCTCCGCCTCGGTGAGGGCGGAGGGTGGCTGGCCGAGGAGGGAGGCGAGGTCGGTGCCGTCCTTGGCGAGGCGGCGCTTGGCCTCGCGGCCCATCTCCATCCAGCGCCAGGCGGTGGCCTCGGAGACACCCAGCTCGGCCTTCACGGCGGCGGGCCAACTTCTTTCATCGTGAAAGACGTTGCGGTCGTTTCGCCGGCCGCGCCCCTCATAGGCCTTGTGGAGGGTGAGCAGCTCCATGCCGGCCATGACCTGGGCGGCGCAGGAGCAGGCGTAGTGGAGCGAGGAGAGTTCGACGAAGTGGCGAGCCTTGGCCCAGGCCTGCGCGGGAGCGGGCGCGGCGGGCTCGATGTCGATCACGGCCGGGGCGGAGGTTTTTTTAGCGGGTTTTGAGAGGGCTTTGGAGGGTGCTTTGGGCATGGGAGAATCGAAGGCGCGGGCGGCGGCGCGGCGCTGGCAGTTGAGCGAGCCGCGGTGGGCCTGAAGGCCTCGGGCGAGGAGGTTGCTGGCGCCGCAGTCGGGGCAGGTGTGGAGGATCTCGGCGCTCATACGGCGGGGCTGGGATGCTCCCAGCGGTCGCGCTGCCAATTCTGCGGAGCGAGCTTTGCGGAGCGGACCAAGTCCTCGAAGGCGGGCGGGCCAAACAACAGGAAGGGGCTCCAGTTGAAGGCCGTGGCGTAGCACTCGCCCTCGGCGTTGAAGAGTTCGCAGTAGAGCCAGCCGGGGGTGAGGCCATGCGAGACGCGGGAGCGATTCGGCACGAAGGGCGGGATCTGAGGGTGACGTTGAGCGAGAGTGACCATGGCTCAGGCGGCGAGAGGGCGGTTGACGTAGGTGCGCCAAACGGTGCGGGCGCGGAGGATCGCGGCGTGGGCGTTGACGCGCATCGTGGCGCGGAGGCCGCGGCGGCGGTAGTGCACGGCCTCGGCGATCCACACCTGGCAGATCGGATCGAGGCGGAGGGCGTTGCGCAGGGGGTGGGTGCGGCGCGGCGCGCGGGGGAGCTGGAGGGTGAGAGGCATGGGATCAGGCGTGCGCCTCCCGCTTTGCGCGCTCGCGGCGTTCCTCGTCGGCCTTCGACCAATCCCACCACGTCGGCGTGGGCATGTAGTGGACGAAGAGCTCGCCGACGGTGATCTCCATCCAGCCGGGGAAGCGGCTGCCGGTGATGCTGAGCGTGTTGGCGACGCGCTTCAGGTTGAGCGCGGCGGCGCTCGTGATGATTCGCGGGCCGCCGGGGTGCGCTCGGATCATCTCGAAGGGCAGCACAAGCGCGGGGTCGGCACCGTGCTCGATTGCCTTGGCGATAGCGACGGCGACCTGGCCGGCCGCGGCGGACTCGGTCTCGCGGGCCTCCTCGGCGCGGCGCTCCGCGGTGCGGCGCGCCTGCTTGGCTGTTTCGAGGGCGTCTTTGGCTTTGGCGATCGCGGCGGCGTCGCGTTCGGAATGTATGATGGCGTTGACGGATTTCATGGTGGCGGTGGTGGTCGGGTCTGTAGGGGAAAGGCGGATACGGGCTAGGCGCGGCGGCGGAGGATGGCCTGCGCGCGCTCGATCACGGCGAGCAGCTCGGCGTCGGTGCGGGCCTCGAGGACGTCGAGGAGGAGGCTGAGCAGCTCGGCCGGGGTGTAGTTGGCGGAGGCGGCCCAGAAGAGGATGGCGGCATCGCGCGGCACGCGGCGGCTCATCCGCTCGCCCTCGCCGGCGTTGAACTCGATGCCCATCAGCCAGGGCCGCTTCGCGAGATCGCGACCGTCCACCTCGAAAAGACGGGCGACGGTGCGGAGATCCACGCCAAGGGCGGCGGCGATCTCGTCGGGCCGGAGCATCGGCTTGCGCGGAAACACCAGCCCGAGCGCCGGCTCCCAGAGAGCGCGGTCGGCGGCGGAGAGGTGTTTGCGCGCGGCGGGCATGGCTCAGGCGGCGGGGCGGGCACCGGTGGCGGTGCGGATTTTCTGAGTGGCGAGGCCGGAGCGGATTTTCTTCGCGTGGAGTTCCATGACCTGAGCGGTCTTGAGCAGCTCTTCACGGAGGGCTGCGTTTTCCGCCCGGATCGTGGCGTTCTCCGCGAGCAGCTGGGCGACCGCCTCGCGGTTGCCGACGAGTTTTTCGAGGGCGCTCACTTCGCGACCTCCGCCGGCACCTTGATGGTGCCGGATTCGATCTCAGCGAGCTGGGCAGCAACCGAGAGGCGGATGATTGAAGACGAGGAAGTGCGGAGCCGCTTGGCGGCTTTCTTCACTCGCGTGTTGGTCTCGGCATCTAGCCGAACGGGGATGGTGGCGGTCTTGGGCGAGGCCATGACCTAACGCATACAGAACGTATGCGTTTGGTCAAATTGTTTTTCGGGATGGTGGAAAACATATACGTTTTGTATGCGCTAAAGATATGGCCACAGCTTCGACCATCCCCGTTCGCCTGCCGGAAAATCTCCTCACGCCCTTGGACGCGTGGGCTAAAGCGGCCGGCTTGAGCCGAGCCGCCGCCATCAAGGTCTGCCTGGCAAAACAGCTCGGTGTGATAGAGACGGCCGATGCAGCAGCGCTCGCTGCTCTTGATGGTCGCCGCTATCGATACACTCGAAAGGAGGCAGAGAAGGATTTCGCTGATCTCAGCGCAGAGGCGGATCGGCTGCTAAAGGAGGAAGCGAAGCGAGGTAGCTCCGGATCTTCTTCGCATGAATCTCGAGCAGGATAGCGGACCGCCTTAGCTCCTCCCTCAGCTCCTGATTCTCTTTCCTTACGTCATGCGCGAAACGAAAGACCATCTGCCCTTCGGCGTCGGTGAGTTTGCGTCTCGTGCTTGGGTGGCGCACTGAGGTTTGAGCATTGAAAAAGGCCGGTGCGCAGGAACACTTATTTTACACCATGAAGAACGTGCTCTTTTTCCTTTTGGCCTTCGGCTGCTTGGCATCGGCTTCGGCGCGAGAGTGGACAGACAAAAAGGGACGCAAGGTCGTGGGGCTGCTCGTGAGTGCCAACGCATCGGTGGTGACCATCGACCGAATGGATGGCACTCAGCCGATCCCGATCGCCCTCTCGCTGCTCAGCGATGTGGATGTGACCCACGTGAAGGCGTGGATCGCCGCGCAACCCCAAGCCCAGGCGCTGACGAGCTTCGAGGTCCAGCAGGTCACGAAAGAGGGGGCCTACGTGCAACGGTTTGAGGCGAAGTGGGAGACGTGGCCCAAAGAGGGCACGACCCGCGTGCATCAAGTAACCCAGCATGGCTACACTATCGGCACCGAAATGGAGCAGGGATGGCGCTATTACCCGGTCGGAGACATCCTCTTCATCCAAGGGCTCAACACCGTTCCACAGGGGCTGCGGGTGCGCAGCCTGCAGGTGTGGCAAGCCGGTTTTCATGACTACGAAACGGTAGCCGGCGCCGCGAAGCGGGTGCGGATGTTCAGAGTGAATCCCCCGGTGGAGGTGAATCCATGAGCGACGTGCCGTGTCCCTTCTGCCGGCAGCCGGTGGCACGCGACGCCACGGTCTGCCACCATTGCCACTCGAAGATCGGCTTCGCCGATATCGGGCTGAAGATCTTCGGCTGGGGCCTGTTGCTGGCGTTCTTCCTTCTCGTGGGGAGCTGCCTTTGGCGCTGATGCCGAGCTGGAGCTCGGCGCTCCCAGGAAAAGCCCCGCTACGGCGGGGCTTTTTCGTATCCGGAAATCGGAGACGGGCCGGGAGGGCAGCGAACTTTTCCCGGACTCCAGCGACAGCTAGGACTCCAAGGGTAACGGTCCGGCGGGAGAATCTCGTAGGGTGAGGGCTCACACGAGCCCCCATGCCCGACGTAGTCACAGCACAGCAGAAACCGGCCGCGAAGTCACGCCACCACGCCCGCGCGGAGGTGCTGCCCGTGGCGCAGATCTACCGCGCCGTGCGCGCCGAGCCCCAGGGCACGGCCACGATGCTGACGGTCGTGGTCGGCGACGAGAACACCGAGCCGAAGCAACACGGCCTGCGCGCCAGCCACGACGACTGGTGCCGCATCTTCGCGCAGCTGCGCGACGCCGACCCGGTGCTCGGGGAGCGGCTGCGCGCCCTCTGAACCCACCTTGTTCCGCCAAAACACGACACCATGAAACACACACCCGCATCCAATCGCGCCCAGGGCCTCCTGCCCGCGCTGCTCCTCGCCCTCGCCTGCCTGCTCTGCGTGCTCCTCTCGCCCGCCGCCTTCGGCCAAGAGGCCGCCGCTTCAGCTCCCGCGGTCACCGCTCCCTGGTGGAGCGGCGCCGAGGTGATCTCCGCGGTGATCGCGCTCGCCACCGGCCTGATCGCCGTCTGGCAACACAAGGAAAAGAAAACCGCGCAGAAGGTGAGCGAGTCGCTCGTTCTCGCGATCGAGGCCGCGACCAAAATCCCCGCCGTCGCCGACAAGGAGAAGGCGATCAAAGCGAAGATCCGCGAGACGGTGACAGACCTGGGCGTGCAGCCGGTCGTCCATCGCCTGGTCAAGGATCTCACCTAATCCGCGTGACGCGCCAACCGGAGATCCCCGTGTGTCGATTGTCCTCGCTGTCCTCGGTCTGCTCACCGCGCTCGCGCCGGTGGTCGTGGACCTCCTGCGCCGCCGCGTGGCGCCGACGCCAGAGCAGCGGCGCGATGCCGGCGCCTTCGATCTCGCCCTCGCCGAAGCGCGGATCGTGGAGCTGGAAGCCGCTGGCGATTTCGCCGCTGCTGATGCTCTGCGCCGCATGCTCAACGACCGGCTCGCGCCCCAGCGTGACGCCGGCGGCGGGGCCGCTGGGCAACAGCTACCGCCTGCTGCTCCCGGCGGGGACCCGGATCGAGGCCCCCACTGACCAGGCCGCCGCGCAGCTCGCTGCCGTGGCGGTGAACGAGCTGAGCCAGATCGAGGGCCGGCGCGTCACGCTCGGCGCCGCCCTCCAGCTGGTGAGCCCCGCCTACATCCACGAACGCAACTCCGCCGAAGCCACGCTCCGCCTCCGCCTCTCCGAACTCGCCCAAGAGAACACGCGTCTCCGCGACGCTCTATCCGCACGCTAAATGCTCCACCTTCCTCTCCTCGCCCAAGCCGCGCAGTCCGGCCCGCCGCTGCCCGATCATTTCGGAGGATACTCCGCGCTCGTGATCGGCGGGATCGTCACCACGGCCCTGGTCGCGGGCGTGGTGCTCGCGGGCTTCCAGAGATTGCGCAGCGCACTCGCTCAGGAGATGAAGCGCGAGATCGAGGCCAGCGCGAAGGCGATGCAGGTGCAGGTGCAGAGCCCCTTGGTCGTCAGAGGCGCGGTGGAATACGCCGAGGCCACCGCGCTCCAGGCGCTCAAGGAAGACGTGGAGAAACTCTCCACCGAGGTGCGCGACGGCTTCGACAAGCTCAACGGCGAGCGGCGCACCTCCGTCGCCAATCTGCACCAGAAGGTGGACGCGGTGGCGAACAGCTCCGCGTCGCTGGCCGGCGAGGTGCGCCTCTTGAACCAGCAGGTGCAGCAGCTGGTGACCACCCTCCTCAACCGCAAACAATGAACGCCGCCACCCGCGAACTTTTCCGCCAGAACCTCATCCAGCAGCTCGCCGCGATCGGGCCGGTTGGCATGAAGGTGCCCGCGCTCAAGGTCGGCGCCCGCGCCGGCGGCTTCGAGCCGGGCGACGCGCAGATCGACGCAGAACTGCAATACCTCGCCGACAAGGGCTTGGTGACGGCGATGGACAAGGCAATCAGCCCCGAGCTGAAGCGCTGGCGCATCACCGCCGACGGCCGCGACTACGCGGCGCAGGAGGGCCTGGCCTGATGGGTGCCGGCCTCCAGTCATCTTCCGGCCACCGTGGCGGTGGACCGGTTAATAGGGGTAAAGTCCCGGCGCGCGCGCGTATCTCCGGCGCGCGCCGGGCAACTCGCTGAGCATGCCCACCAAAATCGAAACCTCTCTCACGCCCGAGGAACTCATGGAGTTCTTCCGTCGCTGCGCGCAGACCAAGGGCGGCGCGCGGGGCCCCGCCATCCAGGCGCTGGCGCAGGAGTTCGGCGTGGAGATCTCGCACGAGAGCGCGAACACCTTCCGCAAGGGCGCCCTGAAGAACTATCTCGAGGAGCTGAAGGCGAAGAGCGAGCGCGCGCAGCAGGTGGCGGCCTTCGCCCGCGAGGGCCTCTCGATGAGCGACGCCGCGAGCGTGCGCCTGGCCGAGACGGTCTTCGACGATCTCATGTCGCCCGACGCGGCCGGCCTAACGGCGAAGGAGCGCGACACCTACTCGAAGATCATCGCCCGCGCGCGCCTGGGCGACCAGCGCGCGCAGAAGCTCGAGGCGGATCTGAAGCTGCGGGATGAGCAGCTGACGAAACTCAAGGCGGATGCCAAGGAGCGCGACGAGCGCCAGGCGAAGGCGAAGGCCGCGCTGGAGCGCGTGAAGGCGGGCGGCGGCCTGCGCAAGGAAACCCTCAAGCAGATCGAGGAGGCGGTGGCGATCCTATGACCGACGAGAAAGCTAAGTCTCTCGGCATCGAGCTGCACGCGCCCGTGCGGAAGCGGCCGGCCTACGTGCCGGCGAGCTTCGGCGGCCGCTGCAAGATCTTCCCCGCCCCGGTCGGCGGGAAGGAGCCGCTACTTCTCAACCCGCAGAAAAAGTGGGTGCTGGACCCCGCGATCAAGAAGGGGTGCGAGAAGTCGCGCCAAGTGGGCTGGACCTGGTCCGAGGGCTACTCGATCGCCCGCGACCTCTCGGTCCAGGGTGCGCGCTACGACCACTGGGTAAGCTCGCGCGACGAGATCCAAGCTCGGCTGTTCCTGGATGACGTGAAGGGCTTCGCCTCGATCCTGAACGTCGCGGCACAGGATCTCGGGGAGCGCGTCATCGACCCCGAGGGCAACACCGCGCACGTGCTCGGCTTCGACTCCGGCCGGCGCGTGCACTCGATGTCGAGCAACCCCGACAGCCAGGCGGGCAAGCGCGGTGGCCGCACGCTGGACGAGGCGGCGCTGCACAAAGACTTCCGCAAGCTCTGGGCCATCGCTTTCCCCGGCATCACCTGGGGCGGTGGCATCCGCTTCTTCTCCACGCACCGTGGCTCGGCCCACTACTTCAATACCCTCGTCACGGAGATCCGCCACAAAGGGAACCCGAAGGGCATAAGCCTGCACCGGGTGACGCTCCAGGACGCGCTCGACGCGGGGCTGCTCTACAAGCTCCAAAAGAAGCTGCCGCCCGAGGACGAGCGCCAGCAGATGGACGAGGCGGAGTATTTCAACTGGGTGCGCTCGGGCTGCGCGGACGAGGAGACGTTTTTGCAGGAATACATGTGCGTCCCCTCCGACGACAACAGCGCCTTCCTGAGCTACGAGCTGATCGACGGCATCAAATACAAGGGCGGCGAGAAGTGGGAGCGCACCCTGGCCGAGCTCGCGGCGTCGCCGAACCCTCTCTTCCTCGGTGGCGACATCGGTCGCGTGAAGGATTTGACCTGCTTCTGGCTCAACGAGCTGGCGGGCGGCGTGCACCTCACCCGCCGCTTGGTCCGGCTCCAAAACACGCCGTTCGAAGAGCAGGAGCGGCAGCTCTACCAGATGCTCGCGCTGCCCAACCTGCGCCGCGCCTGCATCGACAACACTGGTATCGGCCGGCAGCTGGTCGAGCGCGCGCAGAAGCGCTTCGGGAAATACAAGGTTGAGGCCGTCACGTTCACGGGCGCGGTGAAGGAGGAGCTGGCTTATCCGGCCCGCGCGGCGGCCGAGGATCGCGGCGCGCGCATCCCCGACGACGACAAGCTCACCGCGGCTTTCCGCGCGATCCGCAAAGAGACGACGGCGGCCGGCAACATCCGCTTTGTGGCCGAGAGCAACGACGCGGGCCACGCCGACGAGTTCTGGGCCTGGGCCCTGGCCTTGCACGCGGCCAAGGCGGCGCGGGTGAGCTTCGTCCCCAAGGCTTTCTCCCGACAAACCGGCCGCGTGGCCGCCAGCCGCATCCGTGAGGTGAACGCATGAGCAAAGCCAAACAGACTCTCGCCGAGACCAAACGCTTGATCGCGGCGCGCCCGCCCCGCCAGGCCCGCGCGATTCGCAATCGCGACGAGAAGCCGATCACCGGCAATCGAGGCGGCGCCGGCGGGCGCACCTTCGACCAGCGTCTCGCTGCCTACCGTCGCTCGCGGGAGCAGGAAAATCCCCTGCGCGGGCTCACGCTGCGGCGGGCGATCCGGCTTATCCAGGACTACTTCCGCGGCGACATGGCGGAGCTGCAGTGGACGTATTTCCACATCGAGGGCAGCGACGCCGACATGGTCGCGCTGATCGAGCTGACGCTCGCCCGCCTCCAGGAGATGGACTGGGATGTCCTCTCCAATCCCAAGGCCGAGGAGAAGCAGGCGGAGAAGCAAAAGACGTTTCTCCGGGCCCGCTTCGATGCGATCGACAATCTCTACGAGGCCATCGACCACCTGGCTATGGCCCGCTTCCGGGGCTACGCCCACTGTGAGAAGTGGGAGAAGGGCGGGATCTGCCACCACCTCGAGATCGTGGACCAGTGGAACGTGGTGCGCGACGGCCTGAAGGGCGCGTGGAAATACAACCCCGACGGCCGCGACACCCATTTCGCCGCGCTGCCGGACGAGGCAATCTTGCCGATGGAGCGTTTCGTTTACCGCGAGGTGGCGCGGCCGGTGAACCGCATCGCGCTGCTCAAGTTTATCCGCGCCGGGTTGTCGGAGAAGGATTGGGATGCCTTTGGCGAGATCTACAATATCGCCAGCGGCGTGGTGATCGGGCCGCCGGACGTGCCGGAGGGCAAGGAGGCGGAGTATGAAGGCGCCGCGCAGAAGATCGCGGAGGGCGGCAGCGGCTACCTGCCGCACGGCTCGACCTACCACCAGAACAAGGCGCCGACGGGCTCGGCCCCGTTCAAGGACCGGCTGAGCCACTTGAGCGAGAAGCTCGTGCTCGCGGGCACGGGCGGCAAGCTGACCATGCTGACCGACGCCACCGGCCTGGGCAGCGGGGCGAGCGAGGCGCACTCGAAGGCCTTCGACAGCATCGCCTCCGCCGAGGCGCGGCGCATCAGCGAGGTCATCAACCGCGATCTGGTGAAGCCCTGGTTGGACGCGGCTTTTCCCGGCGAGGCGCACTTGGCGTATTTCCGGATCGCGGCCAACGAGGAGACGGACAGCTCGGCGATCATCGAGGATGTCGCCAAGCTTTCGGGCGCGGGCTTCGAGCTGGATGAGGCGGAGGTTACCGAGCGCACCGGCTGGACGGTGAAGAAGAAGGCGCCCGCGCCGGGCGCGGGAATGCCCAATGACCAAGGACCAATGCCCAATGGGCGCCCGTTCGCGAATCGCGCCCAGGGCGACGAGGCCGCCAGCGCTCTGCGCTTCGCTAAGGCGGCGGAGCTGGAGCTGTCGGCCGCGGATCTGCAGGACCTCGCCCCGCTGCTCAAGCGCCTGGCCGAGATCGACGCCATTACCGACGAGGCCGAATGGCTGGATGCGATGCGGCGGCTCGATGCGGAGATGCCCTCGATCTATGCGCAGGTGCTGGCGGCCGGCGGCAAGACCGAGGCGTTTCACCGGATCTACTCCACCGCGTTTGTCGATGGCTTGGCGACCGGGGCCGAGGCGCGGTCCGGAGAAATCAAAAATAAGGCGGTTTCGCGCCCGGCCCGCGCCCTTGCCCCCTCCCGTGCCCGGAAGGGCCGGAAATAGGCCCATTGAAGAACCTTTAACGCCCTCTCGAAACGCATGAACTCCCGAATCCTTAACCGAGCCGGCCAACTGCCGGCCGATGGCTGGTATCAGATCGAAGTCACTGGCGAGCATCTCAACCGCGCGGCCGGGGTGGTGCAAGCCATCGACGCCAAGGCGCTCGACTCGATCGTCAACCGCTTCCAGGCGGCGGCGCGTGAGGCCGGCGACGGCTTCGCCGGGCTGCTGATCGACCAGGATCACTTCTCCCTCGACCCTGAGAAGAGCAGCGAGGCCTTCGGCTGGCTGAAGGAGGTGCGCAACCGCGACGGGCAGCTCGAGGGCCGGATCGACTGGACCGACATCGGCGAGCCGGCGGTGAAGAGCGGCCGCTACAAGTTTTTCTCCACCGTCTATGATCCGGCCGATGTGGAGAAGGTCGGCGAGCGCAGGGTGCGCAACCGCGCTTATCCGCTCGTCCGCCCGCTGGCGCTGGAGCGCCTGGCCCTGACCAACGACCCGAACAACAAGGGCGGCAAACCCATTTCCAACCGCGATCCCGGCGCGTCGCCGGAGCGGAGCGAAACCCAACCCACCATGAAAGCACTGCTCAGAAAGATGGGGCTGTCGGAAGACGCCTCCGAAGACGCGGCCCTCGCCGCCTACAGCCAGATCGCGAACCGCGCCACCAAGGCCGAGGGCGATCTCGAAACCGCCAACAAGGAGCTCACCACGCTCCGTGCCGCCCAGGTCGAGGCCGACCTCGAGAAATACAAGAACCGCTTCAAGCCCGAGCACCGCGACAAGTGGAAGGCGCAGTTGATCGCCAACCGCGCCGGCACGCTCGATCTCCTCGAGAGCATCCCCGTGGTCGAGGGCGGCACCGGCGCCGAGGACCGCGCGCCGATCACCAACCGCCAATCGGCCAAGACGCCCGCCGAGGTCGCCGCGGACCAAAAGGCCGCGAAAGAACAGGCGCGCGCCGCCAAGATCAGCAACCGCGCCGCCGCGCTCCGCCAGGCCAACCCGCGCCTGAGCCTCAGCCAAGCCTACGACCAGGCGGCGGCCGAGATCGACGCCGGCTAAAGGCGCTCCCGCCCGCAAACACACCCAGTCACCCAAACCCGATCCAGAACCCATGAATGCCGATCAATCCAACACGCGCATCGGCGCGTTCCCCGTGCTCGCCGGCGAAGACCTCACCGGCATGCGCTCCCGCCTCGGCGTGCTCACGCACGACGCCGGCGTGCCCGAGGTGAAGCTGCCGGCCGCGAACACGGCCGACGCGCTTTACCTCATCGACGACGAGGCCGTGGATGGCCAGCGCACCTCGGTCGAGTTCCTCAACCCGATGCGGAACTACCGCGTGCCGCTCAAGGGCGCGTGCAACCCCGGCGACCGCCTCGTCCTGGCGGACGTCGGCACCGCCGCCGACAAGGGCAAGGTGCGCGCCTTGCCCGCCGCCGCCGGCACCTACCGCGTGATCGCGATCGCCGAGGAGAAGGGCGTGGACGGCCAGCTCGTCCTCCTGCGCCCCGTGCTCATCGGCAACGTCACCGTCACCTGATCCAGCAACACCCAGCCCACCACCCAAACCTCATCCTTGAACGGCCCGCCAAGCGGGCCCTCCCACCATGCCCAACCGCATCACCTCCCTCGGCACCAACCCGACCCTCCGCAACTACGCGCGCGATGCCTCCCAGGCCTCGATCCGCCCCGTGGCGCAGTTCCTCGCGCCCACGGTCGAAGTCCCCACGCTGACCGGCAAATACAAGAAATACGACGCGAAGCATCGCTACAAGCGTCCCAACACGCGCCGCTCGCCGGACGGCCGCGCCACTCGCATCGGCTTCCTCGCCAGCGACGCGAACTATGCGCTCGATCCCCGCGCGCTCGATTTCCCGATCCCGAACTTCGAGACGCTCAACGACGAGCAGCTGCTCAACCAGGCGAAGTATGGCGCCACCCTCCTCGCCGACGCCGCCGGCCTCGACCACGAGGCGGAGACGATCGAGAAGGCGCTCGCGGCCGTCGGTGCGGGCACCAACGTCAACTTCGAGGCGGCCGGCTACGATCCGATCAAGCAGCTCGACTCGATCATCCTCGAGGTGATGAAGCTCGCCAAGAACGGCGCGCCGGTGCGCGTGCTCTTCGGCCCGACCGCCTACCTCCGCACCAAGAACAACGACAAGGTGCTCGGCCGCTTCAACGGCGGCACCGGCAAGGCGCTCAAGGTGCCCACGCTCGAGGACATCTCGGCGATGCTCATCAGCAAACCCGAGGTGATGATGTCGATGATGGTCCAGGACACCGCTCCCGAAGGCAAGGAGGAGGCCATCGACTTCCTTCTGGACGACCAGATCCTGGTCTTCGCGTGCAGCCCCACGCCCAACACGATGGATGCGTCTTTCATGAAGACCTTCCGCCTGATGGGCCAGTGGATGGTGCCCGGCAGCTACGAGAGCGAGGACGGTCGCGACGAGGTGCTCAAGTTCGACTGGACCGAGGAGATCGCGGAGACGAACCCCGTCGCCGCCAAGCGTATCAACGCCAAGGCCGCCTAACGAACCCCGCGCTCTTGGTGGATTCTTCGACCCTCCGAGCTCCCGGCTCGGCGGGTTTTTAGAGCCCATCAAACCACTCAAAATCATGGCCTGGATCTCTCTTTCCGAAGCCGACGCCCTCTCCGTCGTGAACGCGAAGCTCCTCGAAGCCGCGCGCACGAAGGTGATCGCGGCCGGCCAGCCCGACCCGCTTTTCGAGAAACTCGTGCAGGCGGTGGGTCGCGTGCGCGGCGCCGTGGGCGCGTCGGGGAAATACATCCTCGGCGCCGGCGACACCATCCCCGGCAAGCTGAAGAGCACCACGCTGGATCTCTTCGCGGTGATGATCCTCGCTCGCCTCGACCTCGAGATCAGCGAGGCGAAAAACACGCTCTACAAGTCGGCGGAGGCGGTGCTGCGGGATGTGCGCGACGGGGCCTTCGACATCGAAGAGCCGTTGGAGCGAACCGACGAGAAGAGCGCGGCGCGTTCTCCGCGAATCACCCCACGCCCGCGAAAGTTCACCCGCGAGGACGCCGACGGCGCCTGACCTCTTTTTCGCCATGAAGCCGCACGAAAACGAAATCCCCTTCCCTGGTCTGCCCGCCGCCAAACCCGTGATCGCCTGGCCGGGCGGAAAGACGCGCATGCTGAAGCACATCCTGCCGCTCATCCCGGAGCACACCGCCTACGTGGAGCCCTTCTTCGGCGGTGGCGCGGTGTTTTTCGCGCGGCCGCCGAGCCACCACGAGGTGATCAACGACATCAACGGCGACCTGGTCGCGTTCATGAACAACGCGAAATACCACCTGGACGAGCTGCTCGATCAGATGGATCTCGTGCTGAACGCGCGCCAGGTCTTCGACGACTACCTCGCGCAGCCTGGTCTCACGGAGATCCAGCGCGCGGCGCGCTGGTTCATCCGCCACCGCCTCTCCTTCGGCGGCATGGGCAAGACCTTCGCGGTGACGCGCACGCACGGCCTCGTGTCGCGCTCGCAGCGGCTGCTCGCCATCCGCTCCCTCTCACACCGGCTCGATCGCACCACGATCGAGAAGGGCGACTGGTCGCGCGTGCTGAAGCTCTACGATGCGCCTGGCACCTTCTTCTTCATGGACCCGCCCTACCTTGACGCCGGCGGCGAGGCCTACGACGGCTGGGATGAGGTCACCCTCAACCGCTTCGCGCAGGCCGTGCAGGGCCTCGCGGGCAAGTGGATGGTGACCTTCCAGGACTGCGACCAGGTGCGCGCGGCCTTCAAGGGGCGCGACCTCCTCGCGGTGGAGCGCGCCAACGGCATCGGCAACAACCGCGGCCGCACCGGGCGCCGCTACCGCGAGGTCATCATCACGAGCTACCCGATCAAAGCCGCGCAGCGCAAACGCGCCGCCTGACAACCGTGATCTCTCCCCGTCCACGTCCCTTCCGCGAGGCGATCGACGCACATGATGCGCGCGCTCTGCTGCCGACCAGCCTCGGCACGGCGGATCTCGCGCGGATCGACGCGGACTTGCTACGGCGCGCGGAGTTTTCGGCCAAGGTGCAGGACGTGCGTCATCTTGATCGCATCTCGCGCGTGAATCGCCGCGTGCTCGCCGGCGAGATCGACGTGGCGACGGCGCGACTGAGCATCAAACAGTTCCTCTGGAGCACCGGATACCAGGCGCCGCCGGAGAAGGCCGGCGGCCTCGAGGACTTCGCCTCGACACGACGGACCAATCTCCAGATCGAGACCAACGTGTCGATGATGCGCAACCTGGGCGCCCACATCCAGGGCCAGGACGAGGCCATCCTCGACATGTATCCCGCGCAGGAGCTGGTGCGGGTGACGAACTTCGACGCGGTTGACCGCGGCACCGCGCGCGACTGGAACCAGATCTGGCTCGATGCCGGCGGCCCGCGCACCGAGGCCTGGCCGCGAATGATCGCGCTGAAGGATCATCCGATCTGGGTGAAAATCTCCCGCTTCGGGAATCCCTATCCGCCCTTCGATTTCGGCTCGGGGATGGGCCTCGAGGACGTGAGCCGGCGCGAGGCGATGGCGCTCGGGCTGATCGATCTGCACACGCGCATCGAGCCGGACCGCGAGGCGGTGCGCGACTTCGGCGGGGATGCCCAGGCGACGCTTGCGATCGAGGATCCGCGCCTGCGCGCCGCGCTCGAGGCGACGGGCGTGGGCCGCTTCGACCCGGACGGCGTGTATCGCCTCACCGACGAGCCCGGCGCTCCGCTCGCCAACCGTGAATACGCGCGCGACGAGAACGGGCGCTTCGCGAAGACCAACGCGATCGCGGCCGGCAACGCCGCGGTGGAAAAAGCGCTGGCGACCAAGACCGACGTGATGAGCGCGATGGAGCGCGAGGACATCGGCGCGATCGACTTCCGCTGGGGCAACGAGCGCATGGGGCTCGTCCACATCAAGGCGCGCGGAGACGCGCGTGCCGCGAAGTTCCAGGACGGCATCGATGGGGAAACGATCCTCCGGAAGATGCCCACCGTCATCGCGGAGGGGACCGTGACTCAGCGGGGCTCGCGCTCGATCACGATCGAGCACGACGGCTACCGCGTGGTGTTGGCCAACCAGTGGAAGGGCAAGCCGAGCGCGCACTGGGTGCTCTCGAGCTACGACCTCTCCGAGCAGAAAAAAAGCAGCCGATGAAACCGGGACAATTGGCGATGCCCTCGGCCCTACGCACTCCCCGCCTACACGTCGGCGGCGGTGAGTGGTGGCGGCTGCTTACCCGTAACCTTAGCCAGGCCGCGCTCCTGGTCAATGGCGGAGGTGCGGCATGATCGGCGCCCGCGTAACGCTCTCCGGCAACTCCGGCCTCGCCCCGGTGCGCAAGCGCGTGACCGACACACGCGCGCTGCTGCAGGTGGCCGGCCGGGCCGGCCGCAACACGATGGCGCGGCATCTGCGCGAGCGAAACCGCAGCCACCCGAACCAGCTCGGCGGCAAGCGCACCAATTACTGGGCGAAGGCGGCCGAGGCCACGAGCTTCCACCTGGTCGAGAACTCGGGCCAGGGCGCAGCCGTGGAGATCTCGTCCAACCAGATCGGCCTGGCGCTGCGCTACCACGGCACGGGCTATCTGCCCGGCGGCGTGCTGCGCCCGATCTCCGGCATCTACCTCACGAAACCCGCCGCCCCCGAGGCCCACGGGAAGCGTGCGCGCGAGTTTGCCGACCTTGAGTTCGGCTTCGCCTTCGACGTGGAGCTGGGCCGGATGCGCCCGGCCCTGGTGCGCAAAGGCTCGGCCCTGAGCGCCACGCCGAAGCGCCGTGGCCAGGGCGCGGGTCGCCCGGTGGCGCTGCCGCTCGGCCCCGGCACGGTGGAGAACACGGGCGAGCCCATCTTCTGGCTGGTGCGCCAAGTCCGCCAGAAGGGCGACGAGACCGTGCTGCCGCCCGAGGGCCAGATCGCCGAGGAGGCGATCGAGGCCGTGGACGAATACGTCGGCATCGTGATCGAGCGCGGCTCCGGCGCCGCCTGAACCACTCAACCAATCCCACCATGAGACTCACCGTCAGCAGCGTCCTGAACGATCTCCAGAAGACCATCCACGGCCATCTGCGCGCCTGCGCGGCCCTCGCCGGCATCGAGATCTACGACCGTGAGGTCGGCGACGTGGACGACGCGATCAACAAGCAGCTCACCGCGGTCGGCGTCACCATCTTCGTCTCCGAGGTGGAGCTCGGCGGCGTGAGCGGAGACATGGACAACGTGAGCGCGCAAGACGCGCAGTTCACCGTCGCGATCTACAACAACCCGACGAGCAACGATACCGGCCGGAACAGCGCCACCCTGCGCGAGATCGTGATGCGCCGCCTGCACGGCTACCAGCCGGTGATCGCGGGCGTGGGGCGCATCACGCTGGTGCCCGATCCGGAGGGCGGCCGCCCACGCAAAGCCACCGACATCCGCGACCTCACTTTCCGCACCTCGGTCACGCTCGACGCGGGGATCGATTGAGCGGCCTTCAAACCCTCCTCAAGCCCACCATGAAAAACACCAAAACCGCTCCGGCGCCCGCCGCCGAACCCAAGCCCGCCGCGCCGGCCTTTGCCCCGCAAACCGCGAAGATCGTGCCGCCGCAGCGACACGAGAAGACCGCCCGCACCGTCTGCCACGTCCAGATGGACGGCGAGAAGACGCACCTCTTCAGCTACGCCGGCGACTACATCGCCACCGTCTCCGCCGAGGAGGGCAAACGCTACCTCCCGCCCGAGCGCCCGGCGCCGAAGGCCGAGCCCGAGGCCCCCGCCTCCGCCACCTGACCTCCACCCTTCACCTTAAACTTTTATCTTCATCTGCCCGCTCTGCGGGCCTCCTCCCATGGGTTCCATCGATCGCGCCACCATCAAAATCGGCCCCGCCAAAGTCACCCACGACGGGGCGACTCACTTCTTCCAGGACGGGCTCACGCTCAACGTCACCAAGGTCTTCGTGGACATCGAGGTCGATGCCTTCGGCGTCGTGCTGCGAGCCCACACCGACACCACCATCGAAGTATCCGGCACGCCCAAGGCCTGGAGAAACCTCGCGAAGCTGAATCCTTTCGGCTCGATGGTGATCGGCCAGCTGCTCTGCGGCGGCACGGACAAGCCGCTCGTCATCACGCCGGTGAACGGCAAGCCGCTGACGCTCGCCTGCGCCTGCGTGCGCACGCCGCCGAACCTCATGCTCTCCGCATCGAAGGGCTTCTTCGCGAGCGGCGTCACCTGGGCCGGCGTGCTCGCCAACAACACCGCCTGGTCGGCGGCCGGCGCGCGCCTCACTCACGGCGCCGACGCCTCGGGTGTGGCGCTCACGGGCCTGGTGCCGGCGGACCTCGCGCTCTGCGGTTGGTCGGCCGCGCTGGGCGGCTCGGCGATCCCGGACCACGAGGACGGCATCGCGGTCAACTTCAACCCGCAGCTCACCGAGCAACGCGTCGATAGCGTGGGCCTGGTGGACTGGAGCTTTGAGGGCATCGAGGTGACGGCGAGCTATGTGCCCGTCGGCATCGAGGAGGAGGCCGCGATCACCGCGCTCGGCATCCAGGGCGCGGGCGTGGTGCGCGGCGCCACGGCGGCGGTGCAGGATCTCGTGGTGACCGGAGCCCTGGCCGGCCGCTCCTTCACGCTCAAGAACTGCACGCGCCGCTCCACGCCGCTGCGCTACCACCGCACGCAAAAGCGACTCGGCGAGGTGGAGCTGGTGGCCACCCGCAGCGTCACCACCGGCGCGCTCGACGCCCTCTACACCTTCGGCGAGCCCGGCGCCTGAGCCTGATCTCGAGCCCCGTCACGATGAACAGCCTCATCCAGCTCGCCGACCTGCGCCTGGCGGACACCTCGGATCTCGTATCCGGCTGGGTGCCCGCGCTCATGCGCGAGGTGCAGATCGTGCCGCTGGCGCGGGCGAAGAACGCGACGCAGATCGACGGCGGCAACGTGCTCGTGAGCTACACCTTCACGGTCGCGAGGAGCCACTCCAGCCTCGCGGCCGCGGAGGACTACCTGGTGCAGCTGCCGCGCCTGGTCGGCCGCGCCTTTGGCGACTTCATCGCGCAGCGGGGCACGGGCGCGCCGCAAGCGCAGCTCGTGAAAGCCTCCGCGACCTTCCAGGCGGCGCCGATGAGCGGCGTGCTCACCAGCGTGACCTTCACCGTGACCGGCGCGCTGCCGCCCAACCTCACCTAGCCCCAGCTCCTTGCCTCTCTTCCCATGTCCATCCAACTCCAGTCCAAGACCGTGCGGCTCGCCCTCAACGTGGCGAGCTACGGCGCGTTCACCGATCAGCTGACCGGCAGCGGTGTGGTGTTTCCCAAGGCGGATCTGCGCCTCGAGGTGGCGGCCTTCATCGGCAAGCTCAACACGCAGCTCTCGCTGGTCGATATCTCCAATTGGGTGTCGCTGACCTGCACCTTCAAGGCGCCCGGAGCCAACAACACCGGGCCCGCCGGCAACGCTCCGACGCTCGCCCAGGCGACGGTGCTCGCGGCCGATCTCCACGCGGCGCTCACAAACGAACAGTGGAACGCGCTCACGCACCAGCATGCGGCCTTCGACTTCACGGAGGCGCAGATCAACGCGCTGCCGGCGACGGTGTGGTGCGTCTTCACCGCGCTGCTCACCAGCGGCAAGTCGGTGCCGGTGCAGTTCGGCACCATGAGCGTGGTCGAGGACGGCTACGGCATCGCCGATCCGGCGGCCGTGGTGGACGGCACCGCCTACTCGAAGGTGGAGGCGAACGCGCTGTTCGAGCGCCTCGGTCGCGCGCAGCATCGCCTGCCCGACGCCTGGGCGGACGTGGTGGACGGCGGCCGCTACGTGATCGTCGGCACCGGCCAGTATCTGGATATGGTGAACGCGCCGCGTAGTGACGTGAGCATTACGAACATCGGCGCGGACAGCCTGGAGATCTACGACTCGGTGGGGAGCTACTCGCTCTTCCTTCTGCCCGGCGAGTCGGTTCGCTTCGACGCGCAAGACGAGGGCGGTGGCGAGTTCAGCTTTCCGGAGCTCGCGCGCTTCCGCCCGGCGGCAGCGCAGCACACGCACACGGCATCGCAGATCAGCGACTCCGGCGTCACCGGCCGCGCCCTCGTGCAGGCCGCGACTCCGGCGGCGGCGCGCACCGCAGCGGGCGCGACCGGAATCGTTGACCTCTATCCTCGAGCGAGCCGCGGTCGCTTCATCGGCGACGGCGGGACTGCGGGCCGCGGCATGGTTTTTGTGGGCGTCCGCAACAACATAGCTGGCGCGCCGGTGATCGAGTATAACGGCCTTCTCCGAGTCCCCGCGGCCAATCCGGCTGTGTCCGCCTACATCGCGGGTTTCTGCGACTCCAACACCCCCGACATGAACGCGGCCGCGGGTGCGTCCGTTAACATCCACTTCGATGGCAACGGCCGACTCGTCGTGGCGTCCACCGCTGCCACTTTTAGCAACGTGCGTCGGCATCGCGCTGACAACGTGCGCGCTAACTTTGCCGGCCAGCTCGTGTGGCTACGCGTGCGTCTCTGGGCGGGGTCGGCTACTCCGCCGGTCGCCGAGATCGATGGCGTAAACATCCCTCTCAGCGCGTCCAACATCGGCGCTCCACCCGACTGGATTCCCGCGACGGGCAGCTTCCTCTTCCAATTTCAGGCTTCCAACTGGGTAGCCGGCGAGTGGCCGGTAGGCGTGTGGAGTTTTGGGCACACCACCGACTCCGAGGCGCTGGCCTGGCGCCTCAGCGGCCAACCTCCGCAGTGGATCTCCCCCGGCGGCCACCGCTCATTCATGGGCATCGGCAACGCGCTCAGCGTCGGGGCTGCGGACGGCCAGGTGCCGGTGCCGGTCGAGAATGCTGGAGCAACCCTGACCGTCGCCGCCGGCGCTCGAACCGGAGGCGCGGGGTCTTGGTATCTCCAGGTGCGTGGCAACGGCAACTGGGGCTTCCGCATCCCGCGCGTCTTCACCGGTCGCACGGTTACTTTCTCTTTTTGGGTGCGGAAGACGGCCGGCAACAGCTCCAACACCGCCTACCGGTTGACTCCGGCTCCCTCGAGCGTCGGTGCGGGCAGCTCGGTGCACGCTTGGTTTTTGAACGCGACCACCGATTGGGAGTTTCGCACTCACACCCAGGTCGTGGCGCAAGACACCGACCAAATCATGTTCACGGTGCTTTCGCCTAGTGGCACCGAGGGCATCGACCTGGATGACTTCACCATCTCAACCGACGGTGCTGTCAGCATTCCTGCCCCGCAGCCTCTCCCGGTGGCCCGCGACATGAGCTTGATCGGCGGTAACCAGGGCCGGCTCGTCGGCGGCGTGGCCATTCTCACGATCCCACAGGATGCGTCACGGATCGAGGTGCCCGCGCAAGCGTTCGCCGCCGGCGTCTCGGTCCAGGTCTTGGGTGGCGGGGTCGTCGGAGCGCGCTCTCAGCGCATCATGTCCATCACGGGCTTCTCGACCGCCAACACCACGATCTCGGTGGGCACGGCCAGCGGAGGCACCCAGATCGTCAACGCCCACGCGGTGAACGGACACTTTGATATCTCGACTTTCGTGAGCCGGCTCTTGGCCACCAACAATTCGATCTGGCTGACCTTCGCGGCCACGACGAGCGCGTCTCTCGTGGTAACCACAACCGACATCTAGTTATGAGCGCCCCCTATATCCTTACCGTATCCGGGAAAAAATACGTCGTTCTCGATTCCGAGCAGCAAAACTTCCATCGGGTGCAGACCGCGGACGGCCAAGTCATCGGCGTGCCTTGTGTTGACAGCGCCGAGCCTCTCACCGCCGAGGAGCTCGAGGAGTTTCTCGCCTCTCCGCCCGCGCGTGTTCTTGCCGAGACCGAGGCAGAGGCGCTGCTCGACACCATCCTCGACGACTGGGCGCGCGAGTGGGGTTACGCGAGCGCCGCGCGCTGCATCACCTACAGAGGAGACAAAAACCCGATCTTCGCAGCGGAGGCCGAGGCAATGTTCGAGGCCCGCTCGGACCTCTGGACCGGCACGATCGAGCAAGCCAACAGCCCGGCGCGCCCGCCGCTGACCGAGGCGAACGTCCGCGCCCACGCCGCCCAATACAAGCCCACCCGCCCCGTCCTCTGATGCACCTCGCTCCCGCCAAGATCCTCCAGTTCACCGACGCGGCGACCGGCGCGATCGTCTTCTCCTCTCCCGTGCCCTGCCTCGCGCAGATCGAGGCGTGTATCCGCCTCGAGCCGCCGGGCCCGGCCAAGGTGATCGGCGGCCACGTGCCGGGCCTTCCGGAGGAAGGCGCGATCGCGCGGCAGCGCCGCTACCTCGCGCAGTGCCTGGCGCTGCTCTGCCCGCCGGTGACGCGCGCCTGGCACCCGCCGAGCTGGCTCGCCGCCTGGCGCCACCGTCGCCGCGCCAAGGCCTGGCTGCTGAGCCTGCAATACCCCCAGCTGCTCGATGTGTATCGAAAGCTCATGCTCGCCGTGCAGGGCGTGGATTTCGAGACCGTGGAGGAGTTTGAAAAGGCCCTTGAGGCTCAAAAAAAAAGCACGCCGGTAGCGGAGCCGACGGCCGCGACGACGTCCTCGAGCGCCTCCGCCAGCTGACCGTCCGCCTCGCGATCGCACAGCACACCGACCTCGCAAGCATCCGCCTGCAGCCCGCACCCGACGCCTTCGCCCTCGCCGAGGCCCTCAACGAAGAAGAGGAGCGCCGCCTGCGCTGGGAGGCGGGCCTCGCGGGCATGAAAACCGAATAACCCACCATGGCCGCCGAACGCCGCATCAGCATCCTCATCGACACCCAGGGCAACCCCGCGGGCATCGACCTGGTCGAGAAACGCCTGAGCGGCCTCGAGTCCTCGGCCGACAGCTTGTTCGAGACGCTCAAGATGGGCGTGGGGATCGATATCGGCGGGCGCCTGGTGAGCGGGCTCGCGCAGGTGCCGGCCGCGTTCGATCGCGCGATCCAGCGTGGCGTGCAGTTCAACGCGCAGATCGAGACCGCGCAGCTGGGCATCGCGGCGATCCTGCGGCAATTCGACACGGAGGGCCGCTTCGAGAGCTTCAACGACGCGATGCGCGCCTCGGCCGAGGCGATCGAGCTGCTGAAGCAAAAGGCGAAGGAGAGCCCCGCGACCTTCGCCGAGCTGGTCTCGGCCTTCCAGGGCACGGCCGGCGCGATGGCGGCCGCCAACATCCCGCTCGAGCGCCAGGTGGACCTGATCGTCAACATGAGCCAGGCGCTCAGCGGCCTCGGCATCCACTCCTCGCAGATCCTGCAGGAGACGCGCGCCCTCATCACCGGCAACATCAACGCAAACGCGGCGGCGGCGAAGATCCTCGGCATCACCACCGCGGATGTGAACGCGGCGAAGGCGCAGGGGCAGCTCTACGAGTTCCTCAGCGGCAAGATCAGCGCCTTTGCCGAGGCCGGCGCGCGCGGAGCCACCACCATGACGGCCGCGCTCTCCAACCTCGAGGACGCGATCGACAACGTGCTCGCGCAGGTCACCAAGCCGATCTTCGAGGCGATGACCAAGGGCACGCTCGATCTGAAGGCGGCGCTCGAGGACCCGAAGATCGTGGAGAGCCTGCGGAGCGTCGGCATCGAGATCTCGAAACTGGTGCGCGCCGGATACCAGCTCACGGAGTGGGCGATCGAGAACCAGGAGCTGCTCGTCTTCCTCGCCCGGGCGGCGACGGCCTACGGCGTGGCGATCACGGCGATCAAACTCACCGACCTGCTCACCGGCCTCGGAAAAAAGGCGATCGCGCTCACCGCGAGCAAGACGGCGCTCGATGCGGAGACCGCCGCCCTCAGCCGCAACACCGCCGCGCAGGCGGCCAACACGGCCGCGCGGCGCGCCGGCGGTGGCTCGATCAACGCGCCGGCAGGCTGGGGCCAGGCCGGACGCGCGGCCGAGAACGCTCGAAAAGCGGCCGAGGCGGCGGAGTTCGAGAAGCGGGTGCTCGCCGCGCGCCGAGGCCAGTGGGTGGGGCCGGTGGCGCCGCTTAATCCGCTGCCGCCTCGCCCGGCTGCGCCTGGCGTGACGGCGGGAGGCATCCTCGCCGGCGTGAGCACCGTCGCTACAGCCGCGATCGTGACCTACGTGATTGGCGAGCTGATCGCCCAGGGGGTGATCGCGCGCGCCGAGGCACGAGCGGCCAGGGTGGCGGCTGCGGGTGAGGCGAGCTTTGAGCAGACAACGGGGCTCTCCAGGCGCGTGGCCCAAACAACCACCGCCGCAGAGCAGGTGGCGTTGATGAAGGAAATCACCGATCGCCGGCGCGAGGCGAGCCGCCTGCTGGCGGAAAACATCTTCAAGGACGAGACCCTCGCTGGGATCTACCGTCGCCAGGTCCATACCCTCGATCTACTCTTTGACCGGTTGCGCTCGATCAGCGCTGAGGACCTCGTGCGGCGCCGCACCGCGACCGACACCACCGCCGAACTCGAACGGCAGCGTGAGCTGCTCGCTGCCATGGCCGACAAAGCGTCGGAGCTGTCTCAGGCCTACGAGGCGCTCCGGTCGGCGGAGTTCGACGCACTGTCCGACGAGAACAAGCTCATCACATTGGGGGCACGTCGCGCAGATCTCGATCTGCGGATGCCGGGACTGGAGCGCGCGGCGGCGACAGGCGGCGAGGCGGAGACCCGTGCTCTGTTTGAGGCGAAGCGCCAGGCCCTCGAACTTGATCGCGCGATCGCGCAGCTCGCGGAGAAGATCGCGGCGGAAGCCAAGAAGGCGGCCGACGAGACGCAAAAAACCAAGGAAGCCTTGGACGGTGTGCTCGAAGCGACGGAGAGAACCCTCGCTGCGCGACAGGACATCACCAGCGAGATCCTGATCGCCGAGGCGCGCGCGCGCGGTGAGGACGAGATCGCGGACCGTCTGGAGCGACAGAAGCGCCTGCGCGAGGAGATCCGCCGGATCGTGGAGGCGACGGGCGTCAGCGAGGCGGAGGCGGAGCGCGCGGCTCGTCGTCTGATCCTCGCTCAGGAGGCCGCCGCCAAGCGCGGCCGTGGCGAAGCGCCAGGCGCGACGAACGTCCCGACGCCGAAGCGACGGATCGACGAGACCTACGACGAGACCAACCGGCGCTTGGGCGGAGCGGAGAGCTACGCCGAACGCAACGTGCGCCTGAGCGGCGGCCGCTGGACGCCGCCGCCCGCGGTGCAGACGGTGCCGAGCATGACGCGCGTGGT
>JAUWBD010000015.1 GCA_030605125.1 Verrucomicrobiota bacterium | reverse complement strand
CTGGTCAAGCGCCTCGACGACTACGCCTTCGAGCACGGCGATCTGCTGGCCAAGGTGGTGGACTTCATCGCCCGCCGGGTGATGCCGATCGTGACGCGCCACGCCATCTCGGGCATCGCCTCGGTCAACACCGAGGACGCGCTGCTCGACGACCCGCTCGCGCTGGCGATGTTGATCGATCTCTTCAGCGAGCGCGGCTACCACGCCACCGTGGACCTGCATCGTATCGAGATTCCCGATACGTTCGACGTGGCGACCGGCAAGATCACGTGCCGCGTGAAGAAGGTCTTCCGCCTCTCGATCCGCTTCCAGGGCTCCGAGATCCGCCGCGGCTGAGGGGCGCCGCCCCCCCGGGCGGCGTTCAAATGCCGCGCCCGGGGTCGGCGACGGCCGGGGCGGCGTCGTCGGCGACGACGTCGCGCTCGGTGAACTTGCCCTCGGCCGGAAAGAGGCGGATGTGGCGAAAGACCACCCAGGCCTCCTCGCCGGCGCGCAGGCCGAGCTCGGCGAGGCGGGCGCGGGAAATCTCGGCGTCGATCGTCTCGTGGTTGTCGGTGCGCACGAGGGCGAGGCGACCGTAGTTGCCGGCGGAGAAAACGTGCTCGATGCGCACGCGAATGCCGTGCTCGCCCTTGTAGTCGCGCTGGATGTCCACGTCGTGCGGGCGCACATAGAGCGCGTCGCCGCCGGCGCCGGGGAGCGGGTGGCCGAGGGCGGCGAAGCGGTTCACGTTGCCCAGAAACTCGATCACGAAGGGCGAGGCGGGCTGGTCATACACCTCCTGGGGCGTGCCGACCTGCTCGATCTTGGCGTTGTTCATCACAACCACCTCGTCGGCGAGCTCGAGCGCCTCCTCCTGGTCGTGGGTGACGAAGATGGTGGTGACGCCGATCTCGCGCTGGAAATGGCGGAGCCAGCGGCGCAGGTCCTTGCGCACGCGGGCGTCGAGCGCGCCGAAGGGCTCGTCGAGGAGGAGCACCTTCGGGTCCACGGCGAGGGCGCGGGCGAGGGCGACGCGCTGGCGCTGGCCGCCGGAGAGCTGCGAGGGGTAACGGCCGCCGAGGTCCTCGAGCTGGATGAGCTTGAGCAACTCCTTCACGCGGGCGTCGATTTTCGCCTGGGGCGGGCGCTCCTTGCGCGGGCGCACGGTGAGGCCGAAGGCGATGTTTTGCGCGACCGTCATGTGGCGGAAGAGCGCGTAGTGCTGGAAGACAAAGCCGACGCCGCGCCGGCCGGCGGGGGTGTCGGTGACATCCTGACCGTGGAAGTCGATGCGGCCGCTGCCGGGGTCGGCGAACTCGAGGCCGGCGATGATGCGCAGCAGCGTGGTCTTGCCCGAGCCGGAGGGGCCGAGGAGGGCGACCAGTTTCCCGGTGGGCACTTCGAGGGAGACGTCGGCGAGGGCGGTGTAGGCGCCGAAGGTCTTGGTGATGTTGCGGGCGATGACGCTCATGAAGGAGGAGAAATTAGGGGGAACCGCTAAAAGGCGCTAAAGGACGCTAAATCAGAAAAGAAACCGGGGGATCGGCTTAGCGGTCTTTAGCGAAAGTTAGCGGTTGATTTGGTTTTGTCTCAGGCGTGGCGGCGGGAGTGGGCCCACTCGATGGCGGACTTGAGGACGAGGGTGACGAGGGCGAGGAGCGCGAGGAGCGAGGCGACGGCGAAGGCGGAGACGAAGAGATACTCGTTATAGAGAATCTCGATGTGCAGGGGCATCGTGGTCGTCTCGCCGCGGATTTTTCCGGAGACGACCGCGACGGCGCCAAACTCGCCCATCGCGCGGGCATTGCAGAGGATGACGCCGTAGAAGAGACCCCACTTCACGTTGGGCAAGGTGACGCGGCGAAAGGTCTGCCAGCCCGAGGCGCCGAGCGTCACCGCGGCGTATTCCTCGTCCTTGCCCTGCGCCTGCATGAGCGGGATGAGCTCGCGCGCCACGAAGGGGAAGGTGACGAAGATCGTGGCGAACACGATGCCGGTGGTGTGGAAGATGATCTTCGGCTGCTCGAACCAGTAGGCGAGCGGATCCAGCCAGAGGAAGCCGGGCTGCGAGGCGAGCCAGCCCGAGGCGGCGGCGAAGGGCTTGAAGAGGACTTGCTGCGCCTCGGGCGGAAACCAGCCGTGCGCGCTGAAGATGAGCACGTAGATGAGCCCGGCGATAACGGGCGAGACGGCGAAGGGCAGGTCGATGAAGGTGGTGAGCAGCGCCTTGCCCTTGAACTCGTATTTCGCGATGGCCCAGGCCGCGGCGACGCCGAAGAGCAGGTTGAGCGGCACGACCGAGGCGGCGACGATCAGGGTAAGGCGGATGGCCGCGAAGGTGTCGGGGTCTTGAAACGCCTCGAGGTAGGCGCCGACGCCGCGGCGCAGCGCCTCGGCAAACACGGCCACCAGCGGAAGCACGAGGAAGACGAGCAGGAAGCCGAGCGCGAGCGTGAGCAGGGTCCACTTCAGCGCGGGCGAATCCGCCGTGGCGCGACGTGGCGCGGCGCGAGTCGAGGCGCGTTCGAGACGTGAGACGATGGCGGCCATCTTTTTCTGGTTTGAGGGGGGAAGTTTAAGTTGAAGGAGGAATCGGCGCGGCGGAGCCGCGGGTGGATGAACTTGATCTTAATCTTTCATCTTCATCTGCGGAGGCATGACGCGGCTCACGCCGCGTCATGCCTCCGCGTCCAGCGCTGGAGGAGGTTGATGACGAGGAGCAGGACGAAGGAGGCCACGAGCATCACGGTGGCGATGGCGGTGGCGCCGGCGTAGTCGAAGGCCTCGAGCTTCGCGACGATCAGCACGGGCGAGATCTCGGAGCGGAAAGGCATGTTGCCCGCGATGAAGACCACCGAGCCGTATTCGCCGACGGCGCGGGCGAAGGAGAGCGCGAAGCCGGTGATGAGCGCGGGCAGCACCGCCGGGAAGATGATGCGGCGGAGCGTTTGCAGGCGCGTGGCGCCGAGGGTGGCGGCGGCCTCCTCGAGCTCGGGCTCGATCTCCTCGAGAACCGGTTGCACGGTGCGCACCACAAAGGGCAGACCGATGAAGGTGAGCGCGATGAAGATGCCGGGGAGATCGAAGGCGAGGCGGTTGCCGAGGAAGGCTTGCCACGGGACCGCGGGGACGAGGCGCTCGAGCGAGGCCACGAAGTCGGCGTAGAGCGGCTGCGCCCAGGAGCCGATCCAGCCGTTGGGCGCGTAGAGCGCCGCGAGCGCGATGCCGGCCACGGCGGTGGGCAGGGCGAAGGGCAGGTCCACGAGCGCGTCGATCACGCGTTTGCCGGGGAAGGTGTAGCGCACCAGCACCCACGCCACGAGGAGACCAAAGACGGCGTTGAGCAGCGCGGCCGCGAAGGCGGCGCCAAAGCTGACCTTGTAGGAATGCACGACCTGCGGGTCGAAGGCGGCGCGCGTGAAGTCGTCCCAGCCCATGCCGGCGGTCTTGTAGAAGAGGCCGCCGAGCGGGATGAGCACGATCACACCCAGGTAGAACAGCGTGTAGCCGAGCGTGAGGCCGAAGCCGGGGATGACGGAGCGCGAGGAGCGGGACATCGGACGGAAAGGGAGTAAGGGAGTGAGGAGGCGTCAGAGGCCCTGGCCGTAGGCGAGGAAGACGCGGTATTCGTCGAGGATGGTGTCGAGCGCGGTGACGGCGGCCTCGATCTGGAGGTCGAGAGGCGAAAGGGCGGGGGTTTCGAAAATGAGATCGAAGGGCCGGGGGCGCTGACCGGGCGGGGCGGAAAGCACGCCCTCGAAGCAGGCCTCGATCTTGCCGTCGCGCGCGGCGAAGCCGTCGATCAGCGCGCGCTGATCGCGCGGGATCACATAGCTGGCGGAGCGGAGGGCCGGCTCGAGCAGCGACTCGGTGAGCACGTGGCCGCGGGTGTAGCCGTAGATGCCTTCGCAGGTGTCGTCGGCGTGGAGGGTGATGAGGCCGTCGAAGCGCGTGCGGGTGAGCTCGCGCTCGACGGCGCGCACCTCCGGCTGGGCGGAGTCGCACCAGAAGAGGCGGTTGAGGTCGAGGCCGTCGCCGTTGACGCGGGTGTTGTTCACGTAGCCGACCGGATTGAGCAGCGGATAGACGGCGAGTTCGTAGCCGGTGGCGCGCTCGGGCTCGGCGGCGAGGCGCTCGAGGAAGGCGATGGGCGCGAGCACGCTGGCGGGCTCGTCGCCGTGCAGACCGCCGAAGATCGCGAGGCGGATGGGATCGTGCGCGGCGGGCGGGCCGGAGAAGAGCACGCGCGGCAGCGCATGGCGCGCGCCTTCGTGATCGAAGGCGCCGATCACGGAGACATGAAAAGCCGTGTCCGCCTGGCCGAGGGTGGCCAGGGGCTCGAGGAGCGCGCGGAGATCGCGCGTGGTCGATGCGGAGACGGCGGCGGACATGGGGAGGGCGGCGCGGGTTCAGATGTGTTGACCGAAGGATTGATGCCCGCGGTAGCGCAGCAGGAGACGCTTGGAGATCTGCGCGACGGCCTCGCGATAGAGCTCGGGCGACCAAGAGGAGGGCAGGACAAGCGTGAGCTCGAGCGGAGCGCGGCCGAAATCCTCGGCGAGGGCGAGCGGTCCGTCGGCCACAGGCAGGGCCTCGGCTTCGAAGCGCACGGCGAAGGGAGCGAACTCCTCGGAAGTGAGCAGCTCGCCGGCGAGGGAGCCGAGGTCGGAGGAAATATCGCCGCGCACGCGGACGGTGACCTCGGCGGCGGCGGCGCCGGGGGCGGAGGGCGCGGCCTCGATGCGCACGAAGACATCGTAGGCGCGTTGGCGAGCGTCGCGGGCGAGCAGCGCGATCTCGGGGGAGAGCGGGTCGAGCCAGGACTCGGCGCCGAGGCCGCGCACCTCGCCAGAGGCGTGGCCGAGCACGTCGATCAGCGGGAAGAAGGCGAGGTTGACGCCGTCGCCGAGGTCGGGCGCGAGGAGGAGGCGCTCGATGAAGTGGAGGACGGCGTCGGTGGAGCGTTCGTCGCGGTGGTCGTAGCCGGCGTGGACGGCGACGCGGAGCGTCTCGTCGGAGCCAAGGGGGCTGAGGTAGAGGAAGCGGGGGACGGTGTAGTCGCGGCCTTGGGCGGAGAGCGGCCCGAGGGGCGAGGCGAAGACGGCGGGCGCGCGCTCGGAGCGGGCGTAGAGCCGGGCGAGGCGGGCGGCGAGCGCGTCCACGCGCAGGACGCCGGGGGGCACGAACGGCGCGACCGTGGCGTGCGGGAAGTAGGGAGAGAGTTGCATCGGAAGCGAGGGCCCCGTCGGCTGCGGTCGGCCGCCGGCCGACGGGGCGAATTTCGTTCGAGGTGGGAAGGATGTCTTCGCGCGGGTTTAGCGGCGATAGATCTGGTCGAAGACGCCGCCGTCGCCGAAGTGCTCGGGTTGGGCCTTGGCCCAGCCGCCGAAGACCTCGTCGATCGTCACGAGCGTGATCGCCGGGAATTGCGAGGCGTATTTGGCCTTGGCTGCCTCGCTCACAGCGGGGCGATAGAAGTGTTTGCCGATGATGTCCTGGCCTTCCTCGGTGTAGAGAAATTTCAAATACGCCTCGGCGACCTTGCGGCTGCCTTTCTTGTCCACGTTTTTGTCCACCACGGTGACGGGCGGCTCGGCGAGGATGCTGATCGAGGGCACGACGATCTCGAGGCCCTCGTTCGGAAACTCGCGAAGGGCGAGGAAGGCCTCGTTGTCCCAGGCGAGAAACACGTCGCCGATACCGCGCTGCGCGAAGGTGGTGGTGGCGCCGCGGGCGGCGGGATCGAGCACCGGCACGTTGCGATAGACGTCGCCGACGAACTTTTTCGCGGCCTCGTGGTCGTCGTTGTTGGCCTTCAGGCCGTAGGCGTAGGCGGCGAGGTAGTTCCAGCGCGCGCCGCCGGAGGTCTTGGGGTTGGGCGTCACGACGGCGACGCCGGGCTTCACGATGTCGGGCCAGTCCTTGATGCCCTTCGGGTTACCTTTGCGCACCACGAACACGATCGTCGAGGTGTAGGGCGAGGAGTTGTGCGGGAGCCGCGATTGCCAGTCGGCGGGGATGAGCTGGCCGCGCGAGTGGAGCACGTCCACGTCGAAGGCGAGGGCGAGGGTGGCGACGTCGGCGGCGAGGCCGTCGATGATCGCGCGGGCCTGCGAGCCGGAGCCGCCGTGGGACTGGCGGATGCGGACATCCTGGCCCGTCTCCTTTTTCCAGTGCGCGGCGAAGGCGCGGTTGAAGTCGGTGTAGAGCTCGCGCGTGGGGTCGTAGGAGACGTTGAGCAACTCGACCGGGCGGGCGGCGCGCTGGGCGTGGGCGGCGGGCGCGAGGGAAAGGGCCGCGAGGGCCGCGGCGAGGACGGGGAAAAGGCGTAGTTTCATGGCGGATACAACTCGCTTGTTTCGTTTTTCAGAACGCGACCTGGACGCGGGAGATGAAGACGGTCTCGTCGTCGGAGAGGGCGTTGCCGCTGGCGGGGACGGTGGCGGCGGGGGCGAGCTTGTGGTCGCTCCGGAAGACGTTGAAGCCGGCGCGGACGGTGCGGGAGAGATACCAGTTGAGGCCGATTCCGTAGGAGGTGATCTCGGTGGCGTTATTGGGCGAGGCGAGCGAGGTGGTGCCGGCGCCGACGAAGACGTTGTCGTCGATGTCCACATGGGCGACGCGGGCCACGATCTCGAAGGCGCCCCAGGTGCCGGCGGAGAGGTTGAAGGCCTGCTTCGGGGTGACGCCGCGGTAGGAGGCTTCCTCACCGGTGAGCACCCAGCCGACGCTGAGGTTCCAGGCTTGGTTGGTGACCTCGCGGGCGTTGGCGCCGTTGCGCAGCTCGGCGGTGTTGCGGAAATATTCGGCGAGCAGGCCGAAGGGGCCGGAGTAGAAGTGGGCCTGCGGGGAGAGCACGGTGGCGGTGCCGTCTGCGACCGTGGCGCCGCGGTAGGCAAAGAAAGTCTGCTGGCCGTCGGTGCGGTAGGCGTTGACCAGCGGATTCGCGGTCGTGCCGCCGTAGTTGCCGGCGGCGCCGGCGAGGCCGAAGCCGAGGCCCTTGAGCGGCGAGTCCTTGTCCTCGGCGAAGGGCGTGGCGAAGAGGCGGGCGGCGAGCGTGAAGTCGCCCTCGGGGTTGGCGGAGCTGGCGGGCGAGTTGCCGCCGTCGATCACGCCGTTGGTGACGGAGACCTGGTAGCCGAGGCGCTTCTCGAAGACGGAGCCGAACGCGCCGACGCCGACGTCGCGGTTGGGCGCAAGGTTGGTGGCGATGGAGCGCTCGTTGAAGAAGGCGACGGAGTCAGACTGAAGTTGCTCGAGGCCGACGGGCGTCTTGAAGCGGCCCACGCGGACGTTGAGGGCCGGGGTGATGGCGACGGCGAGGTTGGCGTCGAGGATGGAGACGGTGGAGCCGGCGAACTCGGGCTGCACGATGAAGCTGTAGCGCTCGGCGAAGCGGCCTTCGAAGCCGAGGCGGGCGCGGCGAAGGAGGAACTGGTCCTGCGCGGCGTCGGCGTCGTCGAAAAAGAACCGCGCGTCGGCCTGCACGAGACCGCGGAGGCGGAGGGAGTTGGCGCCGTCGGCGGAGGCGATCTCGATGCGGCCCTCGCTGGCGGTGAGCTTAGGCTGCTTCTTCGCCTCGGCGGCGGCGGTCTCGTCCTTGATCTCGAGGTTGCGCTCGAGGACGCGGAGTTTCTGGTCGAGCAGGCGGATCTGCTCGCGCAGGGCGGCGATCTCGTCGGCCGCGGAAGCCGGAGCGGCGGCCTGGGCCTGCGCCGTGAAGGGCGCGAGGGCGATGGCGGTGAGCGCGGCGGCGATGGCCGTGGCGCGGGACGTGCGGGTGGAGTTCATGGCGGATGGTGCGGTTTGCGCTGGTGCTGGAGCTCCCGAGGCCGGGTCGCGGGCGGACGTGGTGATTTCTTGAATACAAGGCCTCCGCGGGCGCGGTGGGCCGGAAAGGGATCGTTGGTCAGGGAGCGGACGCGCCGCCGAGGCGGGTTTTCTCGGTGCGCTCGATCTGGGTGACCTTGCCGTCGTGGACGACGATCTGGACGACGCCGAAGCGCAGGCTCTCCACCTTGGCGCGCACGATGGCGAGCCAGTCGGGAAGCGAAACGGGACCCGGAGTATCGGAAGAGGAGGAGGCGGCGGAGCTCATGGGCGGGATCGGGGGGGAGGTCGCAGCGGACCGGGGTGCTAGATCGTGTAGTCGGGGAGCAGCTCGGAGAGCAGGCCCTCGACCGGCGCGAGGCGGCGGGCCTCGGCGGCGGAGGCGCGGGAGGAAACGCGGCGGGCGCGGGCCGCGGGCTTGGCGGCGGATTGGCCGCGGGCGGGGCCACGCGGGGCGGCGAAGGGGAGCGGGAGCGCGTCGCGGCGGAGCTTGCGCAGCGTGACCTCGACCACGTCGGCGATGGAGTAGCGGTCGAGGATGCCGGCGATGGCGTTGCGCACGTCGAGCATCAGCATGCGCAGGCCGCAGTGCTCCTCGTCGGGGCAGCTGCACTTCTCGTAGGCGGTGTGGCTAACGCAACCGATGGGCGCGAGCGGGCCGTCGATGAAGCGGATGACGGCGCCGATGGTGATCTCGGCGGCGGGGCGGGCGAGGCGGTAGCCGCCAAATTTGCCGCGCTGGGCGACGACGAGGCCGGCGCCCTTCAACTCCTGCATGATCTGCTCGAGGAACTTCGCCGGGATGACCTCCTTGTCCGCGAGCTCGGTGACCTGCACCAGCTCGCGCCCCACCGCGGCGGCGATGCCGAGATCGATGAGGGAGCGGAGAGCGTATTCGCCTTTTTTGGAGAGCTTCATGCGATCGGATTTAATGGCGACAGAAACGGTAGGGATTAATCGCGCAAGCTCTTTTTCATACTGCGGCAGTAGGGATTAAACTTTTCCGAGGTTCACCCGCCAGCCGTCGTAGGCAAAGCCCTGGGCCGCAGGCGGGAGCGTTTCCCCATAAACATGCGGCACGGCGTGGGCGATATGGGTGAAATAGGTGCGCCGGGCGCCGATTTGCTCCGCTTCGGCAAGCGCCTCGGGGATGGAAAGGTGGGTCGGATGGGGCGCCGGGCGCAGGCCGTCGAGGACGAGCAGATCGGCGCCCTGCGCGAGGGCGCGGGCGGCGGGCGGCACGGTTTTGCAGTCGGTGTAGTAGGCGAAGCGCGCGCCGCTGCCGCGCTCGGTGAAGACGAGGCCGAGCGTCTCGATGCGCCCGTGCGGGAGCGGCGTGCTCTCGATCACGCCCTCGGGCAATTCGAGGCGGGCGGGCATGCGGCGGAGGTCGAAGCGCGCGTAGCCATCGCGCGCGGTCGCCGCGCCGGGGGCCGGAATGGCGTAGGGGAAGATCGCGCGGACGCGTTCCTCCCCCTCGGCGGAGCAATAGACGGGCAACACGCCGTCCTCGCGGAGATCGCAGTAGCGCCGGAGGTCGTCCATGCCGAGGACGTGGTCGGCGTGGCCGTGGGTGAGGAGGAAGAGGTCGATGGCCGGGATCTTTTCGCGCAAGGCTTGGAGGCGAAACTCGGGCGTGGCGTCCACCTGGATACGGAGACCGTTCATCACGACGTGGATGGAGGCGCGGGTGCGCTGGTCGCGGGGGTCGGGCGAGGTGCAGACGGCGCAATCGCAGGCGAGCATGGGGACGCCGTGGGAGGTGCCGGTGCCGAGGAAGATTATCTCCATGAGGACGAGAGCGAAGCGGGAGCGCGGCCCGGGTGTCGATGGCGCGGTCGGACGCGACGCGACGCGGGGGCGTGTTTTTTCGGCGGAAAAGGGCGTTGACACACGGGGCGGGAACGTGAGTTTTCGTCCCTCCGTTTTTTGGTTTCCTAGCTCAATGGTAGAGCAGTTGACTCTTAATCAATTGGTTCAGGGTTCGAGTCCCTGGGGAACCACCACTTTCCGGCCCGCTTGATCACCAAGCGGGCCCGTTCTTTCCCTCAGTCACGACAGCTTGGACGGCTTTAGACGCCGGTGTAGCTCAATGGTAGAGCACCTGTTTTGTAAACAGGCGGTTGCGGGTTCGACTCCAGTCGCCGGCTCCAGCCTTCGCTCCCCTCCCCGCGCGCGCCGACCGGCCAAGCAGGCTCGCGCAAAAGATTTTTCCACTGCCCGATGGTGTAATGGTAGCACAGCAGATTCTGACTCTGCTTGTTAAGGTTCGAGTCCTTATCGGGCAGCCACTTTTTAAGCCGCTACTTCCCAAGAGGTAGCGGCTTTTTTATTTTACCGCGCAGCTCTACGGCCCTGCGCGCATTTGCATTTGGGCCTCTTCGCAGGGGCTGGGGCTGTAGGTCGCCGGCGCGCGCAGGCCGGGGGAGAAAAAACAGAAGCCTTCGACCGTTCGACTTTTATGCATAAGAACACCCTTGTCCCGCTATAGGAGAATTTCCCGGGGGCGGGCTCGGGGAATCCGTTCGGCGGCGACCTCGACAGCGCAAGGGCGTGATCGGACTCTGGCAGCCGGTATTAGCGAGAGGGATCCTCGGTCTGGAGCGACCGACACCCCGCGCCGTGCCGACCCCTCATGCACCGCGCCCACCACTCTCCCGAAACCGCCGCCGCACACTTCGGCTTGCCCACCGGGATCCCTCGCGTGCGCAGGAAGCGCAGCCAATGAGCGGCACCACGCCCACCGACCTCGATGGCGAGCTGCTCGACGACTTCTACGCCGAGTGCGACGAACTCTGCGGGCAGATCCGCGTGCTCCTGACCGGGCTCGCCGACGCCCCAGCCGGCGCCGACGCGGGGGTCGAGGCGCTCTACCGCGCTTTTCACTCCTTCAAGGGCATCTGCGGCATCGTCGGCTTGGCCGTCGCCGAGCGCCTCGCGCACGCCGCCGAGGATCTGCTTCGCCACCTCAACTCCACCCGCTCCGCGCCCTTGCCCGCGGCCATCGAGCTGCTCTCCCACGTGCTCCACCGCCTGGAGCAGATCGTGGCCGCGCATCGCCTCGGCCAAGCCCTGCCCGTGATCGACGACCTGCTCGCCCCGCTCGCGACCTACCGGACGACCGGACCGGCGCCGGGCCGCGCCGGCGACTCGCACGCCGCCCTCGCCGCTCCGCTCGCCGAAGGCGGCGCCTGGCGCGCCCACTTCACCCCCACGCCCGAACTCGACGCGCGCGGCGTCAACATCGGCAGCATCCGCCAACGCCTCTCCGCTCTCGGCGTGATCGAAAAAGCCGAGCCCCGCGTGCATCCCGGCGGCGGGATCTCGTTTGAATTTATCCTTCGCATCCCCGCCGCCCCGCCGGCCGAGGCCGAGCTCGAAGCGCTGCTCGCCGACGGCCTGCGACTTGCCCCCGAGCCCACGCCCGCCGCCGCTCCCGCCCCGGCCGCCGTGCCCGTCGTCCCCGCCGCGGCCGCGCTCTCCATCGCCCCCTCGCACATCATCCGTGTGGACATGAGCCGGCTCGACGACCTCATGCGCATCACCGGCGAGCTGGTGATCCACCGCTCGCGCCTCGAAGAACGCATCGCCCGCCTCGCCGGCGCCCACGGCGAAATCGGCGAGGTCGGACTCGCGCTCTCCCGCTCCCTGCGCGACTTGCGCGCCGCCGTCACACGCGTGCGCATGGTGCCGGTCGCGGAGATCTTCACCCGCATGCCCTACGCGGTCCGCGAGCTCGCCCAAGACCAGGGCAAACAAGTCCGCCTCGCGCTCCACGGCCAGGAGACGGAGATCGACAAGTATCTCGTCGAGCGCCTGAAGGAGCCGCTGCTCCACCTCGTGCGAAACGCCGTCAGCCACGGCCTCGAGACACCCGCCGAACGCGCCGCCGCGGGCAAGCCCGAGCAAGCCACCCTCACGCTCCGCGCCACCGGCACCGGCCACTCGCTCGTGCTCGAGATCGAGGACGACGGGCGCGGCGTCGATCCCGCCCGGATCTTCGCCCGCGCGAAGGCCCTCGGCATCCCCCTGCCTGCCGAGCCCGGCGAGGCCGGCCTGCTCTCCCTCCTCTGCCGCCCCGGATTCTCCACGCGCGAGGAGGCCGATCTCGCCTCCGGCCGCGGCGTCGGCATGGCCGCGGTTCACGCCACCCTGCGCGAACTCGGCGGCGTGCTCACGCTCCACAGCGAAGTGGGCCGCTTCACGCGCTTCACCCTGCGCCTCCCCCTCACCCTCTCGATCATCGACACGTTCATCGTGGCCGTCGGCGCGCAGACCTGCGCCATCCCCCGCGCCCTCATCGAGGAGATCGTGCAATTCGAGGAAAACGAGGTCCGGCCGGTGAAGCAGACCGAGGTCATCCCCTACCGCGACGGCGTGCTGCCCATCTACCGGCTCGACCGCTTCCTCGGCGCCCCGGCCGAGGTGCGCGCTCGCGTGCCCGCGCTCGTGGTCGCCTCCGAACGCGGCCTCGCCGGCCTCGTGGTGGATCGCGTGATCGCGCACCGGGAAGTCGTCGTGCGCCCCATGGGCGATCCCCTGCTGCGCGTGCCCGGCATCGCCGGCGCCACCGAGCTGGGCGACGGCCGGCCCGTCCTCATCCTCGATCCCTCCGCCCTCACCTGCGGCGCCGCACGCCCCCACGAGCGCTCACACGCCCCCGACTCCGCCCAACCATGAACGCCTCGGCTCCCTATGTGATCTTCGAGCTCGCCGGCTCGCTCTACGGCATCCACAGCCGCGACGTGCAACACGTGGACATGCTCGAGCATGTCACCCCCGTGCCCAACACCGCCCCCTCGCTCGAAGGCGTCGTCTTCTCCCGGGGACACGTCATCCCCGCCCTCAACCTCCGCGTGCGCTTCGGCCTGCCCCGCGCCGCCCACGACGCGCGCACTCGGCTGATTTTTCTCAACGCCCATGATCGCGTCGTGGCCCTCATCGTGGACTCCGCCCGCGAGTTTCGCGCCATCGCGCAAGAGGCCATCAAACCCATCGAGCAGACCCTCCACGGCATCCGCGGGAACTACGTGAAAGGCGTCGTCACCGTGCTCGACCGTCTCGTCCTCCTCATCGACGTCGCCGCCGTCCTCGCGCCCGAGGAACTTGAGCTGCCGCCGGGCGCCGAGCCCGCTCCCGCCGCGCCCACGCCTTAACACCCCCGCTCCGCCGCCCACCATGCCCAAAGCCAAACCGACCGCCGCCCCCGTCTCCGCCCCGAGCTCCGAGATCGCCGACCTCGCCGACCGCCTCGCCGCCGATTCCGTCGAGCAGATTCGCGTGCTCGACTCCCTCGCGCGCAACGCCACCGACGTCGCCGAACTCCTCCGCCAGCGCGCCGCGCAGGCCGGCTCCGTCACCGAATCCGGCGAGGCCACCGTCTCCTCCATCAACGAGATCGCGGCCTCCATCGAGCAGGTCACCGCCAACGCCACCCAGGTCGCGCACTCCGCCAGCGAGGTCGCCGCCGGCGTTCGCCAGATCGAGGGCGCCACCCAATCCGTCACCCAGACGGTGCAAGACATGGCCACCTCCTCGCAGGAGCTGACCGCCTCCATCGCCTCGCTCGCGGGCTCCGTGAAACGCATCACCCAGGACTCCGATGAGCTCACCACCGGTCTCGACGAGACCGGTGCCTCCATCGAGGAGATGAGCCGCTCCGTCCAGGGCGTCGCGCGTAGCGCCGACGAACTCTCCGCCGCCGCCGAGGAGACGCTCTCCTCGATGAACGAGATGGCGGCCTCCATCGAGGAGGTCAGCGCCATGTCCGAGAGCCTCGCCACCTCGGTGGACGAGACCTCCACCTCGATCGAGGAGATCGCGCGCTCGATCCAGGGCGTCGCGCAAAACGGCGCCATGATCGCCGAGGCCGCGACCAACGCCTCCTCCAGCATGACGCAGCTCGACCGCACCACCCGCTCCGTGAGCGAGACCGTCGGCCGCGCCACCGAGCTCACCCGCCGCCTCTCGCACGAGGCCGACGAGGGCGGCCAGCTCATCCAAAAATCCATCCAGGGCATCGGCCGCATCTCCTCCGCCATGGGCGCCTCCACCGGCGTGATGCGCCAGCTCAACAAGCAGACCTCCGAGATCACCGGCATCGTCGATACGATCAACATCATCGCCGAGCGCACCAACCTCCTCTCGCTCAACGCCTCCATCGAGGCCGCGCGCGCCGGCGACGCCGGCCGCGGCTTCGCCGTCGTCGCCGAGGAGATTCGCAACCTCGCCGACCGCTGCTCGCGCGCCACCGCCGAGATCGCCCAGATCGTGCGCGGCCTCGAAAACGTCACTCGCGAGGCGACCGACAACGCCCACGAGAGCGCGCGCATCGTCGAGGAGACCACCCGCCAATCCGAGACCGGCCTCGCCGGCCTCCAAAAAATCCTCGTCGGCATCGGCGACACCACGACCCTCGTCAGCCAGATCCATCGCGCCACCGAGGAGCAAATCATCGCCGGAAAACACGTCGCCGAATCCGTCAACCAGGCCGCCACCCAGGCTCGCCAGGTAGCCGCCGCCACCGCCGAGCAGGCCAAGGGCGCGCTCGCCATCACCCAGGCCACCGCCCAGGTCCGCAAGGTCACCAAGGAGGTCGCCCAGGCCATGGGCGAGCACAGCCGCGCCGCACGCGAGGTGATCAAGGTCGCGCAAAACACCAACACCATCGCCGGCAGCATCCGCAGGGCCACCGCCGAGCAGGCCGGCGGCGCGACCCAGATCGTCCAAGCCGTCGAGTCCATGCGCCGGGGCGGCGCCTCCACCTCCCGCGCCATCGCCGAGCAGGCCTCCGCCTCCGAGCAGGTTTCCCGCGAAGCCGAGCGCCTCGCCCAGATGGGCCTCTCCCTCGAGCGCCAGATGTCCGAGCAGACCACCGCGGTCAGCCGCATCAACGCCTCCACCGACACCCTCCGCCTCCAGGCCGAGCAGGCCTCCCGCGCCATGCAGGAGCAGACCCGCGCCGTGCGCGACATCTCCGACGCCACCGAGAGCGTCGCCCGTCAGGTGAAGCTCATCAGCCAGGCCAACGTCGAGGACAGCCGCACCGCCGCCGTCCTCGCCTCCGGTCTCGCCGAATTGCGCGTCGTCGCCGACCGCCAGGCCGCCGACGCCGCCCGCCTCGCCGGCACCGCCACCGGCGCCATGCCCGCCGCCGGAAAGCCCCCGGCGAAGCGGCGACGCGCCTCCGCCGCATGAGCGGGCTCGCCCCACTTCTCCCCGCGCCCGACCCGGTCCCGCTCCTGCTGCGCGACCTCGTCCACGAGCGCACCGGCGTCTTCTTCGAGGACGGCCGCTGCTCGACCCTGCTCGAAAAACTCCACGAGCGCGCCGTCGCCCATGGCTGCAGCTCGTATCTGGATTATTACTACATCCTCAAGTTCGACGAAAAAGGCCCGGAGGAGTGGCACCACGTGCAGGACGCGTTCTCCGTCCCCGAGACCTACTTCTGGCGCGAGTTCGACCAGGTGCGCGCCCTGGTCGATGACATCGTCCCCGCCTGGTTCGCGGAGCCCGGCCCGGCTCGGCCGCTGCGCATCTGGAGCGCCGCCTGCGCCACCGGCGAGGAGCCCTACAGCATCGCGATGGCGCTGCGCGAACACGGCTGGGGCGCGCACCCGATCGAGATCGTCGCCAGCGACGCCAGCGCGGCCGCCCTCGCCAAGGCCCGCGCCGGCCTCTACCGCGAACGCTCCTTCCGCGCCCTGCCCGAGCCCCTCCGCGAGCGCTACTTCAGCCCCGTCCCCGGCGGCAACGCCCTGCGGCTCGATCCCGCGATCATGGCCCGCGTCTCCTTCCACCAAATCAACCTCGCCGCGCCGGATCAGACCGCGGCCTTCGCCGCCTCGCCCGTCATCTTCTGCCGCAACGTCTTCATCTACTTTTCGCCCAGCTCCATCTCGCGCGTCCTCTCCAGCTTCGCCCGCGGCATGCCCGCCGGCGGCCATCTCTTCGTCGGCGCCTCCGAATCCCTCCTGAAATTGACCCACGAGTTTGATCTCACCCAGGTCCGCGGCGCCTTCGTTTACCGTCGCAAGCCCCTCTCCTCGCCTTGAACGCCGCCCCTAGCGCCATCCGCACCCTCGTCGTGGACGACTCCGCCTTCGTGCGAAAAGTCGTTCGCGAAATGCTGGCCCGCCACCCCGATATCGAGGTGGTCGGCGTAGCGCGCGACGGCGAGGAGGCCCTGCAACGCGTCGAGGAACTGCAGCCCGACGTCGTCACCTGCGATCTCCTCATGCCCCGCCTCGACGGTCTCGGCTTTGTCGAGCGCCAGATGCGGAGCCGCCCGGTGCCGATCCTCATCCTCACCTCCTCCCCGCAGGACGCGCCGCGCGTGCTCGACGCCCTCCAGGCCGGCGCCGTGGACCTCGTGCGCAAACCCACCGCGCTCGCCACCGAGGAGCTGCTCACCATCCGCGACGCGCTCGCCGCGAAGATCCGCGAGGCCGCCGGCGCGCGCCGGGCAAACCTCCGCCACGACTCGGCCTCCGCCCCCGCTTTCGTCGCCGCCCCACCCGCTTCTCCCGCGCCGAGCGTCGGGCCCCGCCCCGCGATGCCCGCCGCGAAAGCCGAGATCGTGCTTATCGGGATCTCCACGGGCGGCCCGCAGGCTCTGCGCCGTTTGCTGCCGCTCCTGCCCGCCAATCTGCCCGTGCCGGTGGCCGTGGTGCTCCACATGCCTGTCGGCTACACCGCGCTTTACGCGGAAAAGCTGAACGAGCTCTGCCCCCTCGAAGTCATCGAGGCGCACGAAGGCGCCGAGCTGCGCGCCGGACGCATCGTCCTTGCCCAGGCCGGCCGGCACCTCGTGCTGCGCCGCGCCCTTGGCGGAAAGGTGCTGTCACACCTGCCGATGCAGCCGCTCGAAAAAATTCACCGCCCGTCCGTGGACGTGCTCTTCCAGTCCGCCGCCGAGACCTACGGCGAGCGCACGCTCGCCATCGTGATGACCGGCATGGGCGACGACGGCCGCCAGGGCGCCGCCTGGGTGAAGGCCCGCGGCGGCACCGTGCTGACCGAGGCGGAGAGCAGCTGCGTGATCTACGGCATGCCCCGCGCCGTCGCCGAGGCGGGCCTGAGCGATGCCGCCATTCCCTTGGACCAAATGGCCGGGGCCATTCTTGACCACACATGAACCATCCACCCAAAACGATACTCGTCGTTGACGACTCCTCGCTCGCCCGGCGCGCCGCCCGCCAGATTCTCCAGGAACAGGGCTTCGCGGTCGAAGAGGCCAGCGACGGCGCCCAGGCGCTCGAGCGCTACTTCCTCAAGAAGCCCGACCTCGTGCTCCTCGATATGGTCATGAGCGGCATGTATGGGCTCGACGTGCTGGCCAAGCTGCGGGAGCTCGACCCGGAAGTGCGCGTGATCGTCGTCACCGCCGACATCCAGACCTCCACCGAAGAGCAGGTGCGCGCCGCCGGCGCCGCCGCCTTTCTCAACAAGCCGATCAATCGCGCCAAACTGATCGAGACCGTAAGCGCGGTCCTCCCGGGGGCCCAGCCATGCAATTGACCGACAACCAACGCGACGCCCTCACCGAGCTGATCAACATCGGCTACGGCCGGGCCGCCGGCGCCCTTTCCGAACTCACCGGCCATCGCATCGAGCTGGAGGTGCCCCGGGTCGCCATGCACACCGTGGACGAGCTCCCCGGGCGCCTGCCCGACATGCCCGCCACCGGCGAAGTCGCCAGCGTCACGCAGGACTTCTCCGGCCCCATCGCCGGCAGCGCCCTCCTCTTGCTCGACGAATTCTCGGCGCTCCACCTCAGCCAGCTCCTCCTCGACGAGAACTCCGCCCCCGACCAGTTCAACGCCGGCGCGCGCGAGGTGATCACCGAGGTGGGCAACATCCTCCTCAACGCCTGCCTCGGCATCCTCGGCAACCTGCTCCGGGTCAACGTGGCCTTCGCCGTGCCCCGCCTCCACGTGGAGCCCCTCGCCGACGTGCTCGACTCGATCGAGGCCGAGTCCAGCGAGAAGATCGAGCACGCGCTCGTCATCCAGACGCGCTTCCAGCTCCGCGCCAGCAAGGTCAACGGCTGCCTCGTCATCATCCTCGGCATCGTCTCCCTCGACCGCCTGCTCCAGGAACTGGGCCGCTGGGAAAAACGCCAGCTCACATGACCGCGCGGGAACAGTCACCGTCCGAAGCGGCCTTCCTCGGCCCCCTGCCCTGGCGGGACCGGGACCCGCTGCCCGGCTGGATGCAGGCCGCTCCGCTCGGTATCCTGCTCACGGATACGAAGCTCCGCGTCATCGGGTGGAACGAGTGGCTGGTCTCCCGCAGCGGCATGCACGCGTCCGACACGCTGGGCCGGGAGCTCTTCGAGCTGTTCCCCGACATCGTCGAGCGCCGGCTCGACGGCCCCTTCCGGCGCGCCCTCGAGGGCGAGACCGCCGTGCTCGCCACCGCGCTCCACGGCTACCTGCTGCGGCTGCCGCCGCCCTCCCGCGACCTCGGCGTCGCCCACATGCGGCAGACGGCGCGCATCGTCCCCCTGCTGGCCGACGGGGGCATCGTCGGCACGATCACGATCATCGAGGACGTCACCCAGCGCGAGCACCAGGCCCGCATCCTGCGCCGGCAACAGGAGCACGACCGCCTGCTCACCCTCTCGCTCGCCCTGCTCCTCCAGGCGGAGCGGCCGATGGACGCCGTCGCCGGGCTCTTCCCGCAGATCGCCGTCCCGCTCCAGTTGGACGTGTTTTTCAACTACCTCCTCGTCCCCGGCACCGACGAGTTGCAGCTCCAGTCCGCCAACGGGGTCTCCTCCGAGGCGCGCCGATCCCTCGCCACCCTGCGGCTCGACTCGCCCACGCCCTGCGCCTCCTGCGCCCGCGATCGGCAGCCGCTCATCCTCTCCGACGCCGCCACGAGCACCGATCCCCGCGCCCAGTTCCTCCGTAAGCTCGGCGTGCGCAGCTACGCCGCCTTCCCGCTGCTGATCGGCGAGCGCCTGCTCGGCACCCTCTCCTTCGGCTCCTACGCGCGCGACTCGATCGCCGCCGACGAGATCACCTTCCTGCGCAAGCTCTCCCAATACATCGCCATCACCATCGATCGCGCGCAGCGCGAACAAGCCCTTCACGAGGCGCGGGCCTCGCTGGCCCGGCACGCCGAGACGCTCGAGACCACGGTCGCCGAACGCACCGCGCGTCTGCGCGAGACGATCGAGGAGCTGGAAAGTTTTTCCCACACCGTCGCGCACGATCTGCGCGCGCCCATCCGCTGGCTCTCCGGCTACACCGAGATCCTGCTCGACGATCATCGCTCGGAGATGCCGGCTGCCGCCGTCGCCATCGTGGAGCGCCTGGCCCACGCCGGCGAGCGGCTCGACGCGCTCACCCGCGACCTCCTGGCCTTCAGCCGCGTGGCCCGGCAGGACGTCACGCTCGAGCCGGTGGACGTCGCGGAGCTCGTGGCAAACCTCGCCGCCCTGATGCCCGGCCTCCGGGGCGGCGTCCTGCGGGTGCAGGGCGACCTCGGCTGGGTCTCGGCGCAGCGCACCTTGCTCGAGCAGTGCCTCGCCAACCTTTTCGGCAACGCGCTCAAATTCGTGCGGCCGGACGCGCCCCCACGCATCGTGATCCGGGCGGAGCGGCGCGAGGCGCCCCGCTCGCGCTCCGTGGCCAACCTCACGCCGCTGCTTGAGCCCAGAGCCCCCGAACCCGAGCCGCTGGACGTGACGGCGAGCACCGGCCGCGGCAAGTGGGTGCGCCTCTGGGTGGAGGACAACGGGATCGGCATCCCTCCCGGGATGGAGCGAAGGATCTTTGGGATTTTCGAACGCGCGGGCAACGTGAAGCACATCGAGGGCACGGGCATCGGTCTGGCGATAGTGGCCCGCGCCGTGCAGCGCATGGGCGGCACCTGCGGCGTCGAAGCGTGCGCCGGCCCGGGCGCCCGTTTCTGGCTCGAGCTGGCGTCGGCGTAACGCGGTGGCGCAAGTGGCGCAGGCATTCCTGCCTGCGCTTCCGGTTTTGCCTGTTCTCCAAGGCGCGCAGGCAAGGAATGCCTACGCCACTTCAAACACCAACCCGCAGCCAATACTCCTCCGTCCGCAGCCCGGCGCGCAGCGGGTTGTCGGCGATGTAGCGCTCGAAGGCGCCACGCTCCTCCTCGTCGCGCACGATGCGGTCGTAGCTTTCTTCCAGCCAAAATGCACCGCTGCGCCCAAGGAGGCGGTTTGCGGCGCGGGCGCTCGCGCCCTTGATGCCGCGCAGCAGGTCGGTGAGCCGATAGCCCGACAGCGGCTCGATCAGCGCATGCACATGCGTCGGCATGATTACCGCGGCCGGGAGCCGCAAGCGGACGGATTCGTAGCGCAGAAGGCACTCGACCACTGCTCCTCGGATGTCGAGGCGAGCCAGCGCGCGGGAACCGTAGCCCTCGTCGAGCCACGTCTCGATCTGTTGTGGGAAGCGGCGGCGATACTCGTCCCGAGTCGTGGAATCCCAAGGCTGCGGATGGCGAGCGAGCCAGTCCTCGCGAGCGGCGAGGAGCGGGCGGAGTTTCTCCTGCGGGATCGAGTCTGCGAGGCGGAAGGTCACCCAGTAAAGCGTGCCCGGGCGCGCGCGGGTCCAGTGAGGCAGATCGCGCCGCGTGACGTGGAGGTCATCGATCATGGCAGGGGGCCGGGGTTTGAAGGTGGCGCAGGCATTCCTGCCTGCGCGGGCCGGCAGCGCAGGCAGGAATGCCTGCGCCACCTCGAACGCCTCAAACCTTCGGAAACTTCACCCACTTGGCGCCGAGCTTGGAGCTCTTCACCACCGTCTCGATGAAGGCCATGCCCTCGACGCCGTCCTCGATGGTCGGGTAGTCGAGATCCTTCGGTAGTTTCTTTCCGGATACCTCGGCGCGAATGGCGCGGAAGGCCTCGCGGTAGAGGTTGCCGAAGGCCTCGAGGTAGCCCTCGGGGTGGCCGGCGGGGATGCGCGTGGCGGCCTTGGCGGCCTCGCTGGTGATGTAGCCGTTGCCGCGGCCGTAGATCTCGGTGGGGCGGTCGGGATAGGTGACGAGGAGCTGGTTGGGGTGCTCCTGCTGCCAGGAGAGGCCGGCCTTTTCGCCATAGACGCGGATGTTGAGGCCGTTTTCCACGCCGACGCTGATCTGCGAGCTGTGGAGCACGCCCTTGGCGCCGCCCTTGAAGCGGAGGAGGACGTTGCCGTCGTCGTCGAGCTGGCGGCCTTTCACGAAGGTGGTGAGATCGGCGCAGAGTTCCTCGATGTGCAGGCCTGTGATGTAGCGGGCGAGGTTCTCGGCGTGCGTGCCGATGTCGCCCATGCAGCCGGCGGCGCCGGAGCGCTTGGGGTCGGTGCGCCAGGCGGCCTGCTTTTGCTCGCTCTTCTCGAGGGCGGTGGAGAGCCAGCCCTGCGGATACTCGACCACGACCTTGCGGATGGTGCCGAGCTTGCCGGAGCGCACGAAGTCGCGCGCCTGCTTCACCATGGCGTTGCCGGTGTAGTTGTGGGTGAGGGCGAAAACTTTTCCTGTTTTGGCGACGATCTTGCGGAGGGCGAGGGCCTCCTTGAGGTCGAAGGTGACGGGCTTGTCGCACACGACGTTGAAGCCCTTTTCGAGGAAGAGCTTCGCGGGCGGGAAGTGCTGGTGGTTGGGCGTGACGATGACGACGAAGTCGAGGCGCTGGCCGGCGGGCTTTTTGGCCTCGGCCTCGGCCATCTCGGCGTAGGAGCCATAGACGCGGGAGGGATCGAGGTAGAGGTCCTCGCCGGAGGCGCGGGAGCGCTCGGGGTCGGAGGAGAAGGCGCCGGCGACGAGCTCGGCCTGGCCGTCCATCTGGGCGGCGATGCGGTGGACGGCGCCGATGAAGGCGCCGCGGCCGCCGCCGATCATTCCGTAGCGAAGTTTTCTTTGCATAGTCGAGGAGTCGATAGGGCCGAGGAGTCGAGAAGCTTGGCTTCCGAAGGGCCATGCGGGGCACAGCTCGGGCATTCGCCCGTCCGGCTCCTCGGCCCCTCGACTGCTCGGCTCCTCGACCTTCGGGCTTGGGTTATTGGTTCTTCTTGTCGAAGGCGGCGTCGAAGGCGACGGCGCTGGGGGGGAAGTCGAGCTTGCGGACGAAGGCGGCGGCCTCGGTGGCGCCGTGCACGCGGTCCATGCGGATGTCCTCCCACTCGACGGAAAGCGGGCCGCGGTAGCCGATGTCGTTGAGGGCGACGATGACGTCCTCGAATTTGATGTCGCCGTGGCCGAGCGAACGGAAATCCCAGAAGCGGCGGCTGTCGCCGAAATTGGTGTGGCCGCCGAAGACGCCGACCGAGCCGTCGCCGTGGCCCCACCAGACATCCTTCATGTGGGCGTGGTAGATGCGGTCGGCGAAGACGCGGATAAACTTCACGTAGTCCACGCCCTGGTAGCCGAGGTGCGAGGGGTCGTAGTTGAAGCCGAAACGCTTGTGGTGCTTCACCGCGGCGAGGGCGCGCTGGGCGGAGGCGATGTCGAAAGCGATCTCGGTGGGGTGGACCTCGAGGGCGAAGTTGACGTCGGCCTTGTCGAAGGCGTCGAGGATGGGCAGCCAGCGCTTGGCAAAGTCGGCGTATCCAGCATCATAATACGCCTGCGAGGTCGGCGGGAAGGCGTAGATGGAGTGCCAGATGGAGGAGCCGGTGAAGCCGTTGACCACGGCGGGGAAGGCGTCCTTGCGGGCGGCGGCGCCGGGGCGGGCGTCGAAGAAGGCGCGGGCGGCCTTGGCGGTAAGGGACATCTTGCGAGCGGCGCGTTTGCGCACGCCCTCGGGGTCGCCGTCGCCCCAGACGTCGGGCGGGAGGATGGCCTTGTGGCGCTCGTCGATCAGGTCGCAGACGGCCTGACCGACCAGGTGGCTGGAGATGGCGTGGCAGGAGAGCCCATGGTCCTTCAGCAGCTCCCACTTCTGGTGGACGTATTTCTTGCTCGTCGCGGCGGCATCCACGTCGAAGTGGTCGCCCCAGCAGGCGAGCTCGAGGCCGTCGTAGCCCATTTTCTTCGCGAGCGGGGCGAGTTTTTCCAGCGGCAGATCGGCCCATTGGCCGGTGAACAAGGTGACGGGGCGTGGCATGGGTTTTACGGGGTTTGCAGGGGGAGAACGAGAGCCGCGATTTGCTCGCGACAAGAGGCCGCGGCGCAAGAGCTTTTGCAGGCGGCAGGAATTTGCGGTCACCGGGGCGGCTTGGCTTGCCGCCGCGTAGCGCGGGCGCCAGCATCCCGGGAACAACCCCTTCCACCCCATGATGCTGCATACCTTCTCGACTTTGGGCTGCCCGGAAATGGATCTCGACGGCGCGATCGGTCTGGCGGCGCGACATGGCCTCCACTCGCTGGAGCTGCGAACCCTGAACAACACCACCGACCTGCCCGCGTGGTTCCAAGAGCACTACGGCTCCCCCGCCGGATTGGCCGCCCACCTGAAACAACGTCACGTAAAAGTCTGCGCGCTAGGCACCTCCTTCAAGCTCGTGGGTCACGACGACATCGATCGCGCCCAACTCGCGAACTTCGTGCGCTGGGCCGACGAGGCCGACGTGCCCTGGCTGCGGGTCTTCGACGGTGGCAAGCATGGCGATGCCGGCGAGATCGCCGAAGCCGTGGCGACGCTCAAATGGTGGAAGGAGGAGCGGATCAAAAACAACTGGGCGGTGGAGCTCATGGTCGAAACCCACGACGGCTTCGTGACCTCCCCCACCCTGCACGAACTCATCTCGCACGCGCCGCAGATCTCCCTGCTCTGGGACGCGCACCACACTTGGAAAAAGGGCGGCGAATCGCCCGCCCACACCTGGAAAACGGTGCGCAACCACGTCGTCCACATGCATGTAAAGGACAGCGTGAGCACCCCCTCGCCCAACGGCACCCACCCCTACACCTACGTCCTGCCCGGCGACGGCGAGTTCCCGATGAAGGAGCTGCGGCACTGCCTGCGCGAAGATCGCTACAACGGCACCCTTTCGCTCGAATGGGAGCGCATGTGGCACCCCTACCTGCCCGAGCTCGACAAGGCCCTGCACCACGCGGCGCAGCTCCGCTGGTGGTGAGGGCAACGCGTTCCCGGGCCGCGGCCCGCCCCACGCTCCGGGAGCGTCTCCGGGGAACCGCGGCCGGACGCGGCGGGTCCCGAGCGGCATGCGTCCGCGATCCGGCCTCTCCACGCGTGAACTGGTCCGGACGCTGCTCGTCGCGGCGTTGATGATCGCCGCCGTCGCGGCGGTGTTTCGCTTCCGCTTCCTGTTGCTCGCCGCCCTCGTCGGCGTCTTTGGCGGCGTGCTGCTCACGCCGGCGATCGGCTGGCTGGAGCGGCGCTGGCACCTGAAGCGCGGCATCGCGACGGGCGCGGTGGCCGCGACGGCGCTGGGCCTGCTCGGCCTCGGCGGCTACCTGGCCTGGGGCGCGGTGGCCGACCAAGCGCGAGGCTTGATCGAGCGCGCGCCGGAGATCGCGAACAAATCGCTCGAGGCCGCCCAAGGCCTGGTGGATCGCCTGCCGGGCGGCGGGGTGGATCTGCGCTCGCTGGAATTCGGCCCCGCCCTGCAACGCACCGGAAAATTCCTTTGGGACGCGCTGCAGCTCGGCGCGGCCGGCCTCGCGGGGCTGGTCGTGATCGCGATGATCGCGCTCTTCGTGGCGGCCAATGCGGAGAGCTACCGGCGCGGCCTCCTGTCCTTGTTTCCGCCCTCGCTGCGGGAGCGCGCCGCGACGGTCGCGGACGGCTGCGCGGCGGTGGTGCGGCGCTGGGCCGCGGGGCAGTTGCTGGTGATGGTGATCACCGGCGCGATGACCGGCCTCGCGCTGGCCTTGCTCGGGATCGAATACTGGCTGGTGATCGCGATCCTCACGGGCCTGCTCGACATCGTGCCCTTCGTGGGCGCGCTGATCACCGGGGTGCTGGCCGTGGGAGTGACGCTCGGCACCGATCCGTCGAAGGCGCTCTGGGTGCTGGTGGCCTACGTCGCCGTGCAACAGATCGAGAGCAACGTCGTGGTGCCGCTGGTGATGAAGGGGCGCGTGCGCCTGCCGGAGGCGCATCTGCTGGTGTTCGTGCTGATGATGGGCACGGCCTTCGGCATCCTCGGCGTCTTCGCCGCGCCGCCGCTCTTCGGCGTGCTGCACCACCTGTATTGGCAGGTTTACGTGCCGTGGGTGGAAGGGCGATCTACACAGGCTATGTGAGCGGTTTTCTGTGGCGCCGGCTCCAGGCCCGAGGCCAAGGTGCGCTCACGTTTCGCCCGCTCCATGAACACCTACCGCATACCCCGCACCGACCTCGTCGTCTCCCGCCTCGCCTACGGCTGCATGAAGATCGGCGGCTCTTGGGACCACTCGCCGGTTTCGGCCGAGACCGAGGCCACGGCCCGCGCCGCCGTGGAGGCCGCGCTCGAGTGCGGGATCAACTTTTTCGATCACGCCGACATCTACTGCTGTGGCAAATCGGAGTCCGTCTTCGGCCGTCTGCTCGCCGACACGCCGAGCCTGCGCGAACGCATCGTGCTCCAGTCGAAGGTCGGCATCCGCTTCGCGAACGACGCCTACGAGAGCGGCGAGCCGGCGCGCTACGATTTCTCGCGCGAGCACATCGCGCACTCGACCGAAGCCATCCTGCGCCGCCTGCAAACCGACCGCCTCGACATCCTGTTGCTCCACCGTCCGGACCCGCTCGTGGAGCCCGAGGAGGTGGCGGCGGCTTTCGACGCGCTGCACGCCGCGGGCAAGGTCCGCTATTTCGGGGTAAGCAACCACACGCCGGCGCAAATCGAGCTGCTGCGTCGTCACGTCCGGCAGCCGCTCGTGGTCAACCAGCTCGAATTCTCGCTCGCCCAGCCCGCGCTCGTGGTCGAGGGCGTGCTCGCGAACCGCTCCGGCTCCACGACGGAGGCCAATCTCTCCACCGGCCTGCTCGATTACTGCCGCCTCCACGACATCCTCGTGCAGGCTTGGGGCCCCGTGGGCGGCGGCCGGCTGCTGCGCGCGATCGGGGCCGAGACTGGCCCGCTGACGGCATGCGCCGATCTGCTCGCGAAGATCGCCAACGAAAAAAACACCACGCCCGACGCCGTCGCGCTCGCGTGGATCCTGCGTCACCCGGCGGGCATCCAGCCCATTCTCGGCACGACCCGCGCGGAACGCGTCCGCGACGCCGCGCCCGCCGACACCGTGCGGCTCACGCGCGAAGAGTGGTATGCGCTGCTCGCGGCCGCGCGGGGTCAGAAAGTGCCTTGAACCTAGATCCGGCGATAGCCGCGGCGCGTCTCGCCGAACCTAGGTTGAATTCGCATCGACGACGCGGCCTCTGATAGGGAGCACCGCGCCGTCGGCACGCGTCCCTACGGCACGGGGACGAGGCGCACGGCGTCGGCGACGACATAGCCATCCGTGCCCTGGGTGCGGATTCTCACGCCATGGCCTTGACCCGGGGTCAGGGTGAATTGGCCGAGGCCGACCCACTCTCCGCCGCGGGAGCGCTGGTCGTGCAGGGAGGTGTGCACTCCGCCGGCATGCACGACGTCGATCGGCACGTTGCTCGCGCGGTTGGCGTGCGCCGTCCAACGCGTCTGCACCTCGTAGGCGCGGCTCTGCGCAAGGGGCGGGGCGAAGAACACGCTCTTCGATCCGCCGGCGGTGGTGAAGAGGTAGTCGGCGCCATGGTATCCCGGCACGCCGGTGCCCGCGGTCCAGGCGCCGGAGAGGGAGACGCCGGACGGCGCGGCGTTGTCGAGCGGAGCCGGGGCGTGGACGAGGCCGGTGTTTTGCGAGTCGTGAAAGTCGGAGGTGCGGGGACGGGCATCGGCGAGGAAGTCGTTGTAGGTCACGCGGGCTCCGTGCGTCCGCGTGGCGACGATGCCGTGGCGCTCGCCCGCGTGGACGAAGGATCCGGACGTGCCGATGAAGCGGTTGTCGGAGACCACGCCGTGGGCTGTATTCGCGAGATAGATACCGTGGCGCGCAAAGTCGGTCACGGTGTTTCCGGCCACGGTGATCCTCTCGTGCAGGGTGCCGCCCGCGAGCACATCGACGGATTTGGACCCGGAGGTGTCGATGCGGTTGAAGCGGATGTCGATCGCGCCGGCGTGGAGGGCCAGGGTGTCGAAGCCGGAGTCGGCGACGGTGTTGTCGAGGATCGCGAGGTTGCGCGAGTAGGCGCCGTTGAACCAGAACGCGGGCTCGTTGTGCACCGCGATGGCGGACGAGGAGCAGCCGACGAAGGCGCTGCCCGAGATCTCGCCGTCGGGGGAGCGCACGATGACGCCGCGGCCGCGCACGGTGAGCGTGTTGTCCAAGACGACGAACCGGCCGTTGCGGCGGGTCATGTTGAAGAGCTGAAACTTTCGGTCGTGATCGGCCGGGAAGGTGATCGCGGCGTAGTCGGCCGAGGAGAGCGCGGGCGTGAAGGTGACGACGAAGCCGCCCCCGCCGGCGGTGACGCCCGTGGCGGTGTGGCTGGCGCCGAGAAACACGCCGCCCACGGGGTCGAAGACGCGGAAGACATCGCCGGCCTTGAGGTGCATCCACGTGGCGGATACGACGAGGCTGGTCGTGGAGGTCTTGGCGGTGACGGCCATGCCCTTGTTGTAGAGCGCGACACCGTCGTCGCCGTTGCCGATGAAGGTGCAGCCCTCGACCCAGGGGCCGACGAGGTTGCCGTGGGCGTGCACGCCGTCCGCGTTGGCGGAGAGCAGCCGGGTGGAATCGCGCAGGAGGGAGCGGCAGCGGAGCACCTTCAGCTCGCTGCCGTCGAAGGAGTAGTAGTTGCCCATCGGGCTGGCGTAGCTGGTGATGCCGGCGAAGGTGAGGTCGGTGACGCGGGTGGTGGACGCGAAGGAGCCGACATTGGTGCGGCAGAGCATCGCCACGGGATCGCCGGGCGCGAAGAGCGGGCCGGAGGGCGAGCCCGGATGGTGCAGCCGATAGCGGGCGGGCGTGCCGCCGGGGTTGAGGCGGGCGGAGGAGGAGGCGGAGAGCCCGAAGGCGTTCGAGACGCCGCGCTTAAGGCGCCCGGGCCGGTCCTTGTCGAGCAGCACGGCCCAGGACCAGCGGCTGGTGAAGGCCGGGTTGTCGGTGAGCTCCGGATACCAAGGCGAGGACTGGCCGGCGATGGGCATGAGCTCGACCTCGAGGTCGAGCGTGCTCGTCGTGGAGCGGTTGGCCACGACGCGGACGAGCGAGTGCGCGACGGGATCGTAATCCACGACGAAGTCGCGCACCGTCACGCGCGTGGAGTCGCTCAGCTTGAGAAAGCCGGCATGGGCTTTGTTCTTGAGGACGATGGAGGACCCGCGGCCGTTGATGATCAGGTCGGTGGCGCCGGAGAGCGTGAAGAGGAAAGCCTCGGCGTCGCTGGCGAGGTCGAAGACGAAGGCGCCGTTTTGGGGGAAATTGACCGCGGTGCGCGGCGTGGCGGCGGCCGAGGCGAGTTTGGCGCGGATGGCGGCCAGCGAGTCCGACGCGAGCACGTCGATGGTGTGGGTCGGGCCGGCGACGGTGTGGGTAAACGTGGCCGAGGTGCTCGCGGCGCCGTCGGCGTGGGCCGTCACGCGCCAGTGGTAGGTGCCGGGCGGCAGGGCGTCGAGCGGCACGTGCCGCGGGACGGTGATGCCCTCACGGACGGAGACGATCCGGGTGAAGGCGGCGTCGGTCGCCACCTCGCAGCGGTAGCTATCCGCGCCCGGGACGGCGTTCCAGAAAAAGCTCGGGTGCGGGACGTGGCCGGTGGAAGCGTGGGCCGGCTTGGTGAGGACGGGCGTGCCAAGCGCAAGGAGGCGCGAGGCCGCGAGACAGCCGAGGGCGGCCGCGAGGAGGCCGGCCCGGAGAGTGCGGGCGGAATACATGGGGGGTGGGGGTTGGGGTTTAAAAACCCGGCCGGGATGACCGGGAAAAAAGCAAGAAAGCGGGCGCCACCGAGGGGGCCGGCGACGCCCGCCGTAGTTGTTTGAAAACTACACGCGCCGCAGCAGACGGATCGTCGCGGGGTCGCCGCCGAGCTCCTCGAAGAGGACCAGGCTGTTCTGCTCGCGGAGCCAGTCGGCGGGCACGTGGTAGTGGCGCTGGGTGGCGACGCCGCTCGGCGCGCCGACGAGGCTGCCTTTCATCCACGCCATCCAAGGGCCCATCGGGTCGCTCTCGGGGATGTTCCAGTAGCGGCCGAGGCAGCGGCCGTTGATCCACACGAGGCCCTTGCCCATGCCGCCGAGATCGAGGGCGAAGGGGCCGGGCGACTTGGGGCGCGCAAAGGTAGTGCGCCACCAGGAGAGCGGGCGGCGGGTGTCGCGGGCGGTGGCGGTTTTCCAAGGCAGGAGCGCGCCGGGCTCGGCGGGGAGGGAGAGGCGCTCGCCGAGCAGGCCGGGCTGCATGCGCCAGGGGCCGGGCAGGCCGCGACGATTCCAGCGAACCGGGGCCCAGAGGCCTTTGCGCTCCTCGGCCATGTTGGCGTAGCCGATCATCCAGTCGCCTTTGATGAGGCCGAGCGCGCAAGCGAGCACGGAGAGGCGGTGGCGGCCGGGCGCGAGCGTAAGCTCAAAGGTCTGGGTGAAGCGGCCCTCGTCCATCCGGCCTCGGCGCTCGCGAAGCGGGAGCGGAGTGGTGGCGACGGGGCGGCCGTCGATGAAGACGTGCGCGAGGTCGGCGACGCGCTCGAAGGTGAGGCGGCCGGGCCCGGCCTCGGAGGCGGCGACGGTGAACTCGGTCTCATACCAGCAGTAGTCGGTTTCGTCGCGCGTGAGGGAGAGCTGCTCGACGGGGCGACGGGCGGTGACGGGCGCGGCGAGCGCGACGGGCCAGTCGGAGGGCATCGGTTCCTCGCGACGCGCGAAGGGCGCGAGGCGCGCGCCGGAGGATTTCCAGGTGCGGCGGAGCGGGCGGAGCGGCGCGGCGCTGTCGTAGAGGAGCTCCCCGTCGGCGCGAACGATGCGCACGGAACGCGGAGCAAGCGTGTGCTCGCGGCCCGCGTGGGCGAGGCGGGCGGGCTCGGCGCCGTCGTTGCACAGGAAGGCGAGGCCGGAGGCGTAAGCGCAGATAAAGCCGGCGGGACCGACGGCGCGCACCTCGGGCCGCTCGTGGTCGAGGAAGTCGGATGCGCAGGCGCGCAGGGCGTGGTTGAGGCGGGCGAGGTGGCGGGCCTTGTCGGTGGGCAGGCCGTATTCGTCGAGCGGGCCGCCAAACTCGTAGGACGTGGTGAGGAGATACATTCCCTCCCGTCCGAAATTGGTGCCGCCGTGCCAGAGGAAGTAGTTCACGCCGGAGCCGCCGGCGGCGAAGAAGCGGGCGGTGGCGTAGGCGAGTTCCTGCGGGTCGCGCTTGGGGAGGACGCCGCCCCAGGTCTGATACCAGCCCGTCCAGTTCTCGGTCCAGAGGGCGGGGGCGCGGGGATGCGAGCGGAAGTGGGCGTCGATGACCTCGTGGGCGCGGAAGGCGTTGATCGTCTCGAGCGAGCCCTCGGCGCTGGCGACGGCGTCCTTCTCGCCGGCCTCGGCCGCGCCGCCGGCGGCGCAGGTCACGAGCGGGATGCCGAGCTCGAGGGAGCGGGCGAGGTCCACACACCACTGGAGGTAGCGTTTGCCGTCCTCGCCGTAGGTGGCGGCGATGTTGTCGTATTCGTTCTCGATCTGCGCGAGGATGACGGGGCCGCCGCAGGGGGCGGTGAGCGGGCGGATGATCTCGGCGACGAGCCGCACCCAGCGCGCCATCTCGCGCTTGAAGGGCTCGTTGTCGGTGCGCATGCGGATGCCGGGCACGTCGCGGAGCCAGCCGGGCAGGCCGCCGTAGTTGGTCTCGGCGCAGATGTAGGGGCCGATGCGAAGGATCACGTTCAACCCCTCGGCCTGGGCGAGGAGGCAAAAGCGCGGCAGATCGAGCCGCCCAGAAAAATCGAGCACGCCGGGGCGGCGCTCGTGGAGATTCCAAAAGATGTAGGTCTCGACGGTGTTGAGACCGGATTCCCGCATGTGGCGCAGGATGGCGGGCCACATCCCCGGCGTGCTGCGGGGATAGTGGACGGCGCCGCTGAGGATGAGCGTGCGGCGGCCGTCGAGAAGGAGGGCGCGGTGGTCGTGGTGGACGGTCATGGGAGGGGGGAGAGGCCGGAGGGGAGAAGCACGCCGCCGAGGTAGAGGCGGTGGGGGGCGAAGGCGGAGGGATCGCGCGGCGTGTAGCCGCGGCGCGCGAGGATGGCGGCCTTGTCGATCGGCGTATCGATCAATTCGATACGGACGCGGTGCGCGCCGTGAGGGAGCGCCTGCGGGTAGTGCCAGGCGGCGAGGTGGTAGCGGTTCTCGACCGAATGCGCGTCGAAGAAGGTGGCGGCGACGGGCGGCAGGTCGTTGACGAAGACTCGGAACTGGCCGCAGTCGGGGCCCTTGAGCCCCACGAGCCCGAAGCGGGTGCCGGTGAATTCGAAAGCGAGGGAGGCGCCGGCCTCGGGCGCGAGCCAGATGACCGGCATGATCGGGGCGGGGTGGACGCGGGCGCGGCGATCCTCGGCGGGGAGCGGGATCCATTCCCCGGTGCGGGCGGTGTCGGCGACGGGCAGGATGGTGGCGCGGTCCCAGGGCTCGGGCGTGAGCGGAGGCGGGAGCGCGCCGGGCGCGGACGAGGCGGGCGGGGCGGCGAAGAATGCGCGCAGGGCACGCTCGATGACGGTGAAGTAGAGCCGGTGGCCGCCGGCGAGCGGGTGGATGCCATCGCCGGTGAGCACCAGGCGGCCCTCGGGGTCGCGACCTTCGGCGTCGAGGCCGGTGGAGGGACCGCGAAACACGAGACGGCCCTCGGCGAGCTGGCGCACGACCTCAAAGCCCACGGCGACCGAGGGGATGCCGTGGTGCGCGGCGACCTCGTCCATCGCTCGCGCGGTGACGGCGAGGCGGCCGGCCTGGTAGTCGGAGAGCTGGCTTTGGCTGAGCGTGTAAACGAAGCAGAGCTCGGTGGCGGGATTGGCGCGGCGGGTCTGGAGGACGATGCCCTCCATCGCGGCGCGGATGCGCTCGGGGGCGGCGCCGGTGTCGTTCACGGCAAACTCGACGAAGAGCAGGTCGGGGCTCCGGGCGAGGACGTCGTTGCGCCACATCTACGCGCGATTTTTCGCGCGTGACCGGTCCGGCGGGGTTGCACTCCAGCGGACGGAGCGCAAGCGGAGGCGCACGCAGACGGCGTGACAGGCGCTGCGCCTGGCGCGACGTGTGCCGCTTGGGCGGATTGACTTAGCGCGTCGCGGGCGGCGCGTTCTCGATCTCGTTCACAAGCTGCGCGAGTGCTTCCTCATCGGTCAAAACACTCGGCATCGCTGCTTGGAAACGAAGGACATCTCTCCTCAAAGCCTCCGCCTCATTTGCTTCGGCGAGACGCCCGAGCCTGCTAAACAGCGCGCTTAGATGTGGATTGATCCCGTTCGATTGAAGCGCGCGTCCGATATCTATCCCGACATTGGCAGAGGCCGCCACCAGCAGCAGAGCCACCAAGGCCAGGCCAACAGCTCGCCAGGCCGCACGGCGCACCTTGAGTTCAATCAGCACAAGCAAAACCAACCCGAGAACAAGAAGCGGCGCTCCCATTAGTAGCCCTCCTCAGAGAAGGGTTTCACCCGCCACCGGGATTTCACATCGAAGGACTTTGCGAAGCCAAAACGCTCCAGATCCGCCATCCATTCATCGGAGATGTTGTTGCCGCCCATCCAGCAACATTTCACCTCGCGTCCCGTCACTTGCAGGCGAGGAAACGTGACATCGACGCCCTCGTCGGGCCGCGTGTCCAAAAATGTGTAACGGTCATCAAAGCCGCCAAAAAAGCCGTTCGCGTCTCTGCCATACTCCAATATCGTCCGGCCTACGGAGGTCGAGAGATCGCCAGTCGTGCGTATCGACAATCTCCATACGCCTTGCTGCTCCACTTCGCGTGGCGCTTGCAAGTTAGCGGCCTTGATCGACGCCGCGCCTTTGTTGCGGATGTCAGACCACGAGAGATTCACCAAGCCGCCTGTCTTGGCCATATAGCGCTTCAGGAATCTTAGCGTAAGAGACTTGTCGTCGTTGCCCCACAGGAAAAGCGCGTTGGCGACCGTGGCCTCAACGAGCCAACTATTGATCGCGCACGCCAGCGCTTCCGCTTCGTCCTTCGTTAGATTCCGCCCGTAAGCCAAGCCGAGGTAATCCCAGAGGTTAACCGGGTTGTTCCTAACCATCGCATACATGTTCGGCCCGTCGCCTTCCTCAATGGGGTCCCTGCTGAGCCAGCGGCCAAGGCTCGGAGAGTTGTATCGAAAACCATAATACAAGAGACCGGTTTCGGCGTCCGTGTATTTCGTGGAAAAGCCAAAGGGTAGCGCGGCGGCGACGCCGGTGGCCTGCACGCGCTCGCCGAAGGGGCCGTAGTCGGCGCGGCCGCTGACGGCGAGAGTCGCGGTGTTGATCCAGGCGACGATGTTGCCGTTGGCATCCGCGCTCGCGGCAAAGCTGTGGGTGGGCGTGCTGCTCCAGAGTAGGCCGCCGACGCCGCCGGCGCCTTGTTGACTTCCGCTCAGGTCCAAGCCCCAGACATGGGAGCGGACAAGGGCGTTGCCGTTGAGGGCGTCGAGCTCGGTCAAGAGGTTCCAGCCATCATACAGAAACTTCGTTTTTGAGATTAAGACGAAAGATGAAGTTGAAGGGTCCCAATCGAAGACGCGCTTGGCGATGCGGCGGCCTTGGGCGTCGTAGGCGAACTCGAGCCGTTGCTTTAGCGCGGGGAAGGCGGCGGCGATGACAGCGCGAGTCTCCATCGCAATCAGGCGGTTCTCAGCGTCCCACGTGTAGTCCCAGCGGCCGTCTTGGGTGAGGTTGCCGTCGTCGTCGTGGGCGAAGGCCTCAGGCGTCTGCGGGAGGAAGGCCGGACGATTCTGGGTAACGGTGTCGTCGCCCAAGGTCGCCACGATGGCGAGCGTGGTGTTGACCGCGGAGCCGGTGTTGGCGGCCGCGATCTCGCGGTAGAAGTCGCGGTCGGTCCGGGTGGTGGAGAGGCCCTCGACGGTGACGGTGGCGAGCGGATCGGCCTCGCCGCGCACGTCGAAGGCGCCGGAGACCTGGCGGCTCATATACTGGTTCAGCAAGCCGGCATCGCGCGTGTAGCTGGCGGCGCGGCCGTTGGTGGTGGTCGCGGTGCGGTTGCCGATGTCGTCAAAGGCGTAGCCGAAGGTGTAGCCGGGCAGAGGCGTGGTGTCGTCGGCGAGGCGCTTTTGGGCGGAGGTCACCTGGCCGAGGTCGTTGTATCCGTAGGCCCAGCGGCGGGTGTCCTCGAGCTCGACGTCGGTGCGCTGGTTGGCGGCGTTGTAGGTGTAGTCGCGCCAGACGTGGATCGTGGCACCGTCGTTGGAGGCGGACTGGACCCAGGTGGTGCGGCCGAGGGCGTCGGTCGTGCGCGTGTGCTTCACCCGCTCCACGTTGAGGCGCTTGATCGTCACGCCTTCCACGGTGCCAAGGTTGACCGCGTAGGCGTATTTGGCGAGGTGGAATCCTTGCGTCACGGTGTCGAGCCGGCCAGCGGAGTCGTAGGTGTAGGCGAGGGCGTGGCCGCCATCGGTGGCGAGGGATTGGGGGCGATGGAGCGTGTCGTGAGTGCGGGCGATGGCTCGGCCGGAGAGGAGGCCGGTGCCGGTGTAGGCCTCGCCGGCCAAGCGAGCGCTGGCGGGGTCGTAGGCGCGGGTGAGCAGGCCGGCGGCGTCGGTGGGGGTGTGGAGGCGGCCGGCGCGGTCGTAGGTGTGGGAGACGGCGGGCGTCGTATCAGAATAGGTGATACTTTCGAGGTCGCCGGCGTCGGTGTAGGCGTAGGTGGTGACGAGGGGCGAACCGCCGGCAGTGCGCGCCCAAGTGCGGGTGTGGAGGCGGCCGGCGGGGGTGTAGGTGTAGCTCGGGCCATTGTTGTCGTGGTGGCGCTTGTTCTCGAGCCAGCCGCGCTGGGAGTGGTAGTTCCAGGTGGTGGTGGCCGCACCGGTTTCGCCGGCAAAGTCCTGCCAGGTGGTCAGGGTTTTCATGCGGCCCTGCGCGTCGTAGGCGTATTCAACGGGGTAGGCTCGGGCGCCCCAGGTGCGTTTCACCTGGCCGGTGGGGTGATATGTCGTGTGAGTTTCGGCGGAGTCCGGGTGCGTGACGGTCGCCAGCCAGCCGCGGCTGTTGTAGCTGTAGCTGGTGGTTTGTGCGCCGGTGCCGGGATCTGGAGTGGTGACGGTTTCGACCTGTCCATCGTCAAAGTAGGTGTAGCTGGTTGTGCCCACCCCGACCTGAGTCTGGCTCTGTAAGCGACCGTGCGGATCGTAGGCGTAGGTGTCGGAGCGAAGGACGTTGTCGGCCGCATCCCTCGATTCCGCGGAATGGAGCCGACCACCCGTGTAGGTGCTGATCAGGCGCGTGCCGTCGGGCAGGGTGCTCGTTTCGATGCGGCCGCCCAAGCCGTCGTATTGAGTCTCCAAGTGCGTGGTCTGGCCGCGATGGGTGCTCCAGCACTGGCGTCCGTCTGGCGTGGTTTCGGTGCGGGCGATTTCCTCGGGATTGTCTCCGTCTCCCATCCACCGCTCGGTGATGCTGCGCAACACCGGCAGTGAACCGCGAAGGGCGATGCCGGTTCGGGTGCGGCTGATCCGGTCCGCGCCGGCGCCGCTGGCGGCGTAGTCGATGACTCCGGGGCTGGCCAAATCGACGACGACGACTTGCCACTCCTCCAGGCGACCGGCGGAACCGGCCTCGCGGCCGGAGGCAAAAAGGGTGCGCACTCCGTCCGCATCGGTGCGCGAGGCGAGACGCCCGGAGGCGTCGTAGGCGCTGTGTTCCTCCGCCCCGTCGGCGTGGCGCACAAGCACAGGACGCCCGGCCTGGTCGCGGTAACGCTTCACCCATTGCGCGGCGGGAGAGGCGCCTTCGTCGCCGCGAGGAAAAAGTTCCTGTTCGAAATAGCCGTTGGAATCGACGCCGTAGGCATGGTCGCGCCATGCGGCGGCGTCGCCGCGCACGGAGGCGAGGGAGCCGTCGGGATGGTAGAGGCGGATTTCTTCTCCGTCTGGATGGAGGGTTCGGCGTTCGGTTTTCCCGTCGCCGAGGATTTGCTCGACGTGGGCGGTAAGCCGGCCGGCGGCATCTGTCTCGGCGACCAAGCGGCCGGAGGTGTCGTAGGTGGTTTCAAAAAGGGTGATTTCACTATCGTCCGAACCGACGCGCACGGTCTTGGTGCGGCGGCCGGCCGCGTCGTGGGTGTGAACCAGCGCGATGCCGCCGGTGCTCTCGCGCTCGACGCGGCCAAGCGCGTCGTGTTCGTAGGTCGTCAACACGCCGTCGCGCCCACGGAACTGGGAGAGGCCGCAGCAGGCGTATTGGCGGTGTTCGGTGCTGCCGTCGAGGAACACGGTTTCGGTGGGGCGGCCCAGCTCATCGCGGGTCGCTACGAGGGCCATCTCAACCAAGAGGCCAGACTCATAGACTTCCCGGAGCGTTTCACGCCCGAAGACGTCTTCGCTGATCTCCTCCCTGCGGCCAAGGATCTCGCCGGCATGGAGGATGCCGGAGCGGGCGATCCATTTGCGGCCGCCGCCAGACAACGGCTCCAAATCGAGGCTCGAGAGCAAGCCATCGGGGGCTTGTTGCCAGAGCGTGCGATCTTTGAGGCGGCCGACGAGGCCGAGTCGGGTGATCGTCACGAGGTTGGTCGTGGCATCCCACGACGCTCCGGCGACGGTGGTCACGATCTGGCGTTCTTCTCTCCACGCGGCGTGGCCGGCGCCGCCGGGGGCGGTGAGCTTGAGGCGATGACGGCGGCCGGTTTCCTGGCCGAGGACGGTGTCGATCTCGGTTTCGAGCGCCTCGTCCAAATCGTCGCCGTCGAGGTCCGGCACGGTGGAGTAGGTCCACTCGGTCACGCGGTTGAGGTTGTCCGCCGAGCCGGGGGCGGTGTCGAGGAACTGGCTCACGCGCTTCTCGCGGCGGCCAGCGGTGTCGTAGCGCCATTCGGTCCATCGGCCGGAGGGTGAGACTTCACGTTTGAGTTTGCCGTAGGCGGCGCCGTCGGTCGCGGGGTTGTCGTAGTAGATGTAGCTGGTGGTGCGGGCATCGGCGCCCTGGCCCTCGATCAACTCGATATCTTGGTCGCCGAAAGGAAAGGGCCGGATGCGGCGAGATTGTTTCCACGCCAAAGTATCGTCAGTCTGACGGTATTCACGGGTTTCGATGCGGTCGCCGCCATCGGTGGTCGTAGTCAGTCGCTCGAGACGCAGTCCGTTGCCGCCGATGGTTTCCCAGACGGAGCCGGCGTGGCGGAAAATCGTCTCGGTAGTTTTGGTGCCGCGCAATTCAGCGAGAATGAGCCGGCGATCACCGAGGGTGGACCCAGGCGCTTCGGAGACAGCATAGGTGACGATCGGCGATCCGGAAACGGCGAACAGGCCGGTGCCGGAATCAAGCGAGCCAACATCAGAGGCGAGGCGAACATCGATTTTGTAGGAGTCGCCAGAGAGCGTGATGATATCGAAAAGGCCCTCCGCGACCTTAACCTGCCGAAGGAAGCCCGACGAATCGCGCACCTCCTCCACCTCTGCGCCGAACGCGGCAAGTTGCAGCGCCGCCGGCGTGAACGCGGCGTCGCCCAGCTCATTTTCCTTGATGCGCAGGATGCCTGCGGTGGTGCCGTCGCCGGCCGCGCCTAGGTTGATCACGAAACGCATGCTCGAGGTGCAGGACAGGGCGCTGCCAAGCGGCTTTGCCTCCAACGGAATCATCTCGATCTTATCCGCCCAGAGTTCGGAGACGCGATTCACCTCAACAGGAAGCTCAAAAGCATATTCGCCGTTCTCATCGAAGGTGACGTTTTCCAGATCCGGAACCAGTTTCTCCTCAAATTCGGGGTTGGTGGCGTATACCGCCTCGGTCAACGCGGTGTGGCCGCCGTATTTGCCGGTTCGATACGGCGCCACGATTTTGTAGGGGCCGCCACAACCGGTCAGCGTCACCGTGACGGCGCGCCGGGCGAGGGAAATAGGAGCGGTCGACTCGGGAGTGGTTAACGCGACCCCCAAAAACGCCTTCCTAAAGTGCCCTTTCACCGGCGGCCCGGCCCGTTCCCAAGCGTCTTCTGGCCGGTCAGGCTCGGACAGGCGTTCCTCCGTAGAGCCCTGTGTCTCGTCCCAATTGGTGTGTGGATTGACGCCACAGGCGGTAGTCGTCGCGGCGGTGAGCTCAAATTCCGTTCGGTAACCTGGACCGGTCACCTCCGCCCAGCAGGCTTCCTCAGTTACGTGTCGAAATATGCCAGAAGGCCGAACCTCCGGATAGTATTCGTTGGGAAAGGTAACGCAGTCCGGCGCGCCACCCACACTATCACAGCCAGTAAATGAGGCTTCATTAGTTGTGCCCGAATCGTCTATCAAGATGTAACCGGAATAGCTTGTCGAAGTGTAAACCCCATAGCTCGGCGGATGCTCATAAAGCCGGGTTTCCCCGCTCAACGTTTTGACCTTCCATTTCCATACCGGCCCCACATTCCACGGCGCGGTAGGATCATCAACCGACTGGGTGTTTCCTGTGGGGCGATAACCGGAAAAGCCAAGCAGCGAGCCTTCCTTGGTTACGCTAGCCCAAGTCTTCACCACTCCGGCCAAACTGCCGCACTCGCCGAAGGCCGACGCCGACAGGGCGAGCCAAGCGAGGCTGGCGACAAGGCATCGCCCAACCATTCGTCGGCCGGCTCCGGCTCGTTCGGTTTCGCGCGAAGAAGAGAGATTCATGAACATTGGCGGTCAGGGGGTGAATACAAGCAACGCGGCGGCGTTAGTAGTGGCGGGATCGGCACCGTCTCCGAGGGATTGCTGGTAAAGCTCCAGCCAAGTGAGGCCGCTGCCGGCCGGCTTGGCGGCATCGGCGGGATCAAAGGGGTTCAACCCGTGCTCAAGCGCCCAGCCTGCGGGTAGTCCGCCGCCGGAGAAATCGAAGGCGTAGGGGTCACCGCCGTGCAGCTGATCTGTGTAGCGCAGGCGCAGGAAAAAGCGAGGCGCGGGAGGTTCAAGCAGCATGTGATAGGCGAGCGACGCGCCGGAGCCCAACTCGATCACCGGCAGGAAGTGCCAAGGGTCGAGTAGGTCGAAGGAGCCTTGGATGAAGTAGGTGCGCCCTGGGATGCCGGCCCAAGAGAGCACAAGTGCTCCGGTGCAGGAATCGTGGGCGATGCCCGTCTGCTGCGGTTCATCCGCCGCGGTCGATGACAAGAAAGCAAGCAGCGAGGGCAGTGCGAACAAAGCGAGGCGGGATAGGTTCATGGCGGGGAGGACAAGGAAGGGATTACGGAGCGGGAGCGGCGGCCGGCGCTTTCCAGAAGCGGATCACGGTATCGGGGCGTTTGGGTGAGTTCTTCGCGAGCTCGGCCCCGCGCGCCTCGTGGAGCGCGGCATCCTGCATTCGCTGCGCATGCTCGGTAGCGAGCTGTTCGCGGTGAAGCTCGTAGTAGGCGTGCATGTAATCGAGGCTGAGCAGCGTGTTGGCGGTCGCGATCATGTCCGCCTCCGTGCCCTCGAAGTAATACTCCGGCGCGGTGTCCGAGGCGGAGAAAAGCGTGAACTCGGCCGGCCGCTCGGCGACGGGAATATCCGCCACCACGGCTTCGGAGACGAAGGAGAACCACGAGAAGACATGGGTTTCGGTTTCGAGGTGGCCGAGCTGCGTGAGGAGGCGGAAGTCGGCATTGGACCAAGCGCGATGGCGCTTCCCCTCGTGCCACCACGTCAGCTCCGTGACCGTGGGCGTGCCGACGTAAACCATGCAGGTGAGGCCGAGGTGCTCGTAAATCTTGGCCGCATAGGCCTCCTCGGCAGCCAGTTCCTCCGCAGTCGGCTCCCTCGCCGGAACGACGGGCGCGACCGGCATGCGCGGGAGCTGCGGCGGAGTGATGCGGATGTAGGTGATCTTGTGCGTGCCGAGATGCACCACTTTGCGAGACAACTCGGGAGCAACCTCGAGCGCGGTCGTTGCGTCCAGTGCGTGAAGAGACGGCGCAAGAAAGATAAGCGAGGCGACGCAGGCCGAAAAAAACTGGAATGAGAGAACTTGCATAGGGGTAACAGGTAGCAGGCGAGGCGTATTGCACCGGCTGCGGCGTGCAGACATAAAAGAGGGACGCACCTACTTGCGTCCGCCCACGGGCACCTTGGAGAGCCCACGACAAAGGCGCTTTCAATGCGCCCCAGTTGGGGCGCACTTCGAGCGGCGCTTTATCGCGACTGAAATTTCCAAGGTTTCGTGGGCGACAGCAGCCGAAGCTACGCGAAATATTTCGTATTTATTTAATGGATACAGGCCAAGCGCGGGATGTCGATTTGGTCGGCTGCCTGAGGCCGAGCCGGACCACTACGCAATCTCCGCAGGCCAGAGCGAGCTTTTTCCCAGATTCTCGGTATGGTTCTATGCGTCACCTCCACATGCGTGACTGGCTTCGCGAGCCGCTTGTTGCGGCCTCTGGGCGGTGCTGATGACGGACGTGCTCCAGTTCATCATCCTCACCGTCTCGGTGTTGGCGGTGGTGCCGCTGCTCTTCGTCCATGTCGGCGGCGTGGGCGCCTTCGTCGAGGCGACGCCCGACGGCTTCTTCTTCCCCGCCGCGGCGGAGTATAGCCTGCTCTTCCTCGCCGGCTGGATGATCATCCACTTCTTCAAGGTCGGCGGCGACTGGGCCTTCGTGCAACGGCATCTCTGCGTGCCGACCGGCAAGGACGCCCGCAAAAGCGCCTACCTTTTCGGCGGGCTGCTGCTCGTTTGCCCGATCTTCTGGATGCTGCCGCCGATGATCTTTCGCACCATCCAGCCGGAGGCGAATCCGGAGCAGGCCTACATCCTCGCCTGCCAACTGGTGCTGCCCGCCGGCATGATGGGCCTCATGATCGCCGCGATGTGCTCGGCGACCGCGAGCACGGCGACGACCCAGCTCAACGTCTATGCCGGCGCGCTGACCAGCGAGGTTTACAAGCGCTTCTGGCGCCCGCACGCCACCGAGCGTGAACTCGTGATGGCCGGGCGCATCATCACGATCCTGCTCGGCCTGGTGGTGCTCGCCGGCGCGATCCTCATCCCCTTGCTCGGCAGCTACACCGGCTGGGTGCTGGCCTCGACCGCCATCCTCAGCGGACCGCTGCTCCTGCCGACCGTCTGGGGTCTGTTCTCTCGCAAGATCGGCCTAGGCTCCGCGTGGGCGGTCACCGGCCTCGGCGTGGGCGCCGGCGTGTTGGCCAAGTTCGGCCTGGCCGCGGACGGCCCGCTCGACGGGCTTCCCGTGCTCGGGCTGGTGAACGAGTGGGCCAACCTCAACCCGCGCGTCACCGAGATCGTGATCGGGCTCGCGGTGCCGATCGGCATCCTGCTCGCCCTGGAACTGACCCTCAAAAAGACGAACCGCGGATGGGAAGCGTTGATGGCGGTCCGCACGCGGCGCGCGGAGGAGCGCCCGCTCCAGCCCTCGACCTTGCCCGCGCGCCTCTGTGGCAGCTCGGTCGGCATGATCGGCCTGTTGATGGCGGTGCTCGCGGTCATGGGATCGGATCAGCGGCTCACTCTCGTGATCTTCTCCGGCGTGCTCCTCGCGATCAGCGCGGCGATCTTCGCGGTGGCGCGGGAAAAGAAGCCGACGCCCGTGGCGAACGCGCCTACGCCCGCGCCGGAGCCCGTCGCGGTGGAGCGGGAGTAGGCGCGGCGGCCATCGCCGGATTTGGGCTCAAGGCTCCGCCGCGACGGGCGGGATCGACTCCAGGCGCAGGTCGAGGTCGAGGCCGTTGTTGGCGTCGCGGTCGATATACACCCGGTAGGTGATCGGCGGAGTGCTCTCGATGGGGACGATCGAGGCTTGCCCCGGCCGCAAGGCCGTGGCGCCCAGACCGACCGCGCGCGACGTCATTGAAGTCTGGATACGACCGGTGACCTCGTTGATCTCCTCGCGCATCCAGACCTCGCCGTGCTGGAGGGTGTTGGCCGCCTCGGTGAGCAAGTTCTGCAGGCCGAGCGCCTGCGCGGTGATATCGGGCACCGCGTAAAAACGTCCCATCACGCCGATGCCGCCGTCGGGGCGCTCGTCGGTCTCGATAAAGGCAAACAAGCGCCTGCCGTCGGGCATGCGGTAGCCGCCGGTCACCACGCCCTCGCCCGGACGCAGTTGCGCGCGGAGCGTGGCGCTGGCCATGTCGATCTCCATCGGGCGGCGCAGCTCGGCGAGCTCGTGCAGGGCGTCGGCCAGCTCCTCCTTCACCGCACCGCGCGTCTCCTCCTCGACGCGGAGCTGGGCGCGCAGCCGCTCGTTTTCGGCGCGCAGCCGGGCGAGTTCGTCGGCGGAGGCGCCGGCCACGGGCGCGGTCGCGCGGGCGGCTGTCGGGAGCGGTCGGCGCAGCTCCGGCGGGATGGCCGGCGCGGGCGGCCTCGTCTCCGCCTCCAGCCCCAGCCAGAGCAGGGCCACGGCACCGCCGAGGACGGCGACGGCCAGGGGGAGGCGAGGTGTTTTCTTCGGGGGAGGCACGAGAAGCGGACAAATGACGCCCGGCGCGCCAGTTTGGCAACCATCGGCCCGCCCGCCGCCCGTCCGCCCTCGGCCGCGCCCGAAAAACCGCTTGGCCGCCGCCCTCGCTCCGGGGGAGGCTGGCGCGATGCCCGTCCCGCACTTCGACCTGCTCAAGACCGACTCCGCCACCG
>JAUWBD010000221.1 GCA_030605125.1 Verrucomicrobiota bacterium | reverse complement strand
CCGAGGAGGACGAGCGTGGTGATGACGGCCGCGGCCTCGAAGTAGAGTTCGCGCCCGTGCGCACCGTGCGCGGCGGCGTCCTTCACGAGCACGCCGGCCTGCGCGCCGCGGCCGATGCCGGTGACGAGCGATACGGGCGTGGCGAGGCCGAGCGCGCAGGGGCAGGCGATGATCAGCACGGCCACGGCATGCACGAGGCCGTGCAGCCAGCCGCCCTCGGGGAGTAGAAGCGTCCACGCGGCGAAGCTCAGCGCGGCGATGGCGAGGACGGCGGGCACGAACCAAGCCGACACGCGATCCACGAGGCGCGCGATGGGCGGCTCGCTCTCGATGGCCTCCTCCACGAGGCGCACGATCTGGGCGAGCAGGGTGTCGGCGCCGACGCGCTCGGCGCGAAAGACGAAGGAGCCGGTGGTGTTGAGCGTGCCGGCGCGCACGGGGTCGCCGGCGGTTTTCGCGACGGGGAGCGGTTCGCCGGTGAGCATCGACTCGTCGATCTCGGCCGAGCCGTCGAGGAGCACGCCGTCCACAGGCAGGTGTTCGCCGGGGCGCACGCGGAGCCGGTCGCCGGGCCGCAGCTGGTCCACCGGAGCGTCTTCCTCGCCGCCGTCGGCGCGGAGGCGGTGTGCGACGCGGGGCGTGAGGTTCATCAGGGCGCGGATGGCGGCGTCGGTGCGGGCGTGCGCGCGTTGCTCGATGATCTGGCCGAGGAGGACGAGCGTGGTGATGACGGCCGCGGCCTCGAAGTAGAGTTCGCGCCCGTGCGCACCGTGCGCGGCGGCGGGGAGGAGGCGGGGAAAGAAGACCGCGAAAGCGGAATAGAAATAGGCCGCGCCCGTGCCGGTGACGGTGAGCGTGAACATGTTGGTGTCGCGTTCGCGGATGGATTTCCACCAGCGGCGGATGAAGAAGGCGCCGCTCCAAAAAAACACGGGCGTGGCGAGGGCGAGTTGCAGCCAGCCGTTGAGCGGGTGCGGCACGGCCGTGGCGAGGGCGGGAAAAAACATCTCGCCCATGGCGATCACGACGAGCGGCACGGTGAGCGCGAGGGCGACCCAGAAGCGCGGGCGGAGCACGCACTCGTGCGGCAGGCCCATGTAAACGGGCGCGGCGGGGGAGGCGGCGGTGGTATTCGGGGAGGCGTGAGAGTGCATGATACCCGAAGACGGACACAGGCACGAAATCTTACGGTGAGCAGTCGCAGTCTAGGCAGGCGCCGTCGGCGCAATCGCCACAGAAAGCTAAGAGCTTGGCGCGAAGTGCGTTCCGGGCGCGGTGCAACGCGACGCTCGCGGCGTTGGCCGTGAGTCCAAGTGCGGACGCGACTGGCGCGACGGGTTCTTCGCCGAGTTCGCAGCGTCGGAGGAGCGTCGCGTGCTTCGGCGGCAGCGTGTCGAGCAAGGGTTCGAGGCAGGCGCAAAGCTGGCGGCGAGTCTCGGGCTCGGAAAGGTGGTGCTCGGCCCAATCCTCCTCGCGGGCGGCGGCGCTCCGGCGGGAGCGGATGCGGTCGATCAGCGCGTTGCGCAGCAGTTGGTAGAACCACGGCACGAGGCGCTCCTCGTCGCGGAGTTGCGGAGCGGTGGCGAGGGCCTTGGCGAAACCTTGCTGGAGGAGATCCTCGGCCTCGGCGCGGTCGCCGCCGAGGCGCGCGGCGAGAAAGCCGAGGAAGGCCTCGCGGCGAGCTAGGAGGATCTGGAGCTGCGCGTCGCGGTGCATGAGGCGCGGTGCGTAAGGTTTTGGTCTGCGAGTTATTGGGTGTAAGGGGGCTGAGGGGCGACGCTGCGGGCGTGGGGTCACGCCCGCTCCTGGAGGAGCGCTTCGCGCTTCAGGCGGCGTTCCCAATACCAGGTGTAGAAGACCGGGACGGAGAAGAGGGAGGCGAGGTCGAAGATCATGCCGCCGATCACGGGCAACATCATCGGGGCCATCAGCTCGGCGCCGCGGCCCGTCGCCCAGAGCACGGGCACCAGCGAGATCAGCGTCGTCACGTTGGTCATGATCGCGGGGCGCCTGCGTCTCAGACCCGCTTCAAAAACGCGCCGGTGCATCTCGTCCACCGTGCCGGGGTGGGTCTTGAACTTTTCCTGCAGGTAGGTGCCGAGCAGGATGCCGTCGTTGAACATCACGCCGAGCAGCACGAGGAAACCCACCGAGACCGCCGTGGTGAGCTGCGCGTCCCAGAGCCATACGAGCGCGAAGCCGCCCGCCGTAGTGACCACGGCATTACAGCCGATGATGACCGCCGTGATCAGCCAGGAGCGCGTGCCGATGAAGATGAGCACGACCATGATCGAGAACGAGATCGCGATCACCCAGGCGAGGGTGCGGTCGGCCTTGAGCTTCTGCTCGTAGCGGCCGACCCAGCGGTAGCTGGCGCCGGGCGGCAGGGCGAGCTCGCCGGAGGCGAGCGCGGCGCGGAGGCGCTCGTCGGCGGCGTGCACGATGTCCACCTCGGAGGCGCCGGGCGCGGCGTTGAACATCACGTATTGGGTGCGTTTGCCGCCTTCGCTGCGGATGGCCATGGGCCCGATCACGTGGGTGAGGCCAAGCTCGCTCGGACGCTGCGCGAGCACGTGGGGCGCGAGCGCGGGCGGGAGTTTCTCACCGGCCGGCACGGTGAGCTCGGCGCGGTCGGGCGCGAGGAGCGTGAAGTTGCGCTGTTCGGTGAGGCTGAGGCCGGCGAGGATTTCCTCGGCGGGGCGGGGCAGGGCGAGGGTGTAAACGGTGGGCGCGGCGAGGAGGTGGAAGAGCGGCACGGAGCCGCGGTCGCCGGGCATGCCTACGCGGAGGCGGAGCAGCTCGTCGGGATCGTCGCGCAGCTCGCGGTGGTAGCGGATGCGCACGGGGTAGCGGAGCGCGCCTTCGACGGAGAAAACGAGCGGCATGCCGCCGAAGGCGGTCTCGACGGTCTCGAGGACCATTTCCTGCGTGAGGCCGAAGCGGGCGAGGCGGGCGGGGTCGAGGCGAACCTCGGCGTAGGGCTTGCCGCCCTCGCGCTGCATCTGGGCGTCGGCGGCGCCGGGCGTGCGTTGGATGATTTTCTCGGCGCGCTCGGCGAAGCGTTCGAGCGCGGCGGGGGCGTCGCCGAGGAGCTGGAGCGCCATGAGGCTGCGGATGCCGGTGGAGAGCATGACGACGCGCGTCTCGATGGGCTGGAGCCAGCTCGGGGCGACGCCGGGCAGGTCGCTCTCGCCGGCGAGGGCGGCGCGGACCTCCTCGAGGGTGCGGGGGCGACGCTCGACGCGGCCGTCGGGCAGGTGGATGTCGGCGACGGGCCAGTCCTTGTAGGGCTTTAGCACTACGACGGTCTCGATCATGCCGATGGGGGCGGGGTCGAGGGCGGTTTCGGCGCGGCCGAGCTTGCCCATCACGGAGGCGACCTCGGGGATGTCGGCGATGGCGCGGTTCTGGATCATCATCACGCGCTGCGTCTCGCCGAGGCCGGCGGTGGCGGGCACGGAGGGCATGAAGAGCAGGCCGCCCTCGTCGAGCGGGGGCAGGAAGCTGGAGCCGACGCCGGGGAAGGCGCGGGCGAGGGCGGCATCGAGGCGCGTCTGGCGGAGATCGCCGCCGAGCGCGGAGACGGCGGCGCGGAGCGGGGCGGAGAGGCGGGGCCAGCCGAGGCCGACGAGGTAGCCGCCGCCGGCGAGGACGAGGAGGAGGGCGGCGAAGGCGGCCTTGTGGCGGATGAGGCGGGTGAAGGCCCAGTTGTAGGCGATGTGGATGGCGCGGCTGGTGGGGTTTTCCTCGTAGTCCACGAGTTTTTCGCGGCCGAGGCGCCAGACGGCGGTGCCGAGGAGGGCGGCGAGGAGGGGGGCGAAGAGCCAGCCGGGCAGGTGGAGCGCCCAGCGTCCGTATTCGAGCGGGATGGTGAGGCCGTCGCGGATGAACCAGCCGAAGGCGAGGCCGGAGGCGAGCGCGGCGAGGACGAGGAGCGGGACCTTGCGGATCTGCCAGGGCGGCAGGAGCACGCGGCAGAGCGCGGGGACGAGGAGCACGCCGACGAGCACGGCGCCGCTGATCGCGAGGGTCTTGGTGAGGGCGAGCGGGATGAAGAGGCGGCCGGCCTGGTCGGTGAGGGCGAAGATGGGGAGGAAGCCGATGACGGTGGTGGCGGCGGAGGTGAGGAGGGGGCGGGCGACCTCGCGCGCGCCGGCGACGGTGGTCTCGATGATCTCGGGGTCCCAGGGCGAGACGGGCATGGGACGGTTTTCACGCCGGCACCGTGCCTTCAGGTCGAGCAGGTGCTGGGTGATGTTTTCCGTCATGATGATGCCGAAATCCACCATCACGCCGATGGAGATCGCGATGCCGGCGAGGCTCATGAGGTTGGCGCTCACGCCGAACAGGTGCATGACGAGGAACGCGATCAACATGCCGAGGGGCAGGCTGACGGCGGTGGCGAAGCTGGCACGCAGGTGGAGCAGAAAGAGGATGACGACGAGCGAGGTGGCGATGACGGCTTCCTGAAGGGTGTCGGTGACGGTGTCGTTGGTCTCGGCGATGAGCTGGGAGCGGTCGTAGAAGGCGACGGGTTCGAGGCGCTCGGCGGCGAGGGCGGGGGCGAGGTCGGCGAGGCGGCGTTTCACGCCGTCGATGACGCGCTTGGGGTCTTCGTTGACGCGGAGGGCGACGATGGCGCCGACCTGCTCCTGCTCGGCGTCGGCGAGGAGGCCTTGGCGAAACTGGCCGCCGAGGCGGATGTCGGCGATCTGGCCGAGGCGGAGGCCGGCGCCGCGCATGGCGTCGCCGCGGACGACGATGTTTTCCACGTCGCGCACGGAGCGGATGAAGCCGACGCCGCGCAGCATGGTTTCCACGCCGCTGCGCTCGACGCTCATCGCGCCGACGTCGCGGCCGGCGGCGCGCACGGCGGCGGCGAGTTCGTCGAGGGAGAGGCCGAGCTGGGCGAGGCGCTCGGGGTGGACGTCGATCTGGTATTCGCGCACGACGCCGCCGGCCGGGGCGACCTCGGCGACGCCGGGCACCGCGCGGAGGGCGGGCACGACGATCTGGTCGAGCGCGAAGCGTTTGGACTCGATGTCGCGCGGGCCTTGGAGGGTGAAGGCGTAGATCTGGCCCATCGCGGTGGCGTCGGGCCCGAGGGCGGCGCGGGCGCCGGGCGGGAGGATGTTTTGGATCTGCGCGAGGCGCTCGAGGGTGCGGGTGCGGTTTTCGTAGAGATCGCGGCGGTCCTCGAAGATGACGTAAACGTAGCTCGCGCCGTAGAGGGAGAGGCCGCGCACGGTTTGCACGCCGGGCAGGCCCTGGAGCTCGCGGGCGAGGCGCGAGGTGATCTGGCGGTCCACGTCGTCGGGGGACTGGCCGGCCCACTCGGTCCAGACGATGACCTGGTTGTCCGAAAGGTCGGGGATGGCGTCCACCGGCACCTGCCGCCAGGCCCAGAGGCCCGCGAGGGCGAGGGCCGCGAAGGCGGCGAGGGTGAGGAAGAGGTTGCGAATCGCGAAGGCCAGCATGGCTGGAATGACCAATGTCCAATGACCAATGACCAATGGGTCGCGGTCGTGGGGTGGTTGGGAAGTGGGTGGTGGTGGAATGGCCGCAAAGAGGCGCAGAAGGCGCAAAAGAAGGCGGCGGAAGCGGAGGGTTGGTTTTTGCGACTTCTGCGACTTTTTGCGGCTATCCCTCAGTGGGCGTGGGCGGCGGGGGCGGTGGCGCCGAGGGGGAAGAGGAGGCTGGGGGTGCCGGCGAGCTGGGCTTGGCTGTCGATCAGGAAGGCGGCTTGCGTGGCGACGATGTCGCCGGGGGCGAGGCCGGCGCGGACGACGTAGAGGTCGTGGCCGTTTTCATCTTCGAGGCGGGGACCGAGGGCGAGGGGGGCGAGTTCGAAGCGAGCGGCGCCGTGGGCGTCGCGGCCGGCGAGACGCCAGGCGACGTGGCGGACGCCGGTGGAGAGGACCGCGGTTTTGGGCACGAGGGCAAACTCGCCCCAGGTGGCGCGGTCGGTGGGATTGGCCGGTTTGAGGTCGGGGCCGAGGGCGACCTCGAAGCGGGCGCTGACCAGGCTGCCGGGGGAAAGGTGCTCGCGGGCGCCTTCGAGGTAGAGGCGGACCTCGCGGGAACGGAGGGCGGGATTGAGCTCGGCGAAGACGCGGCCGACCTCGGCTTTGATCTGCGGGAGCGGGCCGGCGTCGTCGCTCTCGATGAGGACGCGTTGGTGCTCGCGGATCCAGTTGGCGCGCGGCTCGGGCACCTGGACGATGAGCGTGAGGCGGTCGGGATCCACGAGGCGGAGGAGGGGCGTGTCGGCGGCGACCTCGCGGCCGACGGCGAGGATTTCGTTGATCATCTCCTCCTCGGAGAGGTTGGCGGAGCCGGAGAAGGGGGAGCGGATGATGACGGTGTCGCGCGGGGGCTTGCCGGCGAGGATGTCGTCGGCGATTTCGACCAAGTTCCAGCGGGCGAAGCGTTCGCGGATGCTGACGACCAAGGCGCCCTCGCCGAGCTGGATGGCGGCCTCGAGCTCGCCCTGCGCGGCGATGACCTCGGGGCTGTAGAGCTCGATGACCGGGTCGCCGGCGGCGACGATGGAGCAGCAGCCAAAGGTGGCGTCGAAGCGGCGCACGATGCGACCGGCGACACGGGGGATGACGAGCTTGGTGTGGCGATTGTCGTATTCAGCGATCCCATACGCGCGCACGGTGGCGAGGGCGGGGCCGGAGCGGATGGTGGTGGTTTCGAGGCCCATGCGGCGGGTCTGGGTGGGGCTGAGTTCGCCGGCGGTGACGGGTGTCATTTGCATGCCGCAGATCGGGCAGGTGCCGGTTTTTTGGCCGATGAAGCACATCATGGGGCAGGCGTAACGCTCGCCGGTGGGCGCCTCGTGGGCGGCGTGGTCGTGCCCGGGCGGGTGGAAGAGCGCGGAGGCGGGGAGGAACGCGACGAGGAGGGCGCCGAGGACGAGCCCGGCGAGCCCGGTGAGCGCGACGAGCCAGTTGGGAGGAGGACGCATGGGAGAATGTTTTTAAACGCAAAGACGCAGAGACGCGGAGAGAGGAGCGGGGGGAGGCCAGGGCGTCCTCTCTGCGCCTTGGCGTCTCTGCGTTAAATCTTTCAGTTA
>JAUWBD010000063.1 GCA_030605125.1 Verrucomicrobiota bacterium | reverse complement strand
TATGCACCTCTCCCGCGTGAACCACGCGGAGATCCTGATCGGGCTCGGACCCACGCTCGCCCCACACGATGCCCTCGCCACCGACAGCCAGCACGGCTCTCTCGGCCAGAAGGCGGAAGGCCGCTTGATCGCAGCCTTTGTAGATTCGAAGGGTCAGGCGGGCGCCCACGGCGAGATCTGTGAACTAAGAATCCTTCTGCCGTAGGTCATCGACACCTAGAACTGGTCGCAGAGCTCTTTCCGGACGGCGGAGGGAGTGTCGCCGGCGGCGACCAAGAGGAAACAGCGGCTTTCTGCTCGGGGGTGAGAGACATGGTCGGGAAGCTGGAGTGACGGGAGCCTGTTTACCAAGGACCAATGAAAAAAGTCGATGCCTGCACGACCGGGCCCGTCTCGGATCTCCGAGCAGATCGTCCACCGCAAGATATTCCTGTGGAACAAGCGCTTAGGGTTTGAAGGAGCGTGTGCGGCCGTGTAGGTGGTTTTCCTTACTCATGGCCCTTTCGCACCGTCTCATTCCTCCTCTGATCTCCCTGTTTTTCGCGTTGAGTGGCGGCCTCGGGCTGGCGCGCGCCGAGATCTACACTTGGGGCAGCGACGAACGCGGTCAGCAGGGGCGGGAAGTGATGCCTGTGGCCGTGGACTCCAGCGAAGTGCTGGCCGGAAAAACAATCGCGACGGTGACGGCGGGAACCTCCCACACGGTGGCTTTGGCGAGTGACGGCCGGCTCTATGCCTGGGGCCACAACGGCACCGGCCAGCTCGGTGATGGAACGATGACATCCCGCTCCAAGCCCGTGGCGGTCGCGACACACGGCGCACTGGCAGGCAAAGTCGTCTCGGCCGTGTCCGCTGGGAATTACCATACCGTGGCGGCGACCAGCGACGGCAAGCTCTACGCCTGGGGCGACAATTACCACGGACAATTGGGCATCGGGGTGACGGCGGCGCAGACGACGCCGATCGCGGTGACGATGAGCGGGGCGTTGGCAGGCAAATCGATCACCGCCGTGGCCGCGGGCGAAAGCCACACCGTGGCCCTAGCAAGCGACGGTCAGGCCTACGCTTGGGGTTACAACTTTTTCGGGCAACTGGGGGACGGATCGGCGACAATGCGCACCACGCCGGTGGCAGTTACGACGACCGGAGCCTTGGCGGGCAAAACGATCACGGCGATCGCCGCGGGCGCCTCCCACACGGTGGCGCTGACGAGCGAGGGTAAGCTCTACGCTTGGGGAGCGAACATCTGGGGCCAGTTGGGTGACGGAACAACCGATTCGCGGAGGGCGCCGGTCGCCGTGGTGATGAACGGTTCGTTGGCGGACAAAACGATCATCGCCGTGGCGGCGGGCCTAAGCCACACGGTGGCGCTTGCCAGCGATGGCACCCTTCTCGCGTGGGGCTTGTTGGGGCCGGGCACGCTCGAGGAGCGGGCGCGACCGGCCGTGGTGGAGCTGCCCGAAGCGATGGCGGGCAAGACCATCACGGCGGTGGCCGCATCCGGCGGATCGCATGCGGTGGCTCTGGCCAGTGACGGAAGTTTGTTTGTCTGGGGCGCGAACGGTTACGGACAGCTGGGAGACGGCACGGTGACGAGCCGGCTGACGCCGGTGGCGGTGTCGCCGGACGGCGTCTTGTCGGACCAGACCATCACCGCCGTCTTTACGGGCGGGGCGCACACGGTGGTGCAGGCAGGCGACGGGAAGCTCTACGCGTGGGGTGCCGGCGGCCACGGTCAGCTGGGTGACGGGGTGACGAACCGGCTGGCTCCTTCCGCCGTGGCGACGTCCGGAGCGTTGGGCGGGAAGACGATCACAGCCTTGGCGGCGGGGAATTCCCACACCCTGGCCTTGGCGAGCGACGGAACTCTCCTCGCCTGGGGCTATAACCTCTACGGGCAGCTGGGCGATGGGACCACATCGCATCGTGCCATGCCCGTTGTCGCGTTGACGGCCTCGGGGGCGCTGGCGAACAAGGTGGTGTCGGCGATTGCCGCGGGTGCAAACCACTCGGTGGCTTTGACCAGCGACGGAGCCGTTTACGCGTGGGGCTCGAATGGAGGTTATGGTCAACTCGGGCACGGAAACTTCGCGGATTCTTCCGTCCCCGTTCCCGTGACGGCGACCGGAGCGCTGGCCGGCAAAACAGTGACGGCGATCGCGGCGGGCGCGGAGCATACGGTCGTGCTGGCGCAGGACGGCACGCTCCACGCGTGGGGCGACAACGCCTATGGGCAGCTGGGCGACGGCACGTCGAGCGATCATTGGACGCCGACCACCGTCAACATGAACGGTGCTTTGGCGGGCAAGACGATCACCGTGATCGCGGCGGGCGCGCACCACACGGTGGCGCTGGCGAGCGACGGGAGCATTTACGCCTGGGGTCGAAACGAGTTTGGCCAGCTGGGCGACGGGACCGCCATGGCTCGGGCCGCGCCCGTCGCCGTGACGATGAGCGGAGCTCTGGCGGGCAAGACCGTGACCGCGATCGCCGCGGGGGCCGGCCACACCCTGGCCTTGGCGAGCGACGGGACCCTGTATGCCTGGGGGCAGAATACTTGGGGCCAGCTGGGCGACGGCGGGACGCTTGGGCAGAGGACGCCTGTGGCCGTGACGATGAGCGGAGTGTTGGCGGGCAAAGCGGTCGTGGCGATCGCCGCAGGCTCCGGACATTCCGTCGCGCTGACCAGCGATGGCGGCCTTTATGCCTGGGGCTACAATTTCTACGGGCAACTGGGCGACGGAACGGTCTCCTCCCGGACGACGCCCGTGATGGTGACCCAAAGCGTGGACTTGGCGGGCAAGGCGTTCGTGCTCGTGGCGGCCGGCGGCCACCACACGGCGGCCGTCGCAAGGAAGCCTTCGCAGACGATCCTGTTTGTGGAGCCCGGCACGAAGACCTTCGGCGACGCGCCGTTCGAGCTGAGCGCGACCGCGAGTTCCGGCCTGCCGGTTACTTTCGAGGTGATCTCGGGGCCGGCGACGGTGAGCGGCTCCACGGTCACGCTCACAGGCGCCGGCACGGTCACCGTGCGCGCGAGCCAGGTGGGCGACGCCGACTATGCGCCGGCTGAGGACGTGGAGCGCACTTTCGTGGTCTCGGCGGCCGCACAGACCATCTACTTTTCCGAGATCGGCACCCGGATCCTCGGCGAGCCGCCCCTGCTCGTGCATGCGATCTCCAGCTCCGGTCTGCCCGTGGACTTCGCCGTCGTGTCCGGGCCGGCGAGCGTGGAAGGTGCGCGGCTCACCCTCCACGAAGCGGGCATGGTGACCGTGCGGGCCAGCCAGGCCGGCGACGCCGACCATCTCCCCGCCCCGCCGGTCGAGCAGACTTTTCGCGTGGCCTTGGGCGCCGGTCGAAGGCTCTACGCCTGGGGGCTCAACGGCAACGGCCAGTTGGGCGACGGCAGCCAAACCCGCCGCGATGTGCCCGTGGCCGTGACCACGAGCGGCGCGTTGGCCGGCAAGACCATCACCGCGGTCGCCGCGGGCTACGGGCACACCGTGGCTTTGACGAGCGAAGGGAGGCTCTACGCCTGGGGCCGCAACGATGTCGGCCAACTCGGCGACGGCACGACCACCGGTCGCACTCAGCCGGTGGCGGTAAGCACGACCGGCGTGCTGGCTGGGAAGACCATCGTCGCCGTCGCCGCGGGCTCGCTCCACACGGTCGCGCTGACGAGCGAAGGCAAAGTCTATGCGTGGGGTTGGAACCAGTTCGGGGGCTTGGGCGACGGCACCACCGTGCATCGTTCGGCTCCGGTGGCCGTGTCGAACACCCCGGCTCTCTCGGGCAAGACGATCATCGCCATCGCTGCGGGCAAATTCCACACGCTAGCGCTGGCGGGTGACGGGACGCTCTTCGCCTGGGGACGCAACTATGAGGGGCAACTGGCTATCGCTTCGTCGGAGACAAACCAGAGGACCCCGGCAGTGGTGCCATTGCGAGGCTCGCTGGAGGGCCGGCAAATCGTCGCGGTGGCCGGTGGCGGGGCTCACACCGTGGCCGTGACGAGCGACGGGACGCTCCACACCTGGGGCGAAAATGGCGCCGGCCAGCTTGGCGACGGAAGCACGACGTGGTCGGACATCCCGGTGCAGGTGGCGATCCCCCGGGAGATGGAAGGCAGGTTCTTCATCGCGGCCGCGGCGGGTGAGGGCCACACGGTGGCGCGGGCCGCCGACGGCACGCTCTTCGCTTGGGGCTGGAACGCGTTTGGTCAGCTCGGCGGCGACACTACGGGCAACTCGAGCATGCCGGTGATGGTGGTGCCGGACGAAGCGCTGCTGGGCAAATTCATCACCCAGGTGGCGGCGGGGCGGACGCACACCGTCGCCTTGGCCTCGGATGGCACCGTGTTCGCGTGGGGCCAGGGCGCGGACGGGCAATTGGGCGACGGTCGCGTGCCGTATTGGGAGCGGCCCATGCCCGTTCGCATGGACGGCGCGCTGGCGGGCAGGGTGGTCACCGCCATCGCGGCCGGAGATGCGCATACCGTGGCGATCGCCATGAGTTCGCTGCCCGAAGCCCAGGCCATCACGTTCGCCAATCCCGGCTCGAGGACGTTCGGCGACCCTCCCTTCACCTTGCACGCCTCGGCGACCTCGGGGCTGCCGGTGAGCGTCGCGGTCGTGTCGGGCCCGGCCACGTTGAGCGGCTCCACGCTCACGCTCACCGGTGTGGGAACCGTTACGCTGCGCGCGAGCCAGGCGGGCAACACCGACTATGCGCCGGCCGGGGACGTGCAACAGTCGTTCGAGGTGCTCTCGGCCTTCGACACCTGGCGTGCAGGGCAGTTTACGCCGGAGGAATTGGAGCAGCCGGCGATATCGGGTCCCTTGGCCGACGCCGACGGTGATGGGCTGAGCAACTTGATGGAATACGCGCTCGGCTCCGACGCGCGCTCAGCGGCTTCGGCGGTTCAGCCGCTCCTTGAGTTCACGGGAAGCGAACTTTCGTTCCGCTTCCTCCGTGCCCGAGCCGACGTGACTTACGTGGTCGAAGGCGCCTCGACGCTTGCGCCCGAGGCTTGGCACGAGCTGGAGACAAATCCCGGCACGGTGGGCGAGGAGGTGACCGTGGTCGATACCGTGCCGGTCGGCGACACGACCCCGCGCCGTTTCCTGCGTTTGCGGGTCACGGTGCCGTGACTCGTAAGCGCTCCGGTCTCGCTCGGCCGCCGACTCTCGCAAGCGTCGCCAGTGGCAAACGCTTGGGCGCGAAGGAGCATCAGCCGCAAGGCGAAGTCGAAGGCGCGTGGGGAGGGGCGGCCCGGGCAGGGTAGGGCAGGGGCGGGGGAACGCCGGGAGGCTCGATTAAGCTCCTCCGGCGGGGTCGTTTTTGCTTCGCGCGTAACGCCAGGCGGCGACGGCGCCGAGGGCCGAGGCCCAAGGGGCGCCGACCAGCGACCACAGGGCGACTTGCGGCCAGCCCGCCTGGCGGAGCGCGAGGCTGCCGATCATCCAGAGGAGCCCCGCGGCCAGGCTGCCGGCCACCGCCCAGGCCAGCACGCGGCCGCGGCCGGTCTTGGCGGCGGTGATCAGCACCGCGCCCAGCGGCGCGAAAAGCACCGCGAGCGCCACGCCCACCGCCATCAGTCCGACCACTTGTCTGCCTACGTCTGCCATGGAGTTTTTTGGAAAAGGGAAGGCCACTTCACCGCGCCGCCTCCCTTGCCGCGAGCCGATTCGACCCTCAAGGTGCGCGACTCGTCACGTCATGTCGCCGCTTCCCTACGCCGTCTCCCGCTTCCAAACGATCCGCCGTCGCACCCGCGAGGTGAAGATCGGCCCCGTGGGCGTGGGCGGCGCGAATCCCGTGCGCGTGCAGTCGATGACCACCAGCGACACGCAGGACGTCGAGGCGACGGTGCGCCAGGCGATCGCCCTCGCCGAGGTGGGCTGCGAGATCGTGCGCGTCACCGCGCCCAATGTGCAGGCCGCGCGCTGCCTGGGCCCGATCCGCGAGAAGTTCGCCGCCGCCGGCTTCGGCGCCGTGCCCCTTGTCGCCGACATCCACTTCCTGCCCTCGGCCGCGATGGAGGCGGTGGAGCACGTCGAGAAAGTCCGCATCAACCCGGGCAACTACGCCGACAAAAAGAAGTTCGCGGTGAAGGAGTATTCGGACAACGAATACGACGCGGAGCTGGAGCGCATCCACGCCGCGGTCTCCCCGCTCATCCTGCGCTGCAAGGAGCTGGGGCGCGCGCTGCGTATCGGCACCAACCACGGCTCGCTCAGCGACCGCATCATGAACCGCTACGGCGACACGCCGCTCGGCATGGTGGAGAGCGCGCTGGAGTTTCTCCGCATCTGCCGCGGCCACGGTTTCCATGACATCGTGCTCTCGATGAAGGCCTCCAACCCGAAGGTGATGATCCAGGCCTACCGCCTGCTCGTCGCCCGCATGGACCAGGAGGGCATGGACTACCCGCTGCACCTCGGCGTGACGGAGGCCGGCGACGGCGAGGACGGCCGCATCAAGTCCGCCATCGGCATCGGCTCGCTGCTCCTCGACGGCCTGGGCGACACCATCCGCGTCTCCCTCACCGAGGACAGCGTGTATGAGATCCCCGTCGCCCGGGCGCTGGCGCGGAAGGCGATGTCGCTCTGGGCGCCCGTTCCCGGGGAGGGGCTTCGCAATCCGAACGGTGCCGAAGGCGTGGACCCCTATGCCTACGTGAAGCGCGAGATCGCGCCGCTGGAGCTCTCGCCCGAGTGCCGCCTCGGGCCGGAGCTGCCGCCGCGCGTCGTCACCCGCGTGGGTTCGGCGGGGGAGCTGGCCGAGGCCGCGCGGCGCCTCGCGTCGGCGCGGCTGGCGGACACGCCGGTCGAGGGGCTGCTGGTGCCGGTCGGCTCCGCCGCCGATCTCGCGGCGTTGAGGGGCGCGGAGCTTCCCGTTGGCGCGGTGCCGTTTCTCGAGCTCGCGTCCGGGCTCGCGCCGGCCGATCTCGCGGGCCTCTCGGCCGCCGGTCGCCTGGTCATCGTGCGGGCTTTCAGCGCCTCGGTGGCCGACGCGGAGGCGCTGGCGGGTTTTGCAAAACTCCTCCGCGCGCGCGGCCACGTGCTGGCGCTCGCCACCACGGCCGAGGCGCTCGCCGCCACGTCGCCGCTCGCCGCCACGCTGCGCCAGCTCGGCGACAAGGGGCTGCTCGTCACGCTCGACGACGCGGGCGCCGATCCGGCGGCGCGGCATCCGCTCGGCCGCTACCGCGCGCTGGCCGAGGCGCTCCGGACGCTGGGCTCGCGCGCGCCGCTCTGGGTGCGCAACACCGCCGCCACGCAGATCGCGGCGGGGCCGGATTTTCTTTCGCGGTTGCTCGACGCGTCGGTGTTGAGCGGCGCCCTGCTCTGCGACGGGCTGGGCGACCTCGTGAGCGTCGAGACCGAGGCCGATCCGGTGCGCGCGCTGAAGTTGTCCTACAACATCCTTCAGGGCGCCGGCACGCGCAGCGTGAAAACCGAGTTTGTGGCCTGCCCGAGCTGCGGGCGCACCTTGTTCGACCTGCAGACGACGACGCAGCGCATCCGCGCGCGCACCGGCCACCTGAAGGGCGTGAAGATCGCCATCATGGGCTGCATCGTGAACGGCCCGGGCGAGATGGCCGACGCCGATTTCGGCTACGTGGGCGGTGCGCCGGGTAAGATAAACCTCTACGTCGGCAAGACCTGCGTGCAGTATAACATCCCGCAGGCCGAGGCGGACGACCGCCTGGTCGCGCTCATCCGCGAGCACGGCAAATGGGTGGAGGCGCCGGCGGCTTGAACGGCTCGGTCCGGCGGTATCGCCCAAAAGGGGCTAAAAAGAGGAGAGGCGGCCTCCCGGGAACCACCCCGGGGGCCGCCTCTGCCAGCAAACCAAGCAACCAAGCAAACAACTGATGACGCAGAGATAGACCGAGCAGTCGGAGAAACATTCAAAAAATTCTCCCGAAAAAATCGGCGGACGGGCTGATTGGTGAAAGCCATTGCTGTTTTGAGGGTTGTGCGGAGGCGGCTGACGGGGGAGGCGCGGGTTTGGGGTTTACAAGCGAAGCGCGGTGGCTTGGCTGGGCGGCGTTTCGCGCTCCATTTGCCCGGGTGGCGGAATCGGCAGACGCAGCGGACTCAAAATCCGCCGCCCTCTAAAGGCGTGTGGGTTCGACCCCCACCCCGGGCACCAATGCTGGCGCGGTGTCGCCTGTCTTAAGCGGCGGGGACGGATGCGCGGATCGTTGGATCTGCCCTACGCGCAGCGACTCTCTGTTCGGATAAAATAAACAGCGGCCGCTTATTTCCTAAAACGAGCAGATGCGGGTTAACATTCCTCCGCTGCTCTCCTTTCTTAACGGCCGTTTGGCTTATACGAACAATGCCGACCGTCCTCACGCTGGATAAAAGCCTCTCCCTGCTGGAAGCCGTTGTCGCCTCCCCTCAGGGCGTCGGCACCCGGGCTCTCGCCAAGGACTTGGGCCTCAACGTCGCCACGGTGCACAATATCGCGATGACGCTCGTGCGGCGCGGCTATCTGCGCCAGGACGAGCGCACGCGGCAGTTTCATGCCGGCATACGCCTGAGCCTGCTTGGCTGCTCCCGCGGCGCCCGCGAGCCCCTCGGGCTCATCGCCCGTGAGGCCGTCCAGCGGCTGTCCGCGAGCCTGAACGAATCCGTCATGGTCGTCGCGATGGAGCACGGCCACCTGACCAATCTTGCCTTCGCCCCCAGCCGGCAGGCGCTGCGCGTCCAGGAGCCGGAGGACATGAGCGCCTACGCCCACTGCACCGCCGTGGGCAAGGTCCTGCTCGCCCACCTCGAAGCCCCCCACCTCGCGACCTTTTTCACCGACCGAGAACTCGATCGCCACACGCCCAAGACCATCACGACCAAAGCCGCGCTCGACCGCGAACTCGCGAACGTGCGCAACCAAGGCTACGCCCAGACCCGCGACGAACTTTGCGAGGGCATCAGCGCCTACGCCGTCCCGATCCGCGATCCATGGGGCGGCGTCTTCGCCGCGATCGGCGCCAGCGCCCCGTCCTTCCGCATGCAGCGGGCCGACACCATCAAAGCCACCCTCGCCGGACTCCGCGAAGCCGCCGCGACCATCGAAAAGTCGCTCGCCCAAACCGCCGCCCCGTCCTCCCTCGTCTGATCCCCGCGGTCCTCCCCGCCTGCCTGTTCCCGCCCCGTCCCCTCCTCCCCCCATGCAAAATCTCAACCTCGAGATTTCCCTAAAACCCTTCTACGGCCTCGACGACGACGCCACCCGCGCGGCCTGCGAAGCCGTCCTCGCCCCCTGGGCTGCCGTCCTCGCCCAAACGGACTCCGTCTCCGTCATGTTCTGGGCCGCCGACGGCTCCGAGATCCTCGACTACGCCGGCGACCTCGACGCCACCTTCGAGTGGGCCCGCTTCATCGGCAACGCCAACGCCCACGTCCATCCCGTCATCCCGGCCGACCCGGAGAACAAAAGCCTCCACGCCCGCGCCTACCTCTACCGCGACGACGCCGGCCTCATCACCTACCGTCGCTTCGCCGAGATCATCCGCGCTTGGCGCAAGGTCCTGTCCGCCAAGGGCAAAAAGATGCGCGCCATCCTCCCCTTCGACCCCGGCGGCGAGTTCGCGCCCTCGTCCTTCAAATACGAGCGCCACCGCGAGGTCTGCCTCGCCAACACCATGGGCAAGGCGAGCTTCGTCTGCTGCTACGGTATCCTCGACGCGGATACGCATCACTACGCCGGCTTTCCCGGCGGCATCCCGCAGGGCACCAGCATGGGGACCTTCCTCGGCCGCCAGTTCCGGCTCCTCGCCCGCGACATCGGCCTCGATGCCATCTGGCTCTCCAACGGCTTCGGCTTCGGCATGGAGACTTGGAAAACCGTTGGCCCGCTTTTCGACGGCGAGAAATTCCTCCCCGAACTCGCGCCCTCCACTCGCGACCGCATCCTCGGCTTCTGGCGCGATTTTCGCCGCGAATGCCCCGAGCTTGGCGTCTTCACCCGCGGCACCAACCTCGGCACCGGCACCGACCTCGCCAGCGACGCCACCTGCCTGCGTGAGATCTACTCCGGAGGCTTCGACCTCGAGCCCCCGCCCAATTCCCCCTGGGCCGCGCTCAACGGCGACTTCGGCCTCGAACTCGCCGGCTACATGGGCCGCATCGTCGAACTCCCTCCGGGCAAATCGCCCCTCTTCCGCTTCTACATCCACGACCCCTGGTGGCTCAACAGCCCTTGGCTCGATCGCTACGAGCGCCAGCCGCACGACATCTACCTGCCGCTCTCCGTCTCCCGCGTCGCCGCCGACGGCCGTGTCGAGCCGCCGCAAAGCCTCTCTCTGCTCACGCTCGACGACTCCTACGGCCGCATGCCCGAGGTCGTGCCGCAGGAGGTCACTCCGCACCTGCTCCGCGCCTGGAACGAGCGCCCCGACGCCCCCGGCCCGCTCGTCTGGCTCTACCCTTTCGACGAGCTCCACGAAAATCTCTTCGGCCAAGCGCCCGCGCCCGAACGCCTCTTCCACACCGATTGGTTCGCCCGCGAGGCGCTCAACGACGGCCTGCCGCTCAACACCGTTGTCAGCACCCGCTCCTGGCGCGCCCTCGGCGAACAGGTTTTCACGCGCTTCGCCGGCCGGGTCATCGTCAGCCCCGCACCGCTCGACGCCGCCGACGAGGACCCTCTGCTCGCCTGGGCCGACCACGGCGGAAAACTCCTCGTCTATGGCCCGCTCGATCGCGCGCCGCGCCTCCGCCAGCGCCTCGGCCTCCAGCTCGCGACGCCCGTCGAGGGTGATGTGCAACTTCCTTCCTCCGCTGCCGCGCTCGACGCCATCCCCGCGCCCGCTCCCGATCGATACCGCCACCAGAGCGTGATCTCCGCCGGCCATCTGCGCGAGGCCGCCACATCCGACGCCGCGCCTCTCGTCGAAGGCCTTTGCCAAGGCGAACATCGCGCCCTCGCCGCCCGTTGCGACACCGCCGCCGGCGGAGCCATCGAGTGGCTGCGCGGCTCGCTGCCGATGCATTTCACCAAGGAGGAACACCTCCCGCAACGCGACGACCCCGCCACGACTTTCCCGCTCTCCACCCTCGTGCGCCAGGCTCTCGCCCGCCTCGGCTGGCGCATCTCCTTCACCGCGCAAACCCACGCGCAGCGTCGCCCGGTGCTCGCCCTGCACCGCCAGGCCAACGGGTGGTTCTTCTCCGGCTACACGCCCGACACCACCGTGGGGTTCTCGCTCAAGACGCCCTTCGGCGCGCCGCTGCTCCTCGGTATGGAAACCTGGATACGCGACGGCGCCTCGGGCTACCGCATGCCGCGCGGCTGGCGCGCCGAGTGCCGCGTCTTCGTCGAGCAAGCCGACGGCTGGCTGCGCCACCTCGAGGAGCTGCCCGGCCAGATCGGCGTCACCCGCCGCATGTGGGTCCACGGCCTGGCCGACGCCATCGTCCGCTTCTTCCCGCCCACCGGCTCCGGCCCGACCACGCTCTGGCTCAACCCGCAATGGCCCTACATCGGCGGCGAAAGCGTCCCGCTCCGCGAGATCGCCACGCCGCACGGCCCGATGCTCGAAACCACCCGCCCCGTCTCCGGCACCGTCCTCCTCTCCTGGTAAGGCCCCATCGCCCGCCGCGCCCGCGCGCCCCCAGGCCACTGCCTTGCCCGAAAAACCGCTTCCTCCTTTCCAACCATGACCTCGCCCGCCTCCGTATCCGCTCCCAAAATACAACGTCTCCGTCCGCTCGCCGCCCGCGCCGGCCTGGTCGGCATCGGCCACCATGTCTATTGGCCGCAATTCCCCGGCCTGCTCGACGAGATGAAGCGCAAACAGGCGCACTTCCAAGGCCTCGTCGAGGCCCACGGTGTCCAGGTCTTCGACTTCGGCATGCTCGACACCGCGCAGGCCGCCTACGACGTCGTGCCCAAGCTCAAGGCCGCCGACATCGACATCCTCTTCGTGGACATGGTCACCTACGGCACCTCGTCCACCTTCGGCATCCTCTGCCGCGAGCTCAACGTGCCCATCGTGCTCGTCGCCATCCAGCCGCTCGCCGCCATGGACTACCCGAACGGCACGACGCACATGCAGCTCTGCAACGACGATTTCTGCTCCGTGCCCGAGTTCACCGGCGTCGCCATCCGCTTCGGCCGCCGCCCGCCGCCCTGCATCCTCGGCCACGAGGGCGACGACCCGCACGTCGCCCGCGAGATCAAGGCCTGGTGCGGCATCGCCAAGGTCCTCCACTCGCTGCGCAAGGCGCGCATCGGCCTCATGGGCCGCGTGCTCGAGTCCATGCTCGACATGCACACCGACCCCACCGCCATCACCGCCGCCTTCGGCCCGCACGTCGTTCTCGTCGAGCCGGGCGACATCTACAAACACTACACCCAGCCCGACGCCGCCGCGGTGGAGAAGTGGAAGAAACAGATCCTCGAGTTCTTCGAGACGCCCGACCCGAAGAGCGACCCGCTCACTGAAAAATTGACCGAGGGCGACCTCGACACCGCCGCCCGCGCCGCCGTCGCCCTCGAGGGCCTCATCGCCGAGAAGCGTCTCGACGGCCTCGCCTACTACTACGAGGCCGAGCCCGGCAGCGACCTGCGCACGCTCGTCACCAACCTCATCGTGGGCAACTCGCTCCTCACCGGCGCCGGCTTCCCGATGTGCGGCGAGTTCGACATCAAGACCTGCGTCGCAATGATGATCATGGACCGCCTCGACATCGGCGGCAGCTTCGCCGAGTTCCACCCCGTGGACTTCAAGTTGGACAGCGTGCTCGTAGGCCACGACGGCCCGCACCACATCAACATCGCCGCCGAGAAGCCTGTCATCCGCAGCCTCAAGAAATACCACGGCAAGCCCGGCAGCGGCGCCGGCGTCGAGTTCCGCATCAAGGAGGGCCCGATCACCATGCTCAGCATCGGCCAGACCGCGCAGGGCAAATTCAAGTTCGTCATCGCCGAGGGCGAATCCGCCAACCGCCCGATCCCGCCGACGGGCAACACCAACACCCACGGCATCTTCAAGCCCGACGTGCGCACCTTCCTCAAGCGCTGGGTCGCCGAGGGCCCGACGCACCACTTCGCCCTGGGCGTCGGCCACCACGCCGCCGAGCTCGTCGAGATCGCCAAGATCCTCGGCCTCGACTACGCCGTAGTCACGCCGCTCGAGAACCCGCTCTGATCGACGGCTCAGCCGCCGCGGAAACCATGCCCGTCCTGCGCGATCTCCCCTACGGCGCCAGCCCGCGCCAGCTTGGCGATCTCCACCTGCCCGAGCGTCGCTCCTCCGCGGCGGGCGTCGCCGCCCCCGCGCCCGTCTTGCTCATCCACGGCGGCGGGTGGAACAGCCTGAGCAAGGAGTCGCTCGATCCCGTCGCGCGCCTCGCGGTCGCCGAGGGGCGCGCTGTATTCAATATCAACTACAGGCTGCTCTCGCACGCCCCCTGGCCCGCCTGCCGCGACGATTGCGTCGCCGCCGCGCGCTTCGTTCTCGCCGGCGGCCTCGCCGCGCAAGGCCTCTGCGCCCCCGCCGACGGAAAACTCCTCGTCGTCGGCGCCTCCGCCGGCGGGCACCTCGCGATGGCGACGGGCCTCGCGCTCGGCGCTGCCGCCTGCGCCGGCATCGTCTCGCTCGCCGGCCCCTCGCGCGTCTCGCCCGGCCCCGACGACACCGAGGCGTCGGCGATCCGCGTGCCCGATTTTCTCGCCACCTTTTTCGGCTTCGACACCCCGCCGTCGTCGGCCCGGTTCGCCTCCGCCAGCCCCGCCGCGCTCGTCACCGCCGGCGCACCGCCGCTGCTCTGCATCCATAGTCGCAACGACCGCCTCGTTCCGCCCGCGCATTCCCTCGAGGCCGTCGCCGCCTGGCGTGCGGCGGGTGTCGGCGCACGTTGCGACTTCTTCGACGGTCCGGATCACCTCCACGGATTCTGGACCCCCGGCGACCTCACCACGCGCGATCTCATCCCTGAGGTGGCCGAGCTGTTGCGTCACGCCCTGCGCTCGGCTTGACCCTGCGCTGTGCGGCGCGGCCCCCCTTTTCCCGCTTCCTATCTATGTTAGAATTGAATACTGTATGGGTAGCATATGACCGCCGCCTCTTTCCTTGCTGATACCGCCACGCCCGGGCGTCTAGCCACGAACAAGATACGTAATCAGATTCTTTCCGGGCGCTATCCGCGGGGGACCCAGCTCCCGACCTTCGACAATCTGGTGAAGGAGTTTCGCGTCAGCCGCGCGACCATGCAGTCGAGCATGCGGCAACTGAAGGAGGAGGGCTTCATCCGCAGCGTCCATCGTAGCGGGCTTTTTGTGTCCGACGCGCCTCCGCACCTCTTCCGCTTTGGTTTGGTTTTCTCCGATGCCCCGGGCGAAAAGGAGTGGACCCGTTTCACGGCCGCGCTCCTGGCCGAGTCTCCTGTCGTCACCCGCTCGCGAGAGGGCGTCCAGATCGTGCCCTTCCACGGCATCAAGCCCGGCGCCGACAACGACTCGATGCGCCAACTCCTCGCCGACGTAGCCATCCACCGCCTCGCGGGCCTCATCATCACGCGCGGCACCGCCTTTTTCCTTCGCCTGCCCGAGGTGATCCGCGCCGGCATCCCCTGCGTGGCGATCAACTACCGCGCGAACGAGACGTCCGGCGCGCCCGTCATCAACACCGACGAGCCGATGTTCTACCGCAAGGCCCTCGCCTGGCTCGCCTCGCGCGGCCGGAAGCGCGTGGCCGTGCTCGCCATGCGCCAGGCCGTCGGCGTCACCGTGCAAGATTGCCAAAACGCGGGCCTCGCCACCCGCCCGCACTGGATCTGCCCCATCGGCTCCGAGTTCGGCGGCCAGACCAAATCCGTCGTCCAGCTACTGCTCGACTACCCGCCCGCCGAGCGGCCCGACGCCATCATCCTCGCGACCGACCACCTCGTCGAAGAGGCGCTCGCCACCATCCACGACTCCGGCGTCGTCATCGGCCGCGACATCGACGTCGTCTCGCACTGCAATTGGCCTTGGCCCGTAGAGAGCCCGCTGCCCATCGCGCGCCTCGGCTTCCACTCGCACGACTTCCTCAACATCTCCCTCGACCTCATCTCCCTCATCCGCCACGGCCAGCCCGCTCCCACCCACACGCTCGTGCCGGCGTTCTTCGAGCACGAGCTGGACCAGCGCCCGGCTTAAGACCCCCCGCCCGTGCGCCTCCTGCCCGCCCCCACCTGGCGTCTCGCCCGCCTTCCGGCCGCCGACGCCCAGCCCGTATCGGAATATTGGATACACGCCGTCGTCCCCGGCGCCGTGCAGCTCGACTGGGCTCGTGCTCACGGCTGGCCCGACCTGAACTTCGGTCAAAACGTCGCCGCCTACGACGGGCTCGAGGACTTTTTCTGGCTCTACCGCACCATCGTTCCGGCCGCCACGCTCGCCCCCGGCGAACGCCTCGTGCTCGCCGGCGCCGGCCTCGATTATCACGCCGAGTTCCGCCTCGATGGCCGCCCCGTCCTCACCCACACCGGCCTGCAAACGCCCTTCGAGCTCGACCTCACCGACGCCGCCCCCGGCGCCACGCTCGATATCCTGATTCACCCCGCGCCCAAGCGCCCCGGCGCCCCCGCCGACCGCGCTCAGGCCTCCGCTACCGCCAAGCCTCCCGTCAGCTACGGCTGGGATTGGCACCCGCGCCTCATCCCGCTCGGCCTGAGCGAAGATCTCCGCTTCGAGGTGCGCCCCGCCGCGCACCTTCGCCACGTCGATTTCACCTACGCGCTCGCGGAGGATTTTTCCGCCGCCGAAATCACCGTCTCGGTGGAGACCAGCGAGCCCGCGGGCTACACGTGGACGCTCCGCGATCCCGACGGCCAACGCGTCCTGTCCGCGTCCACCTCCGCGTCCACCTCCACCGCCACGCTCGCCACCCCGCGCCTCTGGTGGACGCACGACCAGGGCAAACCCGCGCTCTACACGCTCGAGGTGGCGCTCGACGCCCCCGGCGCCGACACCCTCACGCGCCGCGTCGGCTTTCGCCGCGTGCGGCTCGTCATGCACGAAGGCGCCTGGGCTCATCCCATCGGTCTGCCCAAATCCCGCAGCCACCCTCCGATCACGCTCGAGCTCAACGGCCGCCGCCTCTTCGCCCTCGGCACCAACTGGATCAATCCCGACATCTTCCCCGGCCGCATCACCGCCGAGACCTACCGCCCGCTCCTCGCCCTCGCGCGCGACGCCCATTTCAACCTCCTCCGCTGCTGGGGCGGCGCGCCCGTCGCCAAGGAGAGCTTCTTCGAGCAGTGCGACGCGCTCGGCCTGCTCGTCTGGCAGGAGTTTCCGCTCGCCTGCAACCGCTACCCCGACGATCCCGCCTACCTCGCCGACCTCGACCGCGAGTCGCGCGCCATCATCCGGCGCGTGCGCCAGCACCCCTGTCTTGCGCTCTGGTGCGGCGGCAACGAGCTCTTCAACTCCTGGGGCGGCATGGACGACCAGTCGCACGCCCTCCGCATGCTCGGCCGCAACTGCTTCGACCTCGATCGCCACACGCCCTTTCTGTCCACCTCGCCGCTCGATGGCATGGCGCACGGCGACTACCGCTTTCGCACGCCCGATGGGCGCGATGTTTTTCAGATTTTCCAACAAAGCGCCTACACCGCCTACCCCGAGTTCGGCTGCCCCGGCCCTTCGCCCGCCGACTACCTCCGCATCATCATCCCCGCCGCCGAGCTCTGGCCGCCGCGCCCCGGCACGAGTTGGGAAACGCACCACGCCTTCAAGGTCTGGAGCCCCGACCCGAACTACTGGATCAACCTCTCCGCGATCACGCACTACTTCGGCGAGCCCGCCTCGCTCGAGCAGCTCACGGCCCTCGGCGAGTGGCTCCAATGCGAGGGCTACAAGTCGATCTACGAGGAGGCGCGCCGCCAGCATCCCAAGTGCTCCATGGCGCTCAACTGGTGCTACAACGAGTGCTGGCCCTGCGCCGCCAACAACAGCCTGATCAACTTCCCCGCCTCGCCGAAGCCCGCCTACTTCGCCGTCCGCGAGGCCTGCCGCCCGGCCCTCGCGAGCGCCCGCATCCCGAAATTCCAGTGGTCGCCCGGCGAGTCGTTCACCGCCGAACTCTGGCTGCTCAACACCGCGTCCGCGCCGCAGCCCGCCGGCGAGGTCGTCGCCACGCTCGAGCACGACGGCGTATCCACCGAATTGCTACGCTGGTCCTTCCCCGTGCTCGCCGATCGGCGCAACCTCGCCGGCCCTTCGGTCCGCTGCGCTCTCCCCGCCGCTCCGCGCGCGGCCGAGTTTACCCTCCGCCTCCGCGTCGTCGGCCGCCCCGACCTCGATTCCGCCTATCGCCTCGGCCTCCGCCTCCCCGAGGCGCCGCCCGAGCCCGCGCCGGCCGCGGCCCCCGCGCTCAACCGCTGAGCGCTCGAGTGTTCCTTTTCCAGTCGTGGCGCTGGAGCTGAATGAGAATGGGCTGGCAGTCTTTTCCAATATCTATACTAGTATAGTGTTTATTATAGATATACAGACGCGCCGCTTCGCGCTCTGCGTCCCCCCTTCTCGCTACCATGGCCCCCTTCCGCCGCGCTCTGTCCGCCATTGCCCTTCTCGTGCTGGTGCCCGCCCTCCACGCCACCCAGATCACCTTCGGCTTCGATGTAGGCGGTTCCACGCCGCTGACCTTCTTTCCGGGCACCTCGATGGGCGTCGAGTGGCGCACCGGCAACTACAGCACCCAGCCCTCGGGCGCCTACAGCGGCGACGTCGCCGATCTCACCGCCAGCACTCCCGCCCGCCTCACTTTGCCTGCCCACGGCGCTTTCACCCCCGGGCTGGCGATCACCGTGCAAGGCTACAACGGCGCCACGCCCAGCACGCCCGCGCCTTTCGAGGGCGGCGGCTTCAGCCTTCTGCGCCCCAAGCCCACCGCCTTCTACACCGGCGACTCGATCGTCTTCACCTTCAACCAAGCCGTCGAACTCAAGAGCCTCTCGTTCTACGGCGCCGCGCCCGCCGAGACGGTCGAGATCACCGCCAACGGCGTCGTTCTCTACTCCGGCAGCGGCTACCACCTGCCCGCCAATCCCCTCGATCTCGGACGCGCCGCGCTCGCCGCCGGTCACGAGTTGAAAATCCGCGCGCTCGCCTCCTCCGACGGCTTCCACCTCGCCACGCTCACCGTCGCCGCGCCCGGCACGCCCGACGCCATCCATCTTCCCAAAACCCTCGCCAGCGGAGCCGTCCTCCAGCGCGACGTCTCCGTGCCGATCCGCGGTCGCGCCCGCCCCGGCGAGACCGTCACCGCCACCGTCCGCTCGCAGACGAAGTCCGCCGTCGCCGACGGCTCCGGCCGCTTCTCCATCGCGCTCGATCCCGAGTCCGCCGGCGGGCCCTTCACGCTCACCGTCTCCGGCACCGAGAGCCTCGCCGTCACCTCGACCCACCTCTACTTCGGCGACGTCTGGCTCTGCTCCGGCCAGTCCAACATGTGGTATCGGCTCGCCGATCACCTGCCCCAATACCCCGGCGCCTACGGCCCGATCCCCGCCGCGGACGACAACCACGAGAACCTTCGCTTCGCGATGCTCGGCACCGAGACCGCCACCTCCCCGCGCACCGATCCCACGCTCTACATCCCCTGGAGTCCGTGGAAAAACATCCCGCTCCAGGCCGGCGCCTCCTTCAACTGGATGTCCGCCATGCCTTACTTCTTCGGCAAGACCCTCCGCGCCGCGCTCGACGCCAACGGCCAGTCCCACGTTCCGATCGGCATCCTCATCTCCGCCTACGGCGGCACCTCGATCGAGCAATGGATCGCGCCCGCCCCCCTCGCCGCCGCCGGCCCCTGGGCGAGCGGCGCCATCACCCCCTCCATCGCCTCCAACTGCTACCACGCGATGATCGTCCCGCTCGAGGATTTCCCGGTGAAGGGCGTGCTCTGGTATCAGGGCGAAAACAACTCCGGCAACCTCGTCCGCACCGCCGCCTACGCGCGCCTGCAGGAGACGCTCGTCGCCTCCTGGCGCGCCGCCCGCGGCCACGAGTTTCCCTTCTACTTCGTCCAGCTCGCCGGCTACATGCGCCACAGCCGCATCCCCGCCGAAAACGACGCCTCCGTCTCCGGCTACAACGTCAACTGGGCCTGGATTCGCGAGGCCCAGGCCGCCGCGCGCGACGCCACTCCGCGTTCCGGCATGGTCGTAACCATCGACACCGGCGACCAGTCTAACATCCACCCCTCCGGCAAGGATCTCGTCGCCCAGCGTCTCGCCCTCCTCGCCCTCGCCCACGATTACGGCCTGCCCGTCGTCGCCCGCGGCCCCGCTCTCCGCGACGTGCAGATCAACGGCTCCGAGGTCCTCCTCACCTTCGACCACGTCGGCGGCGGGCTCCAGACGCGCCTCGTGGACGCCCAGCCCGACTCCGCCGAGATCGCCAAAGGCCTGCCTGCCGTGCGCGCCCCCGCCGACACCCTTCGCGGCTTCGCCCTCGCCGGCGCCGACCGCGTCTTCCGCCACGCCACCCGCGCCGAGATCGTAGGGGAAAACCAGATACGCCTCTCCAACGTCGCCGACGTCCCCGCCCCCGTCGCCGTCCGCTACGCCTGGCAAAGTTTTCCCAACGCCAACCTCTTCGGCGGCACCGGCCTTCCCGCCGAGCCCTTCCGCACCGACGCCTTCGCCCCCGGCTCCGCCTCCGGGGCCGACTCGACGCCCGTCGTCGCCGTCCCGCCGGAGCCCCGCCGTATCTACAATCGCACTACGCAGTCCGCCCTCTCCGTCGAGCTTTCCGCCGTCTTCCGTGACCTCGAGGACGGCGACGCCGGCCTGCCCCTCGCCTACGCCGTGACCGGCAACTCCGCCCCTGCCCTCGTCACCTCCGCCACCCTCGCCGGCTCCCGCCTCGATCTCTCCGTCGCTCCCTCCCAAGGCGCGTCCACCCTCGCGCTCCGCGCCACCGATTCCGCCGGCCGCTCCGCCACCGCCACGCTCACCGTCGCCGTCGAGCTCACCACCTTCGCCGCCTGGCAACACCGCCACTTCGGCGCCGACGAGCTCGCCGACCCGGCCCGCGAATCCGCTCTCTGGGGCGCTCGCGCCGACCCCGACGCCGACGGCCGGCCCAACCTCCTCGAATACGCCCTCGCCTCCGACCCGCTCTCCGCCGACGCCACCGCGCCCGCTCCGCTCACCCTGCTCCTCGACGAGGGCGGCCGCCTCGTCGCCCGCTTCCGCGTTTCCAAGGAACTCGCCACCGATCCCTCCGTCGCCTTCGCGCTCGAGACTGCCGCCGATCTCTCCGCGCCCGCCTCCGCGTGGTCCGTCCTCTCCTCGCCTTCCACGCTCCACGCCGACCTTGGCGCCGCCGAGCTGCGCGACGTCCTCCTCCCCGCCGACGCCGCCCCCCGCTGCTTCGTGCGCCTCACCGTCACCCGTGGTCCCTGAGATCCTTCCGCCCCTCACTCCCTCATTCCCTCTCATCCCCCCATGCATTCCGCCACCCGTCTCGCGCTCGCGCTTCTCTGCGCCTTGCCCGCCGTGCTCCCTGCCGCGGACATCTCGCCGGCCGATCCGCTCCTCCGCTACGTCGGCCGTTTCGATACCACCCGGCCCGAGGCGCCCCGCGCCTCCTGGTCCGCCAGCACCGTCGCCTTCACCGTCGATGGCGGCGACGTCTCGGCGACGTTCAACGACGCCGGCAAAAACCACTGGCAGGTCGTCATCAACGGCCAGCCCACCGCCGTCCTTGCCCTTCAAGCCGGCGAACACAGCTACTCCGTCGCCACCGACCTCCCCGCCGGACGCCACACCATCGAGCTCGTCAAACGCACCGAGCCCTCCCTCGGCAGTTCCCAGCTCACCGGCCTGCGCATCGGCGACTCCGCCAAGCTCCTCCCCACGCCCGCCCGCTCGCGCCGCATCGAGATCATCGGCGATTCCATCACCTGCGGTTTTGGCAACGAGGCCCCCAACAAAGAAGCGCCCTTCAAGCCGGAGACCCAAAACGCCTGGCTCACCTACGGCGCCATCGCCGCCCGCGCCCTCGACGCCGACTACGTCGCCATCGCCTCCTCCGGCAAAAAACTCTGGCCCGACAACACCATCGTCGCTCTCTACGACCGCGTCCTCCACGAGTCCGCCACGCCCAGGTGGGACTTCGCCGCGTGGACGCCCGACGTCGTCGTGATCAACCTCGGCACAAACGACTTCAACCGTGCCAACCCCGAGGAGGCCGCCTGGGTCGCCGCCTACCTGAAGTTCATCGGCGAGATCCGCGCCCGCTACCCCGAGGCGCCCATCTACTGCGCCCTCGGCCCCATGATCAGCGAGTGGCCCGGCGATCGGAAACCCCGCAGCACCCTCCTCGGCTACTTCGAAAAAATTCTCGCCCAAGCCAATGCCGCCGGCGGTCCGTCCGTGCGCCTCATCGATTTCGGCACGCAGGCCCAGCACCACGGCATCGGCGCCCAGTGGCACCCCAGCGTGAAGACCCACCAGCTCATGGCCGAGAAGCTCATCGCCGCCCTCAAACAAGATCTCGGCTGGTAACACCGGCCCCCGTAGGAACACCTGTTCCGCGCCTACGGTTTTGCTTGGTGGGGAGGGGCTTGTGCTATCGGTGGCCCAGGCGAAAAGCGCGAGTCAAAGCGCTGTTCAATAGAGACAAACACGACTCGTTTGCTCCGCTTCCTTACCCAAATACTACTTGACCGTTAGTTATACTAGCATAGATTGAGGCAAGTCTAGGTGACACCCTTCGTCGCCTCTCTTCGCCCCCTCCGCTCCGCCGGCGCCCCCGCCTTTACCGCCAGTCCGAAACTGCCCCCGCACTTTGGTCTCCCGTCTTCCACGGCGGGCGGCCGACACAGCCCCGACCAACACACCAAAACCCACCCGACATGAAGCCCCTCGCGATCGCTCTCCCCGCCGCCCTCGTGGCGCTCTCTCTGCCCGCCGCCCACGGCGTCGTCCTCCTCACGGACAACTTCGACGGCACCACTCTCAACACCGCCGTCTGGACCCTCGGCAGCACTGCCTCCCTCGGCACCGCGACCGTCGGCTCCGGCAACTTGGTGCTCAACGTCAACCAGACCACCAACAGCGCCCGCACCGCGGTGGTCACCGACGCCACCAATTTCAACCCCTTCGCCTCCCCCGTCACCGTTTCCCTCGACGGCCTCGCCCTCGGCGGCAACCCCGGCAGCTCCTTCAACACGCTCTACTCCGCGATCGGCCGCCTCTCCACCGACACCGGCGGCGACGCCACCGGAGCCTTGGCCTCCAGCTTCTCCGCCGGCGGCTCCTACGGCACCGGCGGCGCCTTCGGCGTCTCCCTGCTCGGCTTCACCAGCAGCTACCGTATCCAGATTCTGGATAGCGGCTCCGAAGTGGCCGCCAAGCAGGTCCAGATCGCCCTGAGCGGCGCGCCCACCGGGATGAGCTACACCGTCGATGGCGCCAACGCCACCTGGACGCTCACCGTCACCGGCACCACCTTCAGCGGCGCCTTCCTGGCCAACGCGCTCAACGCCACCCAGGTCAACCCGACCACCATCACCGGCAGCCTGCTGAACTTCACGGCCTCCAGCCTCGCGGTGGGGGAGGGCAGCGTCGGCCGCTTCGTCCTCGGCGCCAACAATGGCAACGGCGTCACGGCCGGCTCCATCGCCACCTTCGGCTCCGTCCTCGTCTCCGATGCCACCGTCATCCCCGAGCCCTCCTCCTTCGCGCTGCTCGCCTCCGCCTTTGCCGGCGGCCTGGCGCTCACGCGCCGCCGCCGTCGGTAGTTCCCGCCGGTGTTTTCTCACCCCCGGGGATGCGTTGTCCTGCGTGTCCCCGGGGCCTAAAAATCCCCTCGTCCGTCCATCAGCCCCAGACCCCCCGCAGCCATGACCACCCCCGCCTTTCGCTCCGGTTCTCCCGCCCCCCGCGCCTTCACCCTGATCGAGCTGCTCTCCGTCATCGCCATCATCGGCATCCTCGCCGCCATCATCATCCCCGTGGTCGGAAAGGTCCGTGAGAGCGCCCGCGCCTCCAAGAGCCTCTCCAATCTCAAATCGATCGGCCAGGCGATGCTCCTCCACGCCAACGAAAAGAAGGACCGCCTGCCCACCCTCCACAACGCCTGGGCGCAGCCCTTCTGGACCACCCAGATCGAGCCCTACCTGGTCAAGGCCCACCGGCAGACGGAGTTCAGCGTCAACGGCGCGCAAGCCATCGTCAGCCCGATCTTCTTCGATCCCCTCGTCGCCGATGGCGACCACGGCACCGTCTCCGACTACGGCGCCAACCGCGAGGTCATCGTCCCCGGCAATCCCGACCTCGGGCAGGGCCTGCCCATCAACAAAATCACCAACCCCTCGCGCCTCGTCCTCGTCGTCACCGCCTCCGCGGCCGCCGGCGGCACCGGCCGGCGCGGCGGCAGCTGGTATATCGAGACCAACGCCTACGTCGGCGACCCGACCACCAACGTCCGTCCCGATGACCGCGGCCGGGGCCACATCCTCGCCGTCTTTGCCGACGGGCACGTCTCCTCCACGCCCAAGGCCACCTTCGAGGAGCAGCGCCGCCAGCTGCTTCTCCTGAACCCGACCTTCTAGCGCCGGCCTCGGCCACCACGCCCGGCCTGCCGGCGACCCGCGCCTTCGGCCGTTCCGATTCCCCGCGGCGCCTCCCGCCGCGGCGGCCCAGGCTTTGCCCTCTCGTCTCCTCCCATGACCGACACTCTTCCGCTTGCGGCCGGCCCGATCCCCGCGACGCGCCGTCTCGCCCTCCTCGCCGGCCTCTTGTCCTTCGCCCTCGGCGGAGCGAGCCTCGCCGGCGCCCAAGGCGACTACATCGAGCGCCTCGCGCTCGTGCCTCGCGTCGGTCAGGGCCTCGGCACCGTCTCCCCCTACGCAAACGTCGCCCCTGTCCTCGCGCCCAACGAGGTCGGCCACGAGCTGGTCACGCTCCCCGCGCCGGAGAAAAACGAGGTCAACCTCGTCTGGACTTTCTGGGGTCATCGCGCCCCCTCGCCCGAGCAATGGCCCGCCGGCCCCGGCGCCCGCACCGTCTTCACCGTCACCAGTCCGAGCGATCTCACGCTCCACACCCGCGTCGCGGTCCTGGCCGGCTCCTGGACGTCCCTTCACACCGGTCCGATCCTTCAGCTCAAGGCCGGTCAACCTTTCCTCGCTGAGCTTCCCCTTCCGCCCGAGACCCTGTCCGCTCCCGTCGAGCGCCTCCGCCTCAATTTCTTCGCCTCGGGGCCCGTGCCCGAGCTGAAGTTTCTTGGCTGGTCCGTCGGCGAGGTCCCCGCGTCCGACTCCTCCACCACGGCCGCCGACACGATTTACACGCCCCTGCGTTCGCTCGTGCCGCTCACCGGCGACGGCACCGTCTCCGAATACGCCGGCGCCAAGCCGCGCTTCGAAAAAGACGCCCAAGGCTTCGATTTCCTCCGCGTGCCCGCGGCCGGCGCGAAGGAACTCAGCCTCGTCTGGACCTACTGGTCGCAC
>JAUWBD010000205.1 GCA_030605125.1 Verrucomicrobiota bacterium | reverse complement strand
GCGGGAGTGGGCTTCGTGCCCGGCAGCGACCAGCACGGCTTCACCAGCGGCATCGGCCGCATGGGCTCCTGGGTGCCCTACGAGACCTTCGAGCAACTTGGCATCGAGGCGAAGGACATCCGCTTCGCCCGCTCCTTGTGGGACCGGTGAATCTCGACCGCAGATGGCGCAGAGACCGCAGATAAAGCCATCTGATCGATCCAATGATTCTGTCGTATCTGCGATTATCTGCGCCATCGGCGGTTCCACTTCCGCGTTTGCGGTAAAAACGGCCCGCGCTTCGTGAAGGATTTCACCGTTCGGCTCCTTGGCGGGCGAGCGTTTCGGGCGAGGGTGGGGGAGTGGCTCCGCGCCGTGTCGGCCGCCGCCCACCGCCCCCTCATGCCTCGCCTCGTTTTTCCCCTTCTCGCGTTCCTGTTTGCGACCTCCCTCGCGCAGGCGATTTACAACAAACACCTGCTCGTCGAGGCGGAGGTGAGCACCACGCCCACGCCCGCCGTCACCTTCACGTGGGACGTCCAGGCCACCGGCGGCACCGTCCAGATCTATCGCCGCGAACTCGACAAAGTCGGCACCGGCGCGGGCAACGCCTTCGCGCTCCTCGAAACCATCGCCCACCCGACCCGCACCTACACCGACACCACCGCAGCCGCCGGCGAGGCCTACGAATACCGCCTCGCCCGCCCCGCTTTCAGCTCAGGCGGCAACTCCTACGGCCTCACCGCCGCCTACGTCGCGGTCACGCTCGACGCACCGCTGGTGGACACGCGCGGCACCGTGCTGCTCGTCGTGGACACCACCACCGCCGCCGAGCTCCCCGGCGAACTTGCCCGGCTCGAGCTGGATCTCGTCGGCGACGGCTGGAAAGTCGTGCGCCTCGACTTCGCTCCGCATGGCGTTGGCACGCACCAGGATCTCAAGGCCGCCATCGTCAACGCCCGCGCCTCCGATCCCACCATCGACACGCTCTACCTGTTTGGCCGCCTGCCCGTGGTGCGCTCCGGTCTCTTCGATCCCGATGGACACGGCAACCGCGCGCACGAAACCGACCTCTACTACGCCGACCTCAACGGCACCTGGACCGACTCCACCCTCAACGTCACCGCGGCCAACCCGTGGAGCGAACTTGAAAACCAAAACATCCCGGGCGACGGAAAGTTCGACCAGCACAACCTGCCCTCCGCCATCGAACTGATGACCGGCCGCGTGGACTTCGCCAAGATGTCGGCGTATCAGAAAGGCGAATACGAGCTGCTCCGCGACTACGTGTCCAAGGCCCATGCCTGGCGCCACGGCGCCCGCTCCGTGCCACAGCGCGGGCTCATCAACAGCGAGGGCTTCCTGCTCATGGAGCACAACTGGCTGCGCCCGATGTTCGGCGCGGCCGCCACCACCGTCGCCGCCTTCCAGCCCACGCTCGCGACGCAGCCCCACCTCTGGGCGGTTGACTTCGGCGGCGCCGACGGCGCGGAGCCCGCCCGCTACACCGCCACCGACAATCGCGCGCAGTTCTTCCTCAACTTCGGAAGCTACAAGCAACAGTGGAACCGCGCCAACAACCCCATGCGCGGCCTGCTCGCCCAGCCCGACTGGGGCCTCACCGCCGCCTGGGGCGCGCGCCCCGCCTGGCACATGCACCACATGGCCGCCGGCAAAACGGTGGGCTACTCCGCGCTGCGGACGATCAACAACTACTTCAACGGCCTGGAATATAATCCTCGTGGTGATTACGTCTCCATGGACCGCTACGTGTCGCAGAACCTGATGGGCGACCCGACCCTGCGCCAGCACCCGGTCTCGCCGCCGGTCTCGCTCGCCGTCAGTGCCAGCGGCTCGACCGCGCAGCTCACCTGGACCGCCCCCGCCGACGCGATGCGCACCGGCTTCCACGTCTATCGCTCGACCGCCCGACTCGGCCCCTACACGCGGTTGACCGCCTCGCCGCTCGCCGCCTCGGCCACGAGCTACACCGACTCCGCGCGTCCCGCCGGCGAGGTGTTTTACCAGGTCCGCGCCCTCGCCCGCACCACCGTCGTCACCGGCAGCTATTTCAACCAATCCCAAGGCGTCTTCGCCGCCCTCCGCGCCGATGGCACCGCCAACACCCCGCCTGTCGCCACCGCGCCCGCCCCGGTTCTCGCCGCCACGGGCGTGCCGACGCCGGTCCGCTTCCCCGGCACCGACGCCGATGGCGACACGCTCACGCCGATCATCCTGGAAAACCCCGCGCATGGCGTCCTCCGCTGGCAGGGCGCGACCTGCGTCTATGTATCCGATATTGGATACACCGGCGCCGACAGCTTCACCTACCGCTTGTCCGATGGCGTCAACCTCAGCCCGCCCGTCACTGCCGCCGTGGAGGTCGCCGCCACGCGCGAATCCGTCCTGCTGGCTTGGGAGTTCGGCAGCCCCGCGTCCGGCCAGCTCCAAAATCCCGCCAGCACCTTTCACCACGCGCTCGTGCAGGCCTCGTCGCTCAACGTTGGCTCCGGCGTCACCCGCTCGACCAACGCCACCATCAACGACGACGGTTTCCACGTCACCGGCGTCAACTCCGCCGCCTTCGATGCCAACGACTGGATCGGCTGGTCCGTCGCGCCCGCCAGCGGTGCGCGCCTTCGCCTCACCAAGCTCGTCTTCTTCGCCGCGGCCGGCGATCTCGCCGTCGATGCGCCGTCGTCCACCGCCCGGCTTCAATTGCGCGTGAGCACCGACGGCTTCGCCACCCACGATATCGTGCCGCTCCGCGAACTCGGCGCCGGCACCGCCGCGCCCGCGATCAACGTCCGCATGGGCCGCCTCTACAGCGCCGACCTCTCCACGCTCGCCGCGTTGCAAGACACCGCCGCTCCGGTGCAATTTCGCCTCCATGTCTGGAGCACCGCCAACTTCGCCCTTGGTCGCTCGCAAGACACCGCCGCGCGCGTGTCGGCCGATCTCGTCGTCTTTGGGTCTTCGACCGTTCCTGGTGATCCGGACCCTGACGAGGGCTCCTACGCCGCTTGGTCCGCCGCGATTGCCTGGGGCGAGGCGTCGTCCGCTCCCGACGCCGACCCCAACGCCGACGGCGTGCCCAACCTCTTGGCCTTCGCGCTCAACTTGCCGCCCCTCGGACCGCCCGCGTCGCCCGCCGATTTGCCGGCGTTCACGCTCGACCCCGCCACCCCGGGCGGCCCGTGGCTGAGCTTCACCTACCGGCGCAACCTCGCCGCCACGGACCTGAGCTACACGGTGCTATCGAGCGCCGACCTCGCCAACTGGAGCCCGGTTGCGACCGCTCCCGAAACCATCGATCCCGACATCGGCGGCGACGGCCGCACGACACTCGAGGGCGTGCGGATCGCGCACCCGGCCGGCACACCGCGCCTGTTCCTGCGGCTCGAGGTGAGCCGATAGGCGCATCGAACTATGCGGATCCTTCGCGTTGCCGGAGACTCACGTTCACGAGGCAAAAAACGGACGCCGATAACAGGATCACTTGGGCCGCAGATCGACCTCACCGACCTCGGTGGACGGCGCGAGCGATAGCAGCCAATCGATGAGCGAGCAGATGTCCCGGAGCGGGATGAGCGGTTGTGCGGGCGTGCGACCTTCCTGGATGTCGGCCAACACCTCCGGCGTGCCGAGCACGCCGGGGTTGATCACGGTGAAGCCGATCCCCGAGCCTTCGGAGGAGAGTCGCAGCGCTCGGATCGCTCCACGCAGGCCGAACTTCGACGCGGTGCGTGCCCGACGATCACCGACTCCAGCTCGGCGAGTTCCTTCTTCAGCGACTCGTGCTGCCGGGCGAAAATGTCGTCGGGCAGGTCGGGCGGCTGGAAAAAGGTGAAGCTCACGAGCGTGCGTCCGTTCGGCATCGCGATCACGCGGACCGGGAACAATGCCATGTCGGATTCGTCGAGACCGGAGCACATGTCGATGACGCCTGTGCGGCGGTCCGCGTCGTGGCGGGTCAGCATCGGGCCGAAGGATGTCTCAACAATGTGGCGCCCGTTTTCCTGTCGGACTCCGCTACAATACTCCGTCGCCCAGAGCGGGAGGTTTTCCACGTTGGCGAGGAAGTCGAAGACGACGTCCTTCGGTTGATCGAGCCAGACGCTTTCGGTGATGTGTTTCATGCAACGCCGATCCTAGCACCGCGTGCTGACAGCGTTATGGCAGCAGGATGTTGCGCGAGGTCGCCGGGTGCGCGCGCGTGAGGGTGGGTCAAACACGACGCTGGGCCAACGGCTCCGCCGTTGCGCGACAATCAAGTCTCGATCCGTCGCGGAAGGGCTCAGTTCATCTTGAAGTCGGCGTAGATCGGGGTGTGGTCCGAGGCGTCGAGGATCACCTGATCGACGAGCACGTTGTAGAACAGGGCGGTGAGCTCGTCGGAGAAGAAGATCTGGTCGATGGAGTTTTCGAGGCGATCCTTGCGCGGCTTTTTGCCGAGGACGTGCGAGGTGCGGTAGGTCGTGTTCACCACCTGCGCATCGACGCGGGCGTTCTTCAGCCCCGTGCGGGCGACGTAGTCCTGATACTCCTCCGACTTCTGGTCGGCGTTGAAGTCGCCGACGGTGATCACCGGGCACTTGTATTGCTTCTTCTTCGCCTCGACGATCGCCGCCATTTCCTGCGCCTCGGCGATCCGGTTTTCCTTTTTGATGCACCAGTGGGTGTTCATCACCACGAACTTCTTCTTGTTGTCGAGCCGCTCGTAGTGGCCCCAGGTCACCAGGCGCATCTTGGTCGAGTTGCCGGCCTTGAAGATCTCGGTGCCGCTATCGAGCAGCTTCACCTTCTTCTTGTTGTAGGCCATGCCGGAGTAGTTGGTCTGCCCGCGCGAGGTCTTGGGCTGCACCATCTCGTAATCGGCCGCGATCAAGGGCGGGAGCGCCGCATACCAGTTGTCGGAAACTTCCTGGAGGCCGACGACCTCCGGCGAGAAGTGCAGGATCGTCCAAGCGATCGAGTCCTTGCGGCCGTCCACCGGCGTCTTGTCGTTCCACTCCTCGGAGAGGATGTTGTAGGACATGATCCGCAGGTTGGCGCCCGGCGCCAGCGCGGGCGACGCGGACGAGGTGAATTGCGCGGCGCCCGAGAGGCACAGCGGAATCGACAGAAATACCAACAGCGCGGCGAGCAGCCGGAAGCCGGTTTTTTGGGAGGCGAGGCAAGGGCGGAGTTTCGAATGCATGGGGATAAAAAGGGAGGGATGCCGGGGCGCGGGCGCCGGGGAGTGCAGAACGCGTGCGGTCGATCTTCATCTTGCAGCTGCGGCACACGCTCCAAACCACCGCCGAGGTTTATGTTAAAATCGAACGGCGTCGTGTGGCGGTGATTCCGCCGCGAGGTGGGTGCTTTGGTTTTACCATACAGCGATGCCGTGCTGGTGCGAAACGCTTGCAACGCTATCAACCCCGTCACCCCTCGCACCGCATACCCCAAGTCGGTCGCAACTTCGCCGCCGACCACCGTTTGGCCCGCATATCGCGCTCACTCGCACACCGGCGGTCTGCGCGCGAGGCATCCACCCCCATGAAAAAGACCCTACCCCTCCTCGTGGCGGCGACACGTCGCCTAGCCCGATCTCTCGCCGGCACCTCGGCCGTGCTCGTGCTGGCGTGCGAAGGTTCCGCCTTCGCGCAGCACGCCGCCGTCACCGACTACGTCGTCCACATCAGCGTCGATGGCCTGCGCCCCGACGCCGTCACCACGCTCGGGCCCACCGGCGCGCCCAACTTCTACCGGCTGCGCAACGGCGGCGTGTTCACCGACAACGCCCGCACCGACTACGATTACTCCAACACCATCCCCAACCACACCACGCAGATCACCGGTCGCCGCGTGGCCGGCCCCACCGGACACGGCTGGCTCACCAACACCGACCCCGCGGCCAACGAGACGATCCACACGCGGAGAGGATCCTATGTCGCCAGCGTCTTCGACGTCGTCCACGATCACGGCCGGCGCGCGGGCGGGTTTGTTTCAAAAACCAAGCTGGAGCACTTCAATCGAAGCTACGACGCGACCCACGGCGCACCCGACGTCACCGGTCCGGACAACGGTCGCGACAAGATCGACCACTGGAACAACAACACCAACGAGGCCTGGCTCACCAACCAGTGGGTCAACCAGATGAGCAACGGAAACCCGCTGGTGTATTCGTTCATTCACTACCAGAGTCCGGATAGAAACGGGCACGATTTCACGTGGAGCCTCGCGCCGGGAAGCGAATACCTCCAGGCCGTGCAAGGGGTGGATACCCAGATCGGGAGGATCCTCGATTTGGTCGAGCAGCACCCCGCGCTCATCGGCCGCACCACCGTGATCGTCACCGCCGACCACGGCGGCATGCTCGGCACCAAGGTGCACGAGCCGGCCTCCAATCCCGAGGCCTACACGATTCCCTTCTACGTCTGGGGCGCCGGCGTCACCCCCGGCGACCTCTACGCGCTCAACCCCGCCACCCGCGCCAACCCCGGCGCCGGCCGCCCCGACTACGCCGCCGCCGTGCAGCCCATCCGCAACGGCGACGCGCCCAACCTCGCGCTGCGCCTCCTCGGCCTGCCGCCGATTCCCGGCTCCACCATCAACACCGCGCAAGACCTCGTCGTCGGCCCGGAAGCGGTGGGCTCCACCGTCGTCCTCGCGCCCGACGCCGACGCGGTGACGCGCGGTGGCACCGCCAACGCCGGCAACAACTACGGCGCGCTCAACATCCTCGAGGCGCGCGACACCGACAGCAGCTCGACGGACCGCCGCAGTTTTCTGCGCTTCGACCTCGGCCAAGTCCCGGCCGGTCGCGGCATCGCCAAGGCCTCGCTCTGGCTCTACGTCACGATCAGTGAAAGCCCGCTGAATGCCGTCCACTTCGTCACCGACGACGCGTGGAACGAGACGAACCCGAACGGCATCACTTGGAGCAACATGCCTCCCTACACCACGCCCGCCCTCGACGCCAAGACCGTGCCCGCCGCCGGCAACTGGGTGGAGTTCGACGTCACCGCGGCCGCCAAGACCGAGCTCGCCGGCGACGGCCTGCTCTCGCTCGCGCTCGTCTCGCACCGCACCGCCAACGCCGTTTACTCCTCCCGCGAGGGCAGTCACCCGCCGCACCTCGTCATCCGGACCAACGCCGATTCGCCCGCCGTCCTCGCGCACTGGCGTTTCGAAGCCGGCAGCTTCCGCGCCGACTCGAGCGGCAACGGCCGCAACCTCTCAGTCGCCAGCACCTCGCCGACCTTGCTCGCACGTCCCGTCTCCGGCTCCGGCTCGCGCTTCAGCAGCCCGCTGCCGCAGACCGGCGCGATCAACAACAGCCTCGCCAACTTCGGCACCGCCCAGGCCGGCCACTTCACCGCGAGCGACACCGGCTGGATGGACAGCATAGCCGCCAACGGCGCCCTCACCGTCGAGGCCTACGCCAACGTCCAGGCGACGCATACCGCCGGCACCGACATCGTCTCGCAGTGGCGCGCCTCGGCCGGCGAACGCAGCTTCCGCTTCGGCATCAACGCCTCGCGCCAGCCCTTCCTCTCGATCAGCCCCGATGGCAACGCCGCGCAGACCTTCACGGCGAGCACCGCGCTTAGCCTGAACACCGACTACTACCTCGCCGCCACGTTCGACGCCAATGATCCCGCCGCCGGCGTAAAGATCTACATCAAGAACCTCACCACGAGCGCTCCCTTGCAAATCCAGAGCTTCGCGAACCCCCTGACGGCGATCAACAACTCCCCGGCCGCGCTCAACGTCGGCGCCTACAACAACGGCGCGTCCACGCGATGGAAGGGCCTGATCGACGAGGTGCGCATCTCCGATCGCGCGCTACCGCGGCGCAGCTTGCTCATCTCCCGTCCCGAGGCCGAGGTGCTCGCGCACTGGCGTTTTGAGTCGGGCGACTTCCGCGGCGACTCGAGCGGCAACGGCCGCACGCTCTCCAACGCCAGCACCGCGCCCACCTTGCTCGCGCGTCCGTCCACCGGCGCGGGCTCGAAATTCAGCCACCCGCTCCCGCAGACCGGCGCCGCCAACAACAGCAGCGCCAACTTCGGCACCGCCCAGGCCGGCCACTTCACCGTGGC
>JAUWBD010000028.1 GCA_030605125.1 Verrucomicrobiota bacterium | reverse complement strand
CTGGGTCTGGATCGACGACGCCGCGCGGCTCCTGCGCGCCTGCGTTGAGACCGAGCGCTTGCCTGGCCACCGCGTCTATCTGCCCAGCGGGCCGATCCCGCCCGACTGGCCCGACGTCGAGACGCTCGCCCGCACCTATTTCGCCGACACTCCCCGGCGCCGCCCCGAAGAACCGCTGCGGAGCTTCGTGGACATCTCCGCCATCACCCGGGACCTCGGCTGGCAGCCGACTTGTTGGTCGGCCTTTACAGCGGGATCCTAGGCCTGGTGCTCCCGGCGGGAATCGAACCCACATCACCGGCTTCGGAGACCGATGCACTATCCATTGTGCTACAGGAGCGTCACTCTCAGGCCACGCCAGACGACGCAAGAGCCGGATGCAGATTACCCCGCGCTTATCCGTCAAACTTTTCCTGCGCCGCCATCCCCGCCGCGTTCGGTAAAGGCACGGGCGCCGCTCGGGCTCTCTCGTCGCTTCCCCGACCAGGTCCGCTCGACGCCGCCCTCGCGGCGATGGGCGAGCCGATAGGCCGCCGGAGTAAACCCCAGCCGCGCCTTGAACACCCGCGACAGGTAGAAACGATCCGTGAACCCCGTCGCCTCCGCGATCTCCTCCAGTTTCTCCTCCGTCTCCGCCAGCCGCCGCGCCGCCTCCTCCACCGCGCTCTCCAACCGATACTGCGTCGGCGTGAGGCCCGTGGCCGATTTGAAGCGGCGAGCCAGTTGATCGACCCCCATCCCGCACAGCGCCGCCAGCTCTTCATTGCCCGGCGGCCGCGCCAGATTGCGCAAGATTCGCTCCGTGGCCGCCTCCACCGCCGCGTCGGACTGCAACCAGCCCTGCAGGCTCGCCCGCCGCGCCCGCGGCAAATCCTCGATCGCCGCCGCGATCGCCGCCTGCGCCAGCGCCGATCCCCAGCCTTGCCGGGCCAGCCACGATTCGGCCGACGCCTCGGCCAACGCATCCCGCCACACCGTCGCCAGCGCATCCACCGCCGGACGCCGCGCCACGGGCAGCGGACCGTCGAAGCACTCCTTCACCCAGGCCACGGGCGGCCCGTTCAGATAAAAGTGCATATAATCGTGACTGAGCGGCCGACTGGTTTCGGTCTCAAAATCCAGCCAGGCTGGCACCAGGTAGAGCCGCTCCGGCCTCAAACGCAAACCGCCTGCCGCCCAGCGCAGCTCCGCGCCCTCCCCGTCCACCCCATAGAGCCGCCAGAAAGGGCTGCGGATCCGCAGCCTCCAATTCTGGGGCGTCACCGCGATCCGCCGCGACACCGACACGTCCACGAAGAAACGCCGCGCCCCGTGCCGTTCCGGGCCACCGGTTGATCGGATAGTCAACATGCGGCTTTTCTACATAGTGTCGGCCCCATTGTCCATACCGCCCGGGGCCTCCGGCGTGGTAAACTGGGGCCGTCTATGACCGACGCCTCGCCGTCCGCCGCCAAACCCGCGCCGCCCGCCTTCGCGACGCTGCTCGCGCTCATCCGCCGCCATCCGGGGCCCTTGTTCGCGATCCTCACGCTCGCCCTCCTCGCCAGCCTGAGCGCCGCGCCCGTGCCCTACCTCGGCAAGATCATCATCGACGAGATCATCTTCAAGGGCAGCGCCAGCTCGCCCGTCGCCGGCTGGCTCGGCGTCTCCACCCAGCTCTGGATGCTCGCCGGCCTCGTCCTCCTCGGCGTGCTCCTCAAGCTCCTCTCCAGCGTGATCGGCGGCTGGCAGAGCCACTACATCCTGCAGATCACCCGCAACGTCCTCCAGGACGTCCGTCTCGAGACCGCCCTCCACCTCGCCGGCGCCCGCCAGGCGTTTTTCGAATCGATGCCGCCCAGCCGCATCGCCTCGCGCCTCGCCACCGACGTCATGCACATGGACGGCGCCATCTTCGCCCTCCTGCGCAACCTCCTCGCCAGCGTCTGCACCCTCGTGGTCGTGGTGGCCTTCATGCTGCTCCTCGACGCGCGGCTCACCGCGATCGTGCTCGTCACCATGCCGCTCACCGCGCTCTTCACCCTCTGGCTGCACAAGCACCTGAAGGTCTTCAACCGCGCCGAGTCCGACCGCATGGCCGACCTCACCGCCACCACCACCGAGTTCTTCGGCGGCATCAAGATGATCCGCGCCTTCAACGCCGAGCCCTTCTTCCTCCGTCGCTTCCAGGCCCGCGCCGAGGCCCTCCGCTACCACGGCATCAAGCACTGGACCCACTTCCACATGATCAACGGCCTCCTCGGCTGGCTCTCCGCCCTCGGCGCCGACATCTTCCTCCTCGTCGGCGGTATCATGGCCCTCCGCGGCGAGATCAGCTTCGGCGCCTTCTTCGCCTTCTACGGCTACCAGGCCATGCTCTGGGGCCCCGTGAACACCCTGCTCAACGCGTCCCAGATCGTGCAGACCGGCGTGGCCAGCACGGAGAAAGTGCTCGAACTGGGCGCCACCCCGCGCGAGCCCTACCTGGACAACCCCGCCCCGCGCCGCGTCGAGACCTTTCGCGGCGAGATCACCCTCGAGCGCGTCGGCTTCGGCTACCACCCGGACGAGCCCATCCTGCGCGACGTCGATCTGCGCATCGCCCCCGGCAGCATGACCGCCCTCGTCGGCCAGACCGGCTCCGGCAAATCCACCCTCTCCGCCCTCCTCATGGGCCTCTACCTCCCCACCGCGGGCAAGCTGCGCATCGACGGCGTGGACGTCCGCGAGTGGGACCTCCAGGCCCTCCGCCGCCACATCGGCGTCGTGCTCCAGGACCACGTCCTCTTCGACGACACCCTCCGCGCCAACCTCACCCTCGGCCGCGACCACATCGACGAGGCCCGCATCTGGGCCGCCCTCGAGGCCGCCCACCTCGCCGCGCACGTGCGCCAGCTCCCCCTGGGCCTCGACACCCCCGTCGGCGTCAACGGCACCCGCCTCTCCGGCGGCCAGAAACAACGCCTCGCCATCGCCCGCGTGTTCCTGAAAGACCCGCGCCTCCTCATCCTCGACGAGGCCACCAGCGCCCTCGACACCGAGACCGAGCGCGCCATCCAGAGCTCCTTTGAAACGCTCATGGCCGGCCGCACCTCGGTCGTCATCGCGCACCGCCTCTCCACCATCTACCGCGCCGACCAGATCGTCGTCCTCCACCAGGGCCGCGTGGTCGAGATCGGCACGCACGATCACCTCGTCTCCCGCGCCGACGGCCACTACCGCCAGCTCTACGAGGCGCAGGTCAAGGGCATGATCCCCGTCAGCGGCGCCCTGCGCCACGGCTCCGCCCTGCCCGTCTGAAAACCGCGCCCGCGCCGCCGCGACCTCCACGCCGCCATGTCACGCACCGCCCACCCGCTCGCCCCCGCCGACTACCTCGTGCCCGCCGCCCGCCTGCCCCGCGCGCACGCCGCGCCCTGGATGCGCCGCACGCTTTTCGCCACGGCCCTGCTCTCCCTGGCCGCCGCGCTCGCCGTCGCCCTCGGCCCCATGGCCGAGACCGTGCCCGTCGCCGGCGAGATCCGGCCCGCCGGCTTCGTTTACGCCTCGCCCGCCACCGAAGGCCTGCTCGCCCACGTCGCCGTGGCCGAGGGCGACACGGTCGCCGAGGGCCGGCTCCTGGCCACGCTCGACGACTGGCATCTCGTCCGCGACCTGCGCCTGCTCGACGCCGAGCTCGAGACCGCCCGCGCCGAGCTGGCCCGCGCCACGGCCGCCGCGCGCCGCACCGCCGCCGTGCCGATCGCCGGCGAGTTCATCTTCAGCGCCCGCGAGGCCGAGAAACAACGCGAGCTCCTCGCCCTCCAGCAAAGCCACCTCGCCACCACCGAGAAACTCGCCTCCCTCGGCTCCGCCTCCTCGGTGGATGTGCTCCATCTTCGCATGCAGGTGCTCGCCAGCGAGGCCCTCCTCGCGCGCCACCAGCGCGCCGCCGAGCTCGCCGCGGGCGACTACGGCCGCTCCGCGCTCGCCGAGGCCGAGGCCTCGCGCGACTTCGCCGCCGCCCGGGTGCGCGTGCTCGAGACCCGGCGCCAAGGCCTCGAGGAGGAGCGGGAGCGCCTCGCCGTGCGCGCCCCCCGCGCGGGCGTGGTCACCGCCACCGCCTCGCTCTACCCCGGCCTCGCCGTCCACCCCGGCCGCGCCCTCTTCAAGATCGCCGAGCCCGGACCCTCCGTGCTCCGCCTGCGCGCCGGCGAGGACCGCATCTCCGAGCTGCGCCCCGGCCAGCTCGTGCGCTTCCGCCCGCGCAGCAACCCCGACCGCCTCGCCCCCTACGCCACCGCCGTGCTCGTCTCCATCGCCCCTGACCGCGAGCTCGACGACGACCAGGCCACCGGCGCCGGCGACTACCTCCTCGACGCCGGCAAACTCTCCGCCCCCTACCCGCTCCCGCCGGGCGCGCGCGTGACCGCCGAGATCGTGCTCGCCGAGCGCCCCTTCTACCGGCGCTGGTTCCTCGACCGCTGAGCCGCCGCGGCCACGCCGCGCCGCGTCGCCCCCTTTAGTTACATAGTTCACTTTTAATGTTGCCCGCTCCCCCGCCGGCGGGCTGGAATCCCGCCGCCCTCCCGGATCGCGCCCCGCCCCCAATCCCGCCCCCCGCCTTTCACCCATGCCCAACCTGGAACTCCCGTATCTAAAGAATGAATACTGGTGGGGAGGCGCCGTCGATTTTGGCGTTTCCATGCCCTTCGGTCCCGGACGCCCCGAGACCGTCATCGACCTCGCCGATCCGCTCCTCGGTGGCACTCCGGGGGGCAACCAGATCACGCCCTGCTTCATCTCCTCGCTCGGACGCTACGTCTGGAGCAACGAGCCGTTCTCCGCCCGCTTCGGCCCCGACTCCGCCCGCTTCGAGGGCCCCGCCGAGATCAGCCGCGGCTCCGGCGCCCTGCCTACCCTCGCCTCCGCCGCGCTCGCCGCCGCCAAGGCCCACTTCCCTCCCTCCGGCCGCATCCCCGACGAGCGCCTCTTCACCCGCCCGCAGTTCACCACCTGGATCGAGTTCATCTACGACCAAAACCAGGCCGGCATCCTCGCCTACGCCCGCGCCGCCGTCGCCGCCGGCTACGGCCCCGGCGCCCTCATCATCGACTGCGGCTGGCAGCAGAACTACGGCGACTGGACCTTTCACCCCGGCCGCTTCCCCGATCCCGTCGGCATGGTTCGCGAACTCCAGTCCCTCGGCTTCCAGGTCCTCCTCTGGCTCGTTCCCTTCATCACGCCCGACAGCGTCGTCTTCCGCAAACTCCGCGCCGAAGGCGCTCTCGTCCGCTCCGCCGACGGCACCCTCGCCATCCGCGAATGGTGGGACGGCTACAGCGCCGTCCTCGACGTCACCGGCGGCCCCGGCCTCGCCTGGATGCGCGCCGAGTGCGCCCGCATGATCCGCGACTACGGCGTGGACGGCTTCAAGTTTGACGGCGGCGACCCCTCCGTCCTCCGCCCCGGCGATCTCTACGCCGGTCCCGCCAAGCACCCCGCCGACTACGCCGAGGCCTGGGCCCGCCTTGGCCTGGAGTATCCGCTAAACGAATACCGGGCCTGCTGGAAGATGGGCGGCCAGCCTCTCGCGCAGCGCCTTCGCGACAAGGTCCACGGCTGGGGCGCCAACGGTCTCGCCACCCTCGTCCCCAACGTCCTCGCCCAGGGCCTCGTCGGCCTGCCCTTCGGCTGCGCCGACCTCATCGGCGGCGGCGAATACCTCAATTTCACCGCCAACGCCGACAAGCTCGACCACGAGCTCTTCGTGCGCGCCGCCCAGTGCGCCGCGCTCATGCCGATGATGCAGTTCAGCGCCGCCCCCTGGCGCGTCCTCTCCCCGCGCCACGCCGCCGCCTGCGTCGCCGCCGCCCGCCTCCACGAGGAGCACGCCGACCTCATCCTCCGCCTCGCCCGCGAGGCCGCCGCCACCGGCGTGCCCATCATCCGCCCCCTCGCCTGGGAGTTCCCCTCCGCCGGGCTCGAGACCGTCAACGACTGCTTCATGCTCGGCTCCGACATCCTCGTGGCGCCCGTGCAGACGAAGGGCGCCACCAGCCGCCGCGTGCCGCTCCCCCCGGGCCGCTGGCGCGACGACGAAGGCGTGGTGCACGAAGGCGGATGCGTCATCGAGGTGGCCGCCCCGCTCGAACGCCTGCCGCGCTTCCAGCGCTTGGGCGACTGAGCCGCCCCCGTCCCCGGCGCGGGACTCCCCCGCGCCGGCTTCGCTTCCGCCCCCCCGGCATGAAGCCGCGCCATCGCCTCCGCGATGTTTCTCCGTGCGCCCAAACGCCGCCCCCAAAAACCGAGTTCATGTCCTTCGCCCCCGCCCCCACACCCGCTCCCGAGCGCCCCGCCACCGCGCCCGCCGCCCCGGCCTCCGCCGCCCTCCCCATCCCCCCCAACGAGCGCGTGCCGTGGAAGGAGAAGCTCGCCTACGGCGCGGGCGGCATCGGCGGAAGCATCCAGAACAGCGCGGACAACCAGCTCTGGAATCCGGTCTTCGTGGTCACCCTCGGCATCTCGCCGGCGCTGCTCGGCCTGCGCGCCTTGCTCGATCGCGCCTGGGACGCCGTCACCGACGCGATGATGGGCTGGATCTCCGACCGCACCCGCTCCCGCTGGGGACGGCGCAAGCCCTACATCCTCATCGGCGGCCTGCTTTCCTCCTGCGCCCTCCCCCTGCCCTTCTTTCTCAGCCGCGGATGGTCCGAACCGTGGATCATCGCCTGGATGATCTTCACCAGCCTCGTCATCGCCACCTGCACCACGATCTGGAACATCCCCTACCAGTGCATGCTGCTCGAGGTGACGCCCAACAGCCGCGAGCGCACCAACGTCGCCGCGTGGCGCAGCTACATCGGCGCCATCGGCGGTCTCGGCATGGGCTGGATCTGGTATCTCACCCAGTTGCCGGTCTTTCATGACGCCGATGGCAAACCCGACACGCTCAACGGCGCCCGCTGGGTCGTGTCGGCGTTCGGGCTGCTCGCCCTTTGCCTCTGCCTGCTGCCGCTCTTCACCAAGGAGCGCGTGCGCTCCCAGCCCGGAGCGAAGGCCAAGACCGGCCAGCTGACCCTGCGCGAAAACTTTCACCTCACCTTCCGCAACAAGCCCTTCGTCCTCCTCATCCTCTTCAGCTTCCTCATGGTCATGGGCACCGGGCTCAAGGGCGGCTTGGATTTCTTCACCAAGCTCTACTACGTCTGCGACGGTGACCAAAAACTCGCATCCAAGATCAGCGGCCTGGTCAGCATCGTCTGGTTTGTCTCGGGTATGATCGGGATCCGGGTCTTCCAGTGGCTCGCCGCGAAGAAAGGCAAACGCGCCTCGATGATCACGCTCATGTCGGTCGTGCTCTGCTCGAGCCTGAGCACGCTGATCTTCTACACGCCGGCCTATCCCTACCTCAGCATCGCCCCGATGGCGCTGCTCGCCCCGGCCATCTCGGGCATGTGGATGTTGATCCCCTCGATGACCGGCGATGCCGCCGATCTCGACCAACTCAAGACCGGCCACCGCCGCGAAGGCTCCTTCGCCTCGACCTTCTCCTGGTGCCTCAAAGCGTCCCAAAGCGTCGCCACCGCGCTCTCCGGCCCGCTGGTCGTCTGGGCCGGCTTCAACGCCAAACTCGGCGACCAGCAGCCCGAGGAGGTGCTCTTCCTCATGCGCATGCTCGTGGCCTTCCTGCCCGCGATCTTCCTCGGCCTCGCGATCTTCACCCTTTGCCGCTATCCGCTCACCACCGCACGCATCGACGAGATCCACGAGGAGTTGAAGCGCCGCGGCGAGTCCGCCTCCTGACACCCAAAATCCTAAGCCCTAAACCGCGCACCCACCCCGCCTCTCCGCCCATGCCCACGCCCTCCCCGCTCCGCCGCCTCCTCCGCCCGCTCCGCGCCGTCACCCTCCTCGCCACCGTCGCCGCCATCACCGCTCCTCCAATGTCCGCGCAAAAAAACGACCACCCCTTCGCCGACATCCCGCCGGTCATCCTGCGCGACACGCGCCCCGAGGAATGGCCCGAGCTGCGCTCCCGCATCCAGACGCGCGTGCAACGCTACCTCGGCGAACGCCCGCCCGCCCCCTCGCCCGCGGACCTCCGCTTCGAGGAGGTAATGCGCGACGAGGTCCACGGGCTCGCCCGCATTCGCTACCGCATCCAGGTGCTCGACGACGCCTGGTCCGAGGCCGACTTGCTGCTGCCTCCGGGCTTCGACCCCGCCCATCCGCGCTCCGCCGTCGTCGCCATCCACGGCACCACCGACGCCGGCAAACTCGCCGTGCAAAATCCCGAGCGCTCGCCCAACCGCGCCTACGCCGTCGAGCTCGCCCGCCGCGGCTACGTCGTCCTCGCGCCCGATCTCTTCGGCTACGGCGCCGACACCCCCGGCGCCGGGCGCAACGCCTACCTCCAGGCCTTCGAGGCGCGCCACCCGGAGTGGTCGCAAAGCGACCGCCGCGTCTGGGGTCTGCAACGCGCGCTCGATCTGCTCGACCGCCTGCCCGGCATTCGCCACGAGGCCGGCTACGGCGCCATCGGCAACTCCCTCGGCGGCGGCAACACCCTCCGCCTCATGGCGGCCGACACTCGTGTGGTGGTCGGCGTGCCGTCCACCGGCGTCAGCCCGCAGGTGACCAACATCTACCGCCTCGTCGGCTGGGAGAAAGGCGCGCGCGCCCAAGCCGACGAGATCATCCGCCGCACCGGCCGCACCCCCTACGAGATCACCGATCTCATCGCGCTCTGCGCCCCGCGCGCCCTGCTTTTCATGGAGCCTTTCGAGGATCCCTACAACCCCGACACCACCGCGTCCTACCTCGCCATCCGCAACGCCTGGCTCGTCTGGCGCCTCCTCGGCGAGCCGAAGAAAGTCTCGATGCTCATCCACGGCGACGGCCACGACACCGTGCCCGATGCCCGCGAGCACGCCTACCGCTGGATCGAACGCTGGTTGCCGGCGCAACCGTAGGGCAACCGCGAGGCTTCCGTTTGCCGAAAACCGCGACCAGCCTCCCCTCGATGCCCTTGCTCCGCCAAGCCGTCCCTCCCGGCCGATTCTTCGGCTACTACCCCGGCACCATCGCCGTCGTCACCGTCGCCGTCGGCGGGCGCCGCAACGTGATGAGCGCCGGCTGGCACACCGCCCTCTCCTACGCCCCGCCCCTCTACGGCGTATCCGTCGGGCCGGGACGCCACACCCACTCCCTCCTGCGCGAAGCGGAGGGATTTGTGGTCAACTTCCTCGGGCAGGCACACTCCGCGACGATCCAGCGGCTCGGCACCACCAGCGGGCGCGACACCGACAAATTCGCCGCCAGCGACCTCGCCTGGTCGCCCGGCGAGACGATCGCCGCGCCCGTGCTCGCCGCCGCCTACTTCGCCTTCGAGTGCCGCACCCGCGAGGTCCGCACCTTCGGCGACCACGATCTTTTCGTGGGCGAGGTCGTCGCCACGCACCACGATCCCGAGGCGCACGACGAACACGGCGTGCTCCGCCCCGAGCACACCTCGCCCGCGGTCTATCTCGGCCGCAGCCAGTTCCGCGGTCTGGCCTGAAAGGAGAGGGCACGCCCTCGTGCCCCTTTGTCACCTCTCGCACGGCAATCCAAAGCGGGCACGAGGGCGTGCCCGCTCCATCAAGCCTCACCGCGGCGCCACGCGCAGCCTCACGAAGACCCGCGTCTCGCCCGCGCCGACATTCGGCGCCGGCACCGGCACCCGCACGGACTGAGCCTGCGTCACCACGCCCGGATTCGTCGCGATCACCGTCCAGCTCACCAAATCACTCGAACGCTCCACGAAGTAATCGAGATCCTCGGCGGCGCGGACGAACACAAACTCCCATCCGCCTCCTGATCCTCCCGACGCCGCCTCGAGCGCGAAGGCGCCCGCCGCGTCGCCGAGCTGCGGATGCCGTCCGAGCGCGTATTCGAGCAGGTTGACCAACCCGTCGCCGTCGGGGTCGGCGTCGTCCGCCGCCGCGCCCGTCGGCTCGGGCGTGCCGAAGAAGCCGCGCCGCCAGGCCTCGTGCGGCGTGTCCGCCGCCTGCACCGTCACCGTCGTGCCCGCGCTCGTGAACGAATCGATCTCGCTCGTCACCACCACGCGATACACGCCGGGCGTGCCCGCTCCGGCCGGCGGCAGTGCGTAGCTCGCCGCGGTGGCGCCCGCGATCGGCGCGTTGTCCTTGGTCCACTGATAGGTCAGCGCGTCGCCCATCGCCTCGACGCTCAACGTGGCCGTCTGCCCCGGCGCGAGCACCAGCGAGGACGGCGGGCGGCGCAGGATCACCGGCTGGCGCTCCAGCGCGCCGGCATCGATCACGCCGTCCGCACCGCGTGGCCGCCCCGCCGCGTCGGCCGCGGGGGCGTAGAGCGTCGTGAGTCCGAAATCGATCGCGGGGCTGCCGACCCGGATGCGCAGATCGCCACCGTTCGCGTTGACGAAGAAGGTCCCGCTCGGGGCCGCGTTGCCCGTGCTGGTCGGCCCGAGCGTGCCGTTGCCCGCCGGCAAGGTGCCGCCGCGGTAGAGCGTGTGGTAGAAGGCGGTGCCGAGCGTGGCCGGGCGCGACTCGGTGTTCCACACGAAGCTCAGCGGACGCCCGTCGGTCGCGACCATGATGTTGTTGAGGAAGCGGATGTCGTCGCTCGCGTTGGAAAACATCTCCCCATAGCCGGTCGCGAAAGTGCGGCTATTCGCGAACGCGGTGTTGTTCACGAAATCCACGCGCCGGCAAAGGAAGGCGTGCAGGCCCGAGCCGCCGTTGCGCCACGCGAGGTTGTTTTGCACGAGCGTGCGCCCCGGGTAGGGCCCGATCACGGAGTTGAACTGCGTGTTCAGGTTGCAGTCGATGATGATGCCGTTGCCGTCGGAGAGCCGGCCGACATCCGCCCACGGATACACGCTGCGGTTGTTGGTCGCGCGCACGCCGGCAACGAGCTTGCGGTAGGTGTTGGGCGGGCCCGCGTAGTCCCAGCCGCCATAGATCGAGAGGCCGGACATGCCGTAGATGTTTGTCGTGCTGTTGTCCTCCAACCAGCAGCCCTCCACCGCGACGTAGTCGGCCTGCGTCGTGATGATGCCGGCGCCGCCCGCGTCCGTGACCGTGAGGTCGGCGAAGCGCAGGTGGTGCGGCCGGATCGCCGAGTGGCGTCCCTCGACCGCGATGCCGTTCGTATTGGACGGGCCCGAGAAGGTGCCGCGTTGCTCCTCGGGAATGATCGAGGCCACGCCGCGCAGCTCCAGCCCGCGCAGCTCGAGATAGGCCGCCTCGTTTTGGCGATTGCGGTTGCTCGGCCCCGTGCCGCGCCCGACGCGGAAGATGCCCCAGCCGCCGTTGCGGATCACCGGTCGCTCGCCGGGGTAGTTCTTGAACGTCACCCAGCCCGATGGCACCCCGGCGCGCCCCAAGGTCACGCCGACGCTGTTCGGATCGCTCGACACGATGTAGTGCGGAGCCGCGCCCGCGCCCTGCCGGATCAGCACGATGTCGCCGGGATTGGTGCGGTCGGCGGCGTATTGAATCGACGCGAAGGGGTTGCTCTCGCCGCCACCCGAGGCCGTATCGACACCGCTCGGGCTCACGTAGAAGCGCGGCCGCGCGAGGTGGACGTTGTCCACGTCGAGCGTGTGCTCCCCGCCCGGCCAGCCGAGCACCTCGTCGGGCCCGCCCACGATCTCGAAAGCGAGCCGCACCTGGCCGCTCAGCGAATTCACCGGATGGAAAACACCGCCCGCCGCGACCATGTCTGAAAGCTCGAAGGCGAAGCGTTGGTGAAAATCCGCCGCCGCCGGATACACCACGCGCTCGAGCGCGGCGCCATCGACGAGCGAGGTCAGCTTGACCCGCACCGGCCGCGGCCGGCTGACGCGCAGATCAAAGGCGAGGGTGATGCGCGCGAGGTCGGCGAGCGAATTGCTCACCGTCAGCGGCCCCGAGTCGAGCGCCGCGCTCCACGCCGCGCCGGAAGGAGCGTCCACCGCCAGACGCAGCGCGGCGCCCGGCACCAGGGTGCCAAGCGTGTCAAAGGTTCCAAATTCGCCGAGCAGCGCCTGCACCCGCCCCGCCGCCGCGCCGCCCGCCACCGCCGCGCGCGCCGGCCAGGGGGAGCCGGTGTTGAAGTTTTCGCTCAAGATCGTGCCGGGGCCGGACGCGTTGCCATCCGGCGTGCTCCGTGCCACGAGCACGTCGTCGATGCGCAGCACGACGGACGCGCCGGCCGCGCCCGCGGTCGAGATGAGCACGGTGTCAAAGCTCGTCGTCGCCGCCGCGGCGTCCACCGCGATCACGTTGGCGTCGGCACCGACGCCCTCGATCCGTATCGAACCGGTCGATACGCGCACGACGCGCAGGCTCACCGTGGTCCAGGCGCTGCCGCCATGCAGCGGCGCCGTTCCGGTCGTCTGGCCGAGGGAGGCGAAGGCCGCGTCGGCCGCCGGCAGCGTGGCGTTGCCGGTGCGCGCCTCGGCGCGGAGCGTGCCGGAGCCGGAGGGATCGAACACCAACCCATGCCCACGGTATCCGGAAAAAAGTCCCGCGGCCGGCACGCCGGTCGCGATCTCTTGATCGGCGGACGGGCGGCTGCCGCCGGAATTGAGCAAGGCCAGCCGGATCGGCGCGCGACGCGCGCCGTCGAAACGCAGCGACGCGCGCAGCACCATCGCCTCGCCGACGGCGAGCGAAACCGGCGAACCCGCCGTGGTGAAGTAGGCCAGGGCGGCGCTCGGCTGCGCCTCGGATTGCAGGATCACGTCCTTATTGCCCGCGGGGGCGGCGTAGCCCGGCTCGAGGATGGTGAGTCGGCCCGGCAGACGCGCCGTCGTGGTCGTGCCGCGGTAGAACCAGGCGAGGGAGGCCGGCGGAGAGAGCGTCACCCGCTCGCGGTCGATGAAGCTCTCGTTGACGATCTGCTGAGCCGCGCCGCCCGACGGCGTGTAGTCGATCAGCGCCGATTCGATGCGGATATCTTCGCCCACCGGCATGCCGTTGCCGTGGATCAGGCCGATGGTGTCAAAGGCGGTGGCCACGATGGCGGTGTCGGTGGCGGAGAGTTCAACGCCGTTCACGCGCGTCACGATGGTCATCGTGTCGGCCGCGGTGCGGGTGAACGTGAGCTCGGCGATGAAAAGAGTGTTGGCGGCGAGGCCGACGTTCACGCCGCTCGCGCTCGCCGCGACCGTGCTTCCACCCGAGAGCAGCGGCGAATGCCCGGTGCTCTCGAAGCGGCGGCGAATCTCGAAGGTGGAGGAGGCGCCGGGATTGAAGCCGACGAAGTAGCCGCGATAGCCGACGTAGGTGTTGCCATAGACGTTGTCCGAGCTGTCGGCGGTCGCCCGCACGCCGTTCGCGTTGAACAATCCGAAGCGAATGCCGGCCGACTGGTTGTAGAGCCGGCTCAAGCGCAGACGCAGGGTGAGCTTCAGGCTGTCTCCCACCGCCAGCGTGCGCGGCGACCCGCTCGCGGTGAAGTAGCCGAAGATCTGCGCGTAGTCGCCGTCGGCCTCCATCCGTAGCTCCGGGCTGCCGCCGCCGGGGATGGCGAGCCGCCGCGCGGCCTCGGCCTCGCCGACATAAAACCAGCGCGCGCTCGCCGGAAGGCTTTGGTTGTTACGGTCGTCGTCGGTGAACTGGTCGTCCAGCAGCACGGTGTTGGCGGCGTGCACCGCGGGCAGGAACAGGCAGGCGGCCAGACACAGCACTAGGAACCAGATTTTTCGCGGGGTAGTGAAGTAGGTTATCATTTTTCAGGGGTGGATTTACCTATAAGCAGCGCGTCCTCTTCGGTCGCATCGGCAAGACACGTGGAGATTTTAGTTTCCTATGTCACTTTTAAATTGACCGCGTCTGCCGCCCGGCCTTTAGCTGCGGTCCGTCGTTCAACAACACCATGAAGACCCCAAACCTCACCCTCCTCGCCGGCGCCCTCGCCGTTTCGTCCTTCGCCAGCGTCGCGTCCGCGCAAACCACCATCTACCGCGAGACCTTCGGCAACAACGCCAACTTCGGAGTCGATATTGCGAATTACGGCTGGGCTCGCCTCGGCTCCGCCACGGCGGCGGGCAATGTCGCCGATTTCTCGGCCGGCGCCAACGGCACCGTCACCGGCAACGCGACCAAGACCAACGTCGATGGCGCTCCCCAGAACCTAGACAACGTCAACGCGGGCGTCTCCGAGAGCATGATCTACGGCTTCGTCTTCAACCAGAACACGACCAACACGCTGCTCTACACCAACGAATACTCGTTCAATCTCTCGCAGTATGAGCTGAACTCGGCCTCCTGGTATTCGAACCGCAATACAGGCTCCGCTGCGCCCAACTCGCAAAACGTCGCAATCAAGATCGACGGCGTCTGGTATGTCACGCAGGCGTCGAACAACTTCACGACCGCCGGCACCGCCGCCGACTTCGACACCACCGCCACCAAGACGACCTTCAATCTCGCCACCGCCAGTTGGCACACGTTGACCGCCACGATTGGCTCCCCGTTCTCGGTTTCCGGCACCACCACCCTCCCCACCACCGGCACGGTCGAGGCCTTTGGCATCTATGTCACCCTCGGCTCCGCGGTCATCACCCGCTTCGACACGTTCGAACTCCAAGCGACCGCCATCCCCGAGCCCTCCGCCTTCGCCGCCCTCGCCGGGCTGACCGGTCTCGGCCTCGCCGCGACGCGCCGCCGTCGCCGCTGATCCGCTCCCGCCACCTCACATCCCCTGTCGGCCGCACTCGAGAGGGTGCGGCCTTTTTTTCGGCCGCCGACCGTGTCCTCCCCCGCCCCATCTCCGTCGTCATCTCCCGCCGCGAGCGCCTCGCCGAGCGCCGCGCTCGCATCGCCCGCCGGCACCGCCGGCGCGATCCCGCCGCCCACCGCGCCCGAGGACAAGGTCCCCGTGCGCAGCAAGCTCGCCTACGGCGCGGCCGGCGCGGTGGACACCTGGACGTCCTCGCTGCCCAACCAGCTCATGATGCCCGTCTATGTCGTCGGGCTCGGGCTCTCCCCGCACTTCGTCAGCCTCGCCACCTTTCTCTTCCGCCTCTGGGACGCGATCCTCGACCCGCTCATGGGCTGGATCTCCGACAACACCCGCACGCGCTGGGGCCGCCGCCGCCCCTACCTCGTCGCCGGCGCCCTCCTCGCCGGCCTCTGGTTTCCCATGATGTGGATGGCCCCCGCGACCTGGGGCGATCAGGCCAAGTTCGCTTGGCTCCTCGGCAGCGGCCTCATCCTCTACCTCTTCTTCACCATCTGGGCGATGCCCTACCAGAGCCTGCTGCTCGAACTCACGCCCGACTACCACGAGCGCACGAGCGTCAGCTCCTACCGCGCGTTCTTCCAAAAATGCGCCGGCTTCGTCGTCGGTTGGGCGTGGTTCCTCACCCAGCTCCCCTTCTTCCGCGATCCCGAAACGGGCAAACCCGACACGCTGCGCGGCGCCATCGCGCTCGCATCCTTGATGGGCCTGCTCGTCATCCTCGTCGGTTCGCTGCCGGGCTTCGTGGTCAAGGAGCGTTTCTACAAGGCCGCCTCGCGCCAGGCGAAGATCCGCCTGCGCGACAGCCTTCGCTGGACCTTCACCAGCCGCCCCTTCCTCATCCTCGCCGGTTTCACCATCCTCTTCGTCGGCGGCACCAACGTCTCCATCGGCCTCGGCTTCTACGTCCGCCTCTACCACGTCGCGCAGGGCGACCAGGTGCTCGCCGCCAAGCTCGTCGGCACCGAGGCCACGTTGATGATGATCGTCGGCTTCATCGCGATCCCGACCTGCCAGGCCCTCTCGCGGCACTTCGGCAAGATCCGCGTCCTCTTCGGCGCCGTCGCCACCGTCATGCTCGCGATGGGCACCAAGTGGTGGACCTACAATCCCACCTACCCCTGGGTCTCCGTCGTCAACAGCGCCTTCCTCGGCCTCGCCGCCACCGCGATCTGGCAACTCATCCCCCCGCTCAACGCCGACATCGTGGACGACGACGAGCTGCGCACGCGCGAGCGCCGCGAGGGCGCCTTCGCCTCCGCCTACTCCTGGTTCGTCAAGGCCGCCCTCTCCGTCGGCCTCGCCCTCGGCGGCCCGCTCGCCGTCTGGTGCGGCTTCGAGGTCGCCAAAGGCGAGGCGCAGGCCGCCTCCGCCCTCCTCGCCATGCGCGTTTGCTACACCCTGCTCCCCGCCAGCCTGCTCGGCCTCTCGCTCTTCCTCCTCTGGCGCTTCCCCCTCACCCCCGCGCGCATGATGGCCATCCGCGCCGAACTCGAATCCCGCCGCGGCAAACTCTGAGCCCAAGGCACTCGCGCTTGCTCCCTTCCCCCTCGCCGAGCCCCTGCCTTCTCCTCCGCGTCTCTGTGTCTCTGCGTTAAAATTCTTCCTCCAACCATGACCGAAATGCTCCATTGCCAAGCCCCGCCCGCGCGGAATCGTTCCGTCATGCCTTCGATGATCGAGATCGCCCGCAAGGCCGGCGTGTCCCGCACCACCGTCTCCTACGTGCTGAACAACAACCAGCGCGACGACGGCTCCATCGGCGAAGAGACGCGCCAGCGCGTCCTCGAGGCCGCCGCCTCCCTCGGCTACCACGTCAACGAGCTCGCCCGCTCCATGATCGCCGGCCGTTCCCGCATGCTCGCGATCCTCACCGACGATTACGACTTCGAGATCAAGTTCCGCATCCTCTCCGGCGTCCTCGAGGCCGCCCACGCCGCCGGCTACCTCGTCAAGATGGTCCACGTGCCCTACAAGCGCATCACCCCCGAGGCCGTCGCCGGCTGCCTCAAGTGGCGCGTCTCGGGCATGATCCTGCTCAACCCCGACGTCTCCACCCTCCCCGTCCTTCGCGAGCAGATCGACGGCCGCCAGCTCCCCGTCGCCATTCTCGACAACGCTCGCTCCGAGGACTGGTGCCTCAACTACATGTCCGACGACGAGCAGGGCATCCGCCTCGCCGTCGAGCACCTCCGCTCCCTCGGCCACCAAAAGCTCGCCCTCTTCAACGGCCCCGCCACGCACAACGCCTCGATCTGGCGCGAAAAGGCCTTCCTCTCCGAACTCAAGGCCCGCAAACCCACCCTCGCCTCGGCCGGCATCGTCCACGCCGAGTGGACCAGCGCCGCCGAGAGCGACGACGCCGCGCGCCAGCTCCTCGCCCTGCCCGAGCGCCCCACCGGCGTTGTCTGCTCCTCCGACGCCTTCGCGATGGCCCTCGTCCGCCAGGCCCGCGCCCTCGGCCTCCGCGTGCCGCAGGATCTATCGGTCATCGGCTACTCCAACTACTTCCTCTCCCAATTTGGCGATCCCTCGCTTACCACCATCGAGCAGCCCTTTCACGAGATGGGTCGGCTCGCCGGCGAGGCCCTCATCCGCGCCGCCGAGGCCAAGCGCAAGACCCCGAAGCTGCTCCGCGGCACCTTCCGCCTCGAGACCAAGCTCATCCCCCGCGCCTCCTGCGCCCTCGCCCCGCGCTGACCGCGCATCCCTTGGCTTGGAGGGACGCCGTCCCCGGCGTCCGCGCCCGCGTTCGATAAGCACGCCCCCCCCACGATCATCGCGAGCAACAACCCCAGCCTCACCGCCTACAAGTGACATAGTTCACTTTTGTTATTGCCCCGCTCTTCTCCCTCCCTACCCCTTATCTCGCCCGCCCCCGCCGCGCCCAGATCGCCCCACCCCCGCGACCGCGCCCCGCCCCCCCTTCCCTCCCCATGCGTCTGCACCTGCTCCCCTCCTTCGTATCCACGCTGGCACTACTCGCCTTCGCCCCGTCCGCGCTGCGCTCCGCCGAGCCGCCGCCCGCGCCCATCACCTGGGGCGAGCCCGACATCACCGGCGCCCGGATCGACGAGTCCGCGGTCCGCGCGGAGGTGATCGTGGATCCCTCCGCGCCCGCCGATTCCGGCGTCGCCCGCACCCTCGCCGAGGGCTTCGCCCGCGCCCGCGAGCACCTCGCCGAGGGCACACCCACCCGCCTCCTCCTCAAGGCCGGCCTCTACCGCGAGACCGCCACCGACCTCGGCCTCGCCGAGGGCACCGCGCGCGACACCCTCCTCGTCGTCGAGGGCGAGGCCCACGGCCGCGTGGTCATCACCGGCGCCGACCTCTTCCCCGCCTCCGCCTGGCAAGACCTCGGCGACGGTCTCTTCGTCACCGCCTGGCCCCACCGCTTCGGCAACGCCTCGCCCGACTGGGGCCCGCCCCGCCTCATCGGCCACCGCAGCGAGATGGTCTTCCTCGGCGACCGCCCGCTCCGCCAGATCATCCTCGACGAGTATCAGGTCAAAGGCATCGGCCAGTCCCTCTCCACCCTCGAGCGCGCCGCCAAGCCTTCCTGGACCTACCAGCGCACGCTCGATCCCCGCGCCACTCTCCTCGCCGGCGAGTTCGGCGTCACCGAGCACCAGGACGACGGCCGCCTCTACGTCCGCCTCGCCCCCGGCGAAAAAATCCCCGCCGAAGGCCTCGAGGTCTCCGTGCGCCGCAACCTCATCAACTTCGGCTCCCGCGGAAATCTCGTCCTGCGCAACCTCGTCTTCACCCGCGCCGCCAACTCCCTCACCGGCCCCCGCCCCGTCAACTTCGGCAACGTCGGCGAGTTCGGCCCGCGCGACGTCCTCATCGAGCGCTGCGACTTCCTCTGGAACAACTCCACCGCCCTCTCCCTCGGCGGCGCCGGCTGGACCCTCCGCGACAATCGCTTCAACTACAACGGCGGCCTCGGCATCACCGGCTGGGGCGCCTCCGAGATGCTCTGGGAGCGCAACCAGACCAGCTTCAACGGCTGGCGCGTCTGGCGCGGCGGCGAGATCGCCTGGTTCTCCGGCGGCGTGAAGCTCCACTACGTGAAGCGCCACTGGGTGCGCGGTCACGAATCCATCGCCAACGTCTCCACCGGCTTCCACTACGACATCGCCTGCCGCGACGTCTGGAACGAGGACCTCGTGCTCATAGACAACGCCCCCGGCGGCCTCGTCTATGAGCTCGGCGTCGGCCCCTTCCGCGCCCGCCGCGTGCTCGCCGTCGGCGGCTCGATGAACGGCGGCACCACCCTCCGCCTTTGGCACGTCAAGAACGCGCTGATCCAGGACTCCGTATTCTACAACAACTACGCCGGCCGCGCCTGGGGCAACGCCGAACCCGCCATCCTCGCCGACGCCCGCATCAGCGGCCGGCGCGACGCCCACGCCCGCAAGGACCCCTTCGAGGGCAGCATCCTCCAGCTCGAGCGCACGGTCCTCGCCCTCGGCGACGCCCAGCCCCGCCTCCTCCGCTTCTCCGACCGCCGCAAGCCCGAGGACCGCTCTGCCCCCTTCCGCTGGATCGGCGAGGGCAACATCTACGCCTTCCCCGGGGCCGACGGCGCCGAGCGCTTCCTGATCCCCGGACGCGACGGCAAGGAGGCTCCGCAAAACCTCGCCGCCTGGCGCTCCGCCGCCGACGTCACCGAGCGCGATCTCGCCCACGCCCCGCGCGCCCTCCGCGATCCCGAAAACGGCGACTACCGCCTCGTCTCCGGCCGCCCCTTCGACGCCCTCGCCTCGCGCCTTCCCTCCCGCGTGCTCAGCGCCGCCGAGCGCGAGGCCCGCGACGCCTTCTTCGCCTGGATCGGCTACGATCGCGTCGGCGGCGAGCTCTCCAACCCCGACTCCCGCGCTCGCGCCAAGGCCTCCGGCTCCTCCGCCGCCGCGCCCATGGGCCGCATCGATCCGCTCGACTGATTTTCGTTCCCAGCCCCCCCACGCCAGCTCCGCGAGCATCCGTCCCGCCTCGCGTTTTATTGTCCACAACTCCCTCCAGCCCAATCGTAAACTGGAACCTCTCAAAGTTACGGCTTGCGTTTCACCCAAATTAGTTTCCTATGTCACTTGAGATGATTACCCCCGTCCAACGCCCGTCCGTCCCCGGGCTTTCGTTCGGCCGCCGCGCGCTTTTTGCCAGCGCCGCCGGCCTGCTCCTCGGCTCCGGCGCGCTCGCGCAGTCGGTGCGCGTGTTCAACGAGAACCTCGAGGCAGCGCCGCCCGCCAGCCTCACGCTCGCCGCTGGCCAGAACTCCCCGCGCCTCGGCGGCGGCGTGTTCTCGGCCTCCAGCGGCGGCGGCCGCCTCATGCTCTCCCAAGGCCCGGGGCTCGGGAAACACGGAGGTGGAGGAGTGCAGTTGAACGTGGTCGAGCCCGCCGAGAAATACGCCATCGTCACTTGCGCCGTGGATACCCTTAGCTCGGTCACGCCCGCCGCCCTGCAGATGCGCGATTTGGTCGGCGCCTTCGTCAGCTTCGATCTCTCCGCGCCCGTCGGCCGCATGGTGGACGTCTATATCGAGTTCGCCCCCAACGGGCCCGACAACCAGCAGTTTTGGGCCAACAACGCCCCCTACCTCAACCGCCTCGTCCTCGGCCGGCTCCGCGGCGAAGGCGACTTCCGCACCAACCGCTACGTCCTCAACGAGCGCGCGATGCCGACCATGCAAAAGTTTATCGATTACGTGCGCTCCACCGATTCGCCCGAGTTTCGCCTGCGCCTGAAGTGGGCCATCGCCGACGCCTCCTCCTGGAAGCCCGATTCCGTGCTCCGCATCGACAACGTCACCATCGAACTCCCCTGACTTTCCCGCCCCAACCCCGACCCGCACCCGCCATGAAATCCCGCTCTTCCCTCCACCTCGCCTCGTCCCGCGGCTTCACGTTGATCGAGCTGCTCACCGTCATCGCGATCATCGGCATCCTTGCCGCGATCATCATCCCCACCGTGGGCAAGGTCCGCGAAAGCGCCCGCGCCAGCCAGTGCGTCTCCAACATGCGCCAGACCGCCATGGCCCTCCGCATCTGCGCCGAGGACAACCGCGGACAACTCCCACCGGCCAACGCCGACTCGACCAGCCCCGCCCCCTGGACCACCGCCTCCAACACCGCCTGGTCCGAGCATCCAATCTTCCGGACCTACCTCGCCACCCGCACCGGTGGCGGCAACAATCAGCGCCACGAGGTGATGACCTGCCCGTCCAACAACTACGACGAGGTTTCGGGCAACAGCACGCCGATCGCCAACACCTACGCGATGGGCGCGGCCGCCGGCGGCCTCAACCAGTGGAACAATGACATCAACCAGCGTCTGCCCCGCTCGATGAGCACGCTTCGCAATCCCACCCTCGGCGTGTTCCTCCTCGAGTCTCGCGTCGGCAGCAACACGTTCAAGACTGCGCTGCCGGTCGTTCAGCGCGGCGGATTCTTCAACTCCATTGCCCCCGCCCCGACGTCCACCGACGTGCAGTTCTGGCACGGCGGGAAAAATCGCAGCAACGTCGCCTTCGCCGACGGCTCTGTTCGCGGCTTCACCGCCGCCGAACTCGACGCCCGCTACACCGGCGCCAACGTGGACGCCCGCTTCCAGATGGCCGCCGGCCTCTGAGCCGCCGCTGCGTTTTGGAGTGCGGAGCCTCGGCTCCGCTTTCGACGAGCCGCCTTGGCGGCTCGCCCACCCCGGCCCGCGCCTTCCGCTCGCGCACCGTCACGCCCGTGCCGGTCCCCGGCCCTGCGCCCGCCTCCGTTCTTTGCCCGTTACCCGCTTTCCGCGGCGCCACGCGTTTCCCCTGCGCGTGGCATCGCGTCAACCCCAACCCAAACCCCCAAATAATGACCCGCTCCGCCTCGACGCTTCGCGTCCTCGCATCCACCGCCGCCGCCTTCCTCGGCCTCGTCTTCGCTGGCGCCCCGACCGCCCAAGCCCAGACCTATTGCCAGAAAGGCAGCCCCGACTCCTGGCTCATCGGCAACACCGGCATGTATGTCCGCAACTGGACCTCGGCCAACCTCACCCCCGCCTCCTGGGCCTGCACCACCGTCCTCAGCACCTCGCCGACCCTCGGCTTCAAGATCGAGTGGAACGTGTGGAACTACGGCTTCGTGCACCGCATGGGTCGCGAAAAGCTCAACAAGCCGCTCGCCGAAATGAACCCCGCCGCCAAGGCCACCTACTCGATGGTCTTGGAAAACCGCGGCAACCGCGGCGGCGTCTTCACCGGCCTCTATGGCTGGATCTGGGGCCGCTCCCACCACGACCCCGACTTCCCGCACGTCGAGTTCTACATCATCGAGAACTGGTATGGCGGCAACCGCGCCAACAGCTTCGGGATCGACGCGGTGAAGGTCGGCGTCGAGCAGATCGACGGGGCTTGGTATGACCTCTACTACCGCCCCGGCACCACCGAGGCCAAGCCCACCCAGTGGTGGAGCATCCGCCAGCAGCCGCGCACGTCCGGCACCATCTCCTACGTCCGCCACATCAACGAATGGCGAGTGCGCGTGCCCTGGCACGGCAAGATGGGCGAGAAGCTCGGCTGGATCGGCTTCTTCGCCGAGAACCAGTGGCACGGCGCCTCCACCCACGGCGCCGTCACCTACTCGCCCTTCACCATCGAACTGCCTTGAAAGGAGCGGGCACGCCCTCGTGCCCGCCAAGGTAACGCGCGCCGCACACGCACCCGCCCACCGCCCCGGCCTCACCGGCCGGGGCATTTTTCTAATCACCTGCCGCCGCCCCCGCCCCCCACTCCGCGCCCCCACGCCCGCCCGTCCCTCCGCCCACGCCCGCCAACCCGCCTCATTTAGTGAAGTAGATCACTTTTTCTTTGCCAAGTTCCTCCCCGCCCGCGCATCCTGCTCCTCGCGGCGCGGTCCGTCCCGCGCCTTTTGCGCATGAAAATCCATCCCCTCCCCTTCCCAAAAAATTTCGTGTGGGGCGTCGCCACCGCCGCCCCGCAGATCGAAGGCGCCGCCTTCGCCGACGGAAAGGGTCGATCCAGCTGGGATGAGTTTGCGCGCCAGCCCGGCCGCGTGCACGGTGGCGACAACCTCGACGTCGCCTGCGACCACTACCATCGCTTCGCCGACGACTTCCGCCTCATGCGCGAGCTCGGCGTCAAAAACTACCGCCTCTCCCTCGCCTGGCCCCGCATCCACCCCGACGGCACCGGCCCCGTCAACCAGCGTGGCCTCGATTTCTACCACCGCCTCTTCGACTCGATGGAGGAAAACGGCATCACGCCCTGGGTGACGATGTTTCACTGGGACACCCCCTACGCCCTCGAGCAACAGGGAGGCTGGCGCGCCCGCGCCACCGCCGAGGCCTTCGGCCGCTACGCCGAGACCATCGTCCGCGCCTTCGGCCGCCGCGTGAAAAACTGGATCACGCTCAACGAGCTCCGCTGCTTCACCACCTACGCCTACTCCCACCCCTTCGACCGCCCGCCCGCGCTCGCCGTTTCCCAGCAGGTCGTCAATCAGACCGTCCACCACGCCCTCGTCGCCCACGGCCTCGGCGTGCGCGCCGTCCGCGAACACGGCGCCCGCGGCTCCCGCGTCGGCCTCTCCGACAACCCCGAGCTCTTCGCCCCGCTCACCGAGACTCCCGCCGACATCGCCGCCGCCCGCGCCGCCTTCACCGAGCGCAACGACCACATCCTCGGCGCCATGGCCCACGGCCGCTACCTGCCCTCCGTGCTCCGCGCCTGGGGCAAGGACCGCCCCGTCACCGCCCGCGGCGATCTCGCCCTCATCGCCGAGCCCACCGACTTCCTCGGCCTCAACATCTACACCGGCACCATCGTCCGCGCCCCCGCCGCCGCGCCCCGCCGCGGCCAGCCCGCCTACGAACGCCTCCCCTTCCCCGACGGCTACCCGCAGACGCCGCCGCACAACGGCTGGATCAAGTCCACCTCGCCCGTCCTCTACTGGACGCTCCGCTTCTGCTCCGAGGTTTACGGCAACCGCGCCCTCTATGTAACGGAAAATGGATACGGCGCCTCCGAGGAGCCCGACGCCAACGGCGAGGTCCTCGACCTCCACCGTCGCGAATATCTGCGTTGCTACCTCCACGAGGCCCGGCGCGCCATCACCGACGGCGCCCCTCTCAAGGGCTATTTCTGCTGGTCCTTCATGGACAACTTCGAGTGGGCCGATGGTTATCGGGTCCGCTTCGGCCTCGTGCACACCGACTACGCCACCCAAAAGCGCACCCCCAAGCTCAGCGCCCGCTGGTATTCCCAAGTCATGCGCGAAAACCGCCTCCTCTGAACGGAGCGGGCACGCCCCCGTGCCCGTTCGTTGCCTCTCAGCCCGATCCGCCCATCCCCCATGCGCCCCCTCCCCTTCCGCCACTGGTCCGTCCTCGCCCTCCTTGGCGCGGCCGCCCTCTACCCGCTCCTTGCGCTCGCCTCCTCCACGCCGCCGCAGCTCTGGCCCGCCAACCGCGCCCGCGCCCAGCGCATCATCGCCCAAGCTCCCGCCACGCCCGCGCCCGAACGTCCCCAAACTCCGGATACACCACCCCCGTCCACCCAACCCCCGGTCACGCCCCCGCCGCCCACCCCCGAGCCTCCGCCTCCTCCTCCGCCGTCGCCTCCGGTCACCGACACCTGGCCAAGCTTCACTTCGCTTCCGCCCGCCGCCCAGGCCGCCGCCACCGTCCTCCTCGCCCCCGCGGATCTGCGCTCCTACCGCGAGCGCCACGGCGCCGACGCCTCCGCCGAGGCCGAGCTGCTCTCCACGCCCCAGGGGCCCGTCCTCCGCCTCGAGTCCCCCGTCCCGCTCCGTCAATCCCACGACGCCCAGCTCGAGTGGCCCTCCCGCGGCGCCCTCGCCAAGGACGACGTCTTCCTCATCCGCTTCCTCGCCCGCGCCACCCGCCCCCAACCCGAAACCAACGAAGGCACGCTCCAGGCCATCGCCAAAAACCGCAGCACCACCCGCTGGGTCCGCTGGCCCACCGCGCCCGTGCCCACCGAGTGGACCGTCTTCGAGTTCCCCCTCGTCTCCGACCAGGACCTCGCCGCCGACAACCTCCAGTTCGCCCTCGCCTACGGCCACTCCGGCCAGGTCCTCGAAGTCGCGCGCTTCGAAGTCCTCAACTTCGGCAAATCCGTCCCCGTCTCCGCCCTCCCCGCCTTCCGCATCACCTATCAAGGCCGCGAGCCCGACGCCGCCTGGCGCGCTCCCGCCGCCGAGCGCATCGAGCGCCTCCGCAAGGCCGACTGGACCCTCAGGTGCGCGACTCCGCCGGACGCCCCGTGCCCGACGCCCAGGTCTCCGTCCGCCTCGCCCGCCACGCCTTCCCCTTCGGCACCGCCGTGCAAGCCGCCTGGCTCGCCCGCGCCGGTTCCGACGCCGACCGCTACCGCCAGATCGTCGAGCAAAACTTCAACGCCGTCGTCTTCGAAAACGACCTCAAGTGGACCAACGGCGACCCGCGCCGCGGCGAAAACATCCGCGCCTCGCTCGACTGGCTCGAGCCACGCCGCATCCCCGTCCGCGGCCACACCCTGCTCTGGCCCGGCGTGCACGCCACCTGGCTCTACCTCCCGCAAGACGTCCTCGACGCCGTCCGCACCGGCGATCTCGACCACGTTCGCGCCCGTGTGGCCCGCCGCCTCCGCGAAGACATCAACGACTTCGAAGGCCGCATCCGCGACTGGGACGTCGTCAACGAGGCCAACGACAACAAGGTCCTCCAAAACGTCCTCGGCGGCGACCTCGTCATCGCCGACTGGTTCCGCGCCGCCCGCGAAGCCGCGCCCCAGACCCGCCTCGTCTTCAACGACTACTCCATGCTCAGCGGCGGCAACGCCCGCTCCCAGGGCAAGGTGACCGCCTGGTTCGAGCTCCTCCGCAAGGTCCTCGACGCCGGCGCGCCCATCGACGCCATCGGCGAACAAGCCCACTTCACCAACACCCCCGGCGGCATCGACCAGACCCTCGCCACCCTCGACCGCTTCGCGGCCTTCAACCTGCCCATTCTCATCACCGAGTTCGATTTCGCGACGCCCGACGACCGCCTGCAGGCCGACTACATCCGCGACTTCTACACCGCGCTCTTCAGCCACCCCTCCATCTCGGGCATCTACATGTGGGGCTTCTGGGAACGCGCGCACTGGAAACCGCAGGCCGCGCTCTGGCGCCGCGATTTTAGCGAGAAACCCTCCGCCCGCGCCTACCGCGATCTCATCCAACGCGAGTGGCACACCGAAGCCAGCGGCCGCACCGACGCCGCCGGCACCTTCGCCCTCCGCGGTTTCAAAGGCGACTACACCGTCACCGTCACCCGCTCCGGCCGCCCCGCCACCACCCACACCGGCAAGCTGGGCGCCGACGGCGACGTGCTCACCCTCACCCTTCCCTGACTCGGACGCCGGAGCCCTCCCGGGGCGCTCCGGCTCAGCCCGGGCAACTCGCCCCCGGCGCCCAGCGCGGTGCGATCAGCAACACCCGCGGCTCCTGCGGCACCCCGCGCTCGTTGCGGTGCAACTGGGCCACCACCATGTCCACCGCCGCCGCCGCGATTGCCGCCGGGTTGTTGACCACCCGCGCCACGCCCGCCGCGTCCGGCGAATGCGTGAAGCACACGTAGGCCACCGCCTCGGGCACCGCCACGCCCGCCGCCCGCAGCCAGTCGATCTGCTGCGGGTTCGCCCCGATCACGCCGTCCACCCGTTCCCTGCGCACCCACTCCACCAGCTCGCTCGCGCCGTCCTCCAGCAACGGGCGCACCCGCCCCGCCCGGCCGCCCGCGGCCGCCTGGCACCCCAAAAAGGCCCCCAGCCATTGGTGACGCGAACGCTCGTCGAGCTGCGGGTTCAACACCAGGCCCGGCCTCCGGCGCCCGGCCGCACGGAGCCGCTCAAACGCCAGTTCGATCGTGCGGAAAAAGTGCGGCGCCGCGCAGTGGAGCGAGGGCCGGTGCATCGACTCGCCGATCGTCGCCGCCGCGAAACCGGTGAAGTCGAAGTCCAGCTCCGTGCGCCCGCCCGGCATCGGCGCGACCACCACCCCGTCGATCCCGCGCGCGCGCAACGCCCGCTCCGCTCCTCCGCCCGCCCATTTCGGGGAGTTCAACCACACCGTTTCCAAGCCGTAGCCGAGCTGGCGGCAACGCCCCCGCAAGCCCGCGTCGAACCCGCGACAGACCGTGAACATCTTGCGCCAATCCGCCTGCGGGGCCGCATGCACCAGCGCCAGGGTCGCCTGATAGCGCGGAGTCCGCCCCGCCCGCAGCCGCGCCATGAAGGCCGATACGAGTGGATTCGGGCGGTAGCCCTGCCGCTCCGCCTCGGCGAGCACCCGTGCGCGAGTCTTCTCCGCCACGCCGCCCCGCCCCCGCAAGGCCAGCGAGACCGTCATCCGGTTCGTGCCGCAGGCGTCGGCGATCGTCTGCAGGGTCGGCTCCATATTTACGGGTAAATTTTCGTCCACCTTGTCCCTCCGCCCCGCCCGCGCAAACCCTATCCTCGCCCGCCCCTCCGCCATGAAACCCGACTCGGATCTCGTCGCTCCGCTCATCACGCTCGGCTACCGCCCCGTCGCCCGCCTCCGGCCGCGCCACGCCCGCGAGATCGCCTCCTCCCCCTGGGGCATCGGTTGCGAGACCCTCGACCGCGACTACGCCGACTTCGCCCACACCGGCCCGCACCTTGGCGCTCTCGGCGCCAAGCGCGCCCGCCTCCAGGCCGGCTGGGCGAAATGCGAACCCGTGCCCGGCGGCGCCTACGACTGGGCCTGGCTCGACGCCATCGTGGACGGCTGCCTCGCCCAGGGAGTCCGGCCCTGGCTCCAGATTTCCTACGGCCACCCCGGCTACCCCGGCGGCGGCGGCATCGGCCTCGCCCAAGGCATTCCCGCCTCGCCCGAGGCGCTTGCCGCCAACGCCCGCTGGGCCCGCGCCCTCGTCGAGCGCTACCGCGGCCGCGTGACCCACTACGAGCTGTGGAACGAGCCGGACCTTTTCGGCGCCATCACGCCCGAGGCTTACACGGACTATTTCATCCTGCTCGCCGGGCAGGTGCGCGCCGCCGATCCCGCCGCCAAGATCATCGGCCTCGCGCTCTGCCACCAGGAGGCCTACGGCGACGCCTTCCTCGCCCGCCTCGCCGCCGCCGGCCGCCGCGACCTGCTCGACGAGGTCACCTTCCACGGCTACCCGCACATCCCCGAACAAGGCGTGGACCTCGGCGACAAGCTCGTCGCCTCCCTCGCCCGCCACGGCTTCCCCGCGCTGCCCGTCCACCAGGGAGAGACCGGCGCGCCCTCGGAGAAGGTGGTCGTCGGCGCGCTCAAGGACATCCCCTGGAACGAGCGCAAGCACGCCGCGTGGAACACCCGCCGCTGCCTCGCCCACCACGCCGCCGGCTACGCGATGAGCCTCTTCCAGCTCTCCGACATGTATTACACCGCCAGGTCCGGCGCGCTGTTCGAAGGCCGCAACCCCAAGGGCCTGCTCTGTATCCGCCCCGACCTTACGGTCGCCTTTCGCAAGGCCGCCTACTTCGCGGCCCAACACCTTTTCTCCGTCATCGACGGCGCCTACCCGCTCCGCCGCCTCCCGGCCCACCCGGCCCGCTCCGCCGTGCCCCTCGCCGCCCACGCTTGGAAACGCGAGCAGGACGCCGCTCCCGGCCTGCTCGTCTGGTGGCGCACGGAGGCTCCCCCCGAGCTGCTCGCCCCGGCCCTCACGCCCGTCGCGCTCGAGCCGCTCCCGCTCCGCGAGCCCGTGCTGGTGGACTTCCTCAGCGGCCTCGTCTTCGAGCGCCCCGAGGTCTTCGCGCCCGCCCCCGCCGCCTGGTGGGCCCACCTCCCCGCCGCCGACTCGCCGCTCGCCGTCGCCGAGCGCTCCAGCCTCCCGCTCGCCCCGCTTGATCGCGACCCGCAGATCAAACCGCTTTCCGAATGATAACCCACTCCATCCGACACCTCGGATTTTGACCGCGGATTGCACAGATGGGCGCGGATATGCCAGGGATCAATTTATCCGCGGAATCCGCGAAATCCGCGGTCAAATATCAGGCCGACGGAGCACCAATCTAAGTCGAGAAACGGCAGCAGGAGTAACCACAGATCACACAGAGAGCACAGATTGAATCGGTTTTTAGGTTCAGAGGGCCCGCAGGGTCGCGCCTTCTCGCCACGTGCCGGGGATGAGGGTCACGGCCGGGGTCTCCGGCAGCCCGCTCTGGTTCAGATAGAGCAGCTTGGCCAACACCTCCACGGTCGCGCGGCCGACCTCCGTGGTGCGCTGATCCATGCCGGCCACGCCACGCCGGCCGCGCAGCGAAAGACGCACCAAGCCGAGGTCCTCGGGCATGCGCCAGCCACGCCCCTTTAGCCACGCTTCGACCGGGGCGTTGAGCGTGAGCACGCAGTCGGGCCGCTCCGCTCGCAACCACGCGAAAAACGCCTCCTCCCGCGGCTCCGCGTCGCCCCCCGGCACCAGGCCCACGCGCCGATCCGGCGCCTGCCGCTGCTGCCACGAAAGGAAGGCGCCCGAAAACGCGTAACGCACCTGGGGATCGAGGCTCGCCGTCATCGCCAGGCCCGGGCGCCGGTAGCCGCGTCGCTCCAGCTCTTCGAGGCAACGCTCCATGCCGAACGCGTAGTCCGACGCGATGCGGTGCACCGGCAGGCGCGTCGTGCTCAAGCCGGCCGCCACCACCGCGAAGTGGGCCCAATCCAGCGCCGGAAATTCCGGGTCGATTCCGCCTCCGGGGAAAAGCACGAGCCCGCGGATGCCGCGCGCCCGCAGGATCCGCGTGAAACGCTCCTCGCCCGGCGCGCCCGCCGCGCGCACGGCAAATTCTTCGAGCCGGAATCCCAGCTCCTCGGCCCGCTCCGCCATGCCCGCGAGCAACAGCGAGTAGTAGCGCGGCCGCCGCGGGCCGCCGCGCAGCGGATCGTCGAACTTCGTCAGCAGGCCGAGCGTCACGCCCGCCTGTTTCCGGCGCCGGCCCCGCTCCGCCACCCAGGCCGAGACGAGCGGATTCGGCCGGTAGCCATGCCGCTCGGCGATGCGCACGATTTCACGCCGCCTCGCCTCCGCGACGCGGGGGCTGCCGCGCAGGGCGAGCGATACGCTCATCACGCTGCACCCGGCCAGCGCGGCGATGTCCTTGAGCGTCTTTACCGAGCGCATGGTGGAATACGGCGCGGCAAACCCAAGCCCCCTCCCCCGCCCGCAACAACGTAAAACGCCGACGACGCCGGGATGATATCGGGAGGTGGCGCGCGTTGTCCTCAACGCGCTTGGTCGGTATCCCAGCCCGCCTCGATTTTTCGGGCGGGCCGTTTCAGTCTCCGTGGCCCTTCTTTGTCCACTTCCATGCGCCTCCTTCGGCCCTCCCCCACTTCGCCGCCGCGCTCTCCGCCGCCCTAGGGAAATCAACAAACAACGCCCCGGCCCCTTTGCCCCGGCATCCTTTGGCTCGGCCACGACCTTACTGCCGGCGATCGAGATCGCGTTTGCGGCGGCGGCGCGGAGCCTGATCAGGTATCTTGGAATTCGATGTAGGTTTCGCCGGTGATGGTAGAATGCGAGAGGTAGCCGAAACCATCGAAGTGAATGTGGTCCGGGGTCCCGATCTGGGCGATGTATTCCATTCGGGTGCCGGTTTTGTCGAAGAAGACCTGCTCCTGCTGCAGGTAGTGGGGCGAGCCGCCTGCTTTTGTCCCATAGCTGGATGGCAACCACAGGAAAGGGGTGGGTGCCGATTCCGCCAGTCGTTCAATCTCATCGAGCAGCGCCGGCTCGATGTCGCTTCGGTCCTTGCTGTCGGGCCCGTAATACTGGACGCACTGCCTCAAGGGCTGCGGGGCACCCCGATCTTGGAGGACCACCTCGACCGCATTGTCGAGCCAGACCACCGCCGAGCAGTGGCTCCACTCCCCCGACTCACGGCAGTCGTTGCAGACAAAGATCACCGCCGTGCTGCCGGGCAGCAGGTTCGCGTAGCTCAAGTCCCGGAAATCCAAGCTCTGCGAAAAAAGCGCGGGCTTGCCGCAGCGCGGACACGCGGGCCAAGAGGCGCCTCTGGGCAAAGGGGCGGGGCCGGATGGCCCGGATACCAACGAGGCACGCAAATCACTCGCCGCGACGTATGCCCCGCGAAGCGTAAAGACCGCCTCGACCCAAGCTGGGCGCAGCCACTCCTCGGTTTTTGCCACCGAGCGGAGAGCGAGCATCTGCAATGAGTGCGTCACGGGCGTGCGGCAAATCCCGATGTCTCTGCTCCACTCTAGCCGGGGAAGTGAAGGAGCCGGGTAGCGCAGATGCCGCACGGAGGGGGCGGCGGAGGGTGACGCTGAACCATCCGCCTGAGCTACTTCGTCTTTCCGGGCGTCTATGACCAGATAGCTACATTCCGAGGACGGCTCCACGTCCAATATGAGGTAGGGCAAGTCTGGAAAAACGGCGGAGCCTTGGAGGTCCTTTGCAAAGGGCGGGACTCGCCGAATTTCGATTGATCGCTCAGGCTGAACGACAGAAGGCGTTCGGGCTAACACACCGGCTTTCCAATCCGCCTCCAGATGCCAGTCCCCGCTCTCCACGCTATACAGACGAGTTAGCTTCCAATCCGTGCACCCATGCGGGAAGCGGTTTCGCGGAAAGTCTTCTGGGTGCTGATTCACCTCTCGAACGATTAAATCGAGTGCATGGATCAATAAGTCCGCGACCGAGCGCAGATTCTCTTGGAGTGGATACCCGCGGTGTATTCCCGGTGCATTCACAATCAGCCGACGAGTCTTCGCCGGCTTGGTTTTTGTGGCTGGATACGACTTTAGAATGCGCTCCAGCCGGCGTGATGTGTCGTGGGCGTCGTGGACGAATTCGCCGGGGTCTAGGTCTAGGGAGATGTCCATGGCCCACCGCTTCCTCGTTTTCCACCATCTTGTCTACTTGATCTGAAATGCCTGCTCGTGTTGTAAAATGTAGGCCAATACCTTGAGCCAGACATGCTCAACCCGTTCGTCGACTCTATCGAGCACATCCGAAATCGCACGAGGATTAGTCTCCGACATCTCGCTATAGGCTTTCTTCCGCACCTCCCTCTGCGGTGATCTCATTTCTGGAGTCGTCAGACGTATAACGTCATGAACAATCTGAGCGGAGCGAGCCGCTCCGACTATCTCCAACGCACTCGCCATTTCAGGAAGCCTATTTCCGTAGTCTTCTATGAGCCCATGGTCCGAATCGATTTCCGCATGATAACCAAACATGTCGGCCAAATGCATGACACGATGTTCGGGCGGCAAAGCATCAAGACCCATGTCGTAGGCTCGATCCAAAATCGAGCCCCGGGGGTGGTGAAGATTCTTTAACTCAATGAGCGCCTCAGCCGCTAACGCGGCATCATCAGGGGCCTCGGTGAGTAGTTGACGGAGCTGCGCCTCTGCCGCGCTGGAGTTAAAGGCCCACAGCCGCTTAAGTTCTTCGATTTTCAGGGAAACGTTCATGTGAGAATCATCAGTTATCGGCCTTCCACATCGCATTGCGTAAGGCGGCATCGAACAAGGCAGCATCATCGCCGACAGCAGGCCAGTAATCCTCCACCCACCATTTGGGATTGTCGAGATACTCGATGTCGTCAGGCGAGTCCTCTCGCATCACCGCGACCGTGCGTTTGCCGTCCGGGAAAACTTTTATCTCCACGACGCTGTAGGCCCAAACAGAGGCGACGCGGCCACCGTTGAACTGAACCCTGTAGAAGCGCGCAAAAAGAGGTAAGCTCTGGCTGCTGTTCAGGGGAATGCTCATGCGTGGCGTGCCGCCGGCGATGTAGCTGCCGCTGATCTTTGCGCGGACAAACTCCCGAGCCAACTCGATGTCGTCGAGCGCCAGTTCTTCATTAACGGCCTGCGCGAGAGTCTCCTCCCAGCCAAGTTGCGAGTAGTCAATCACCATGCTGGCGGCGGTCTTGGCGGTGAGCGCGAGGGATGCAACGGGGAGCAATTTAACCGCCTTGCTGCGACCAACGCGAGATGCCACCGCCTTGATCTCGGCGGCCGCGCGCCGTGCAATGCTACGCTTCACGGCAGGCGAGGCTAATCGGTAGGCGGTCTCCTTTACTTGGGTGAGCTTGTTTAGGCTGCTGCCAAGTTGGCCCTGACTTTGAACGAGTCGCGAGACGAGCGTGGGCTTTGGAATCTTCGATTTTAGAACCCCGGGATAAATTCGCATCTTGGAGGTATCGATATGAAATTCGTCGCAGATGGCATACATTTTATCCATGGTGCGCGCCCGCAGATTGGCGACGTTCACTCCAGGGCGTAGATTCCCAGCGTCGTCAAAGTAGTCATCCAAGAAGTCTTCCCAACGCTTGGTGATCGTATGACTTAGTTTGGAGTGGGTGCGCGTGTGAACGGGCACCGTAAACTCATCGACATCGAAATCGTCTCCGAAGATTTTCTTCCAACCGTCGCCGAAAATCTTATTCCATCGAGCTGCTTTGGGCGCGTTATCATGCCACTTGTTGAACACGTGGTGATCTTGGAACCCATCAAACCGGTATAAGGCCATATTTTTGGACCCGGCTTGGCTGGTCACACCAAGCACATCCTTGGCCGTAGGGTGCAGCGATACGCTCGGATTTTGTGCCAACCAGCGAACCAGATCATCCCCGCTCTTGATGATGATGTCCTGATTGTGAATAGCCACATAGCCCAGCGCCTTCAAATCCACCCAATCTGCGGTGCTTAGGCGCAGGCTTGGGTCGCCTGGAGTCGAGTAAACGACGACTTTCTCGGCGGTGCGATAAACGCCGCTGGAAACTACTTCGAGCACGGTATTTTTCTGCTCGTGCGGCACCAGCAGGGGATCGGCGCCGGGAATCACCAAATCGAAATGATCGTCGGTGGCCTCCGTGCTGAAGACGCGCACCACCTCGCCGGGCACGTGGCCGGTGAGTTCCAAATGGAAGGTCGCATCGTCGGCGATGGCGACGCCGGCGTCTCCGTCCAAGAAGGCTTGGATATGGTCATACTCCACGGGCAGGAAACCCGGCCGCTCCGCTCCCGCCGCATCCACCATGCGAAGGGTCTTGGCCAAGGTTTTTTGCGGGAGGATCGTCGGGTTTCCGCTCGGATCGAACTTGAGCGCCCACGCGGCGTGGCCGGCCTCATAGACCAATTCGTGGCGCACGAGGGCCTGCGCGGTGTGGTCGTAATAGACAAATTCCCGCACCAGCGACGGCGTTTCGGCCTCGGGATCTTCTTCGCGCAAGGCCACGAATCCCAAGAGCGGCTTGCCGGTGGCGGTGACGGCGAAAGCGCTGCCTTGGTCGGCGTGACCGGGGATTTTTTCCATGGTGAAGTCTTGGTCGAGGAAGCCGAGTTTCAGCGTCTCCATCGGACCGGCGGCGAAGCCGATGGGGCGGGCGGGAGAGCCCGGCTCGGGCGGACGCATGGCGACCGCGTGCAGCTGCCAGCTCGGGTTGCGAGGCAGGGGCTGGGCTTCGCGGGAGACCGTGAAGCGATAGCGCAGCGAGCCGGGCGCGGTTTCCTCGCCTTCGTCCGGACCTTGGCCGATCGCGGCGCCGACGGGCAGGTCGGCCAAGCCGCTCAGGCGCCCCTTGATCGGCGCCACCAGCACCCCGCTGTGGTCGAGATTGGCCTGATGAAGCGTGAAGGATGCGGTCTTGAGCGCGTTCTCAAAAATGCCCGTGGCCGGGCCGGTTTCCTGCAGGCTCTCACCGGTGAGCGCATCCGGCTCGGTAAGCAGGATCGTATCCACGGCGGTGGGCGAGAGGTTGGCGGGAAACACCAAATCGGCCGAGTAGCTGACACCGGCCAGCACGCCGGGCGCGGGCGTGGTTTCTTCGAACACCACTTCGAAACTGGCGCGTCCGCTGAGCCCCAGGGCGTTGGGTGCCGTGACAATCTCGATGCTGGCCACGTCCTGCGCGGGGAAGCTGACGGTGAACGGAGCGATGACGCCTTTTTCCACGTAGGGCGCCCAGAAGGTGGCGCTTTGATCGGCTCGTGTGACGGTGCCGCGTTGGTGAGTCTCCTCGCCGTTGATGTAAACGAGAACCTCCGAGATGTCGCCACCTTGGCCGGGCGGGATGGTGCCCATCATGGCGTCGATGATCTCGCCGGAAACGGTGACTGAGGCGACGCCTCCGGAGACGGAAATATTGGAGAGCGTGATTTCATCCAAGGTCACGCGAGGGCCGGCCGTGGTATCGGTAAACGCACCGAGCGGCTGGCGGTCGGGAGCGGGACGGCCGGTAGGCACGACGAAACCTGCCGGCACGAGCAGCACCGGCTCGAAAACCTGTAGCGGGAAGGGAATCGATTGCCCACCCGCGTCAACAGTTCGGCGAGCGTAAGCGAGGATGACGCCGTGGTTATTGATGTCCCAAAGGGACGGCGCAGCCCATCCATCGCCAAGCAAGTCAGATGCAGACAACCAAACGCCATTTCGAGTTAGCCCCGCGTAATTGATGATCTCGTGCCGCTTGTTGACCATTGTGCCATGCAGGGTGAGTCGCTGCTGCTTTATCGGATCCCACGCCTCCAAGATG
>JAUWBD010000050.1 GCA_030605125.1 Verrucomicrobiota bacterium | reverse complement strand
TTATACTCGAACCAGAACATGTGCTCCGGGCTCGGCGCCAGCGATTCCACCATCCGGCGCGCCGTGGCCTCGTCGCCAAACACCGTCTCGGCCGCCGCCGCGTCCTTCGCCGCGCCGGCCTTCACCAAGGCGTCCACGATGAAGCTCCGCGCCATCTTGCGCTCGGTGGCGTCGGCCGCGAAGGCGCCCGCGAGGGCGAGCTCGACGGTGAATTTATACCAATCGAGCCAGAGAGCCTGGTCGCCCGCGTCCTTCGAGGCGAAGAGGGCGCGGCCCATCTCGTAGGTGTAGCGGCCGCTCGTCTTGATCTCGAGGCGCGAGCCCGTCACCTCGCCCATCACGCGGTAGTTCTCGGCGGATTTGCCCGAGCCGGAGTGGAAACCGATGCCGGCGCCGAAGGCTTTGCAGACCGCCCACTGCTTCTCGATCAGAACGCGCAGCGCGGCGTTGTCCGGATAGGGCATGTTCTTCTGGAAGCCGAAGGCCGGCGCCACGAAATGGATCTTCATCCCGAGCGCCTCGCAGAGCGCGAGCATCACGGCCGTGGTCTCGGGCGTGGTGAGGCCGGGCAGCTCGTCGATCGAGAGCTCGCGCAGATAGGCGCGGCCGACCTCGGTGGTGAACGCCGCCGCGCGGGCCGCGGCATACTTTTCGTCGCGACGCTTCATCTTCGCCATCGCGGGCCACATGGTCTCGAGCAGTTCGGCGAAGGCCTTCTCGTCGAGCGATAGGCCCGCCTGCGCCACGCGGGCGCGCACCTTGGCGACGAGCGCGGCGTCGATCTCGGCCAGCTTGGCGCGGGTGCCGGCGGCGAGCTCGGGCGAGAGGTCGAAGGTGATGTAGCTGGCGAGCACGCAGCCGCGCACCAGCGCGTCCTCGCGCACGTCGAACTTGCCGCCGATGGGCTGGTGGTCGGCGTTGAAACTCCAGGCGATGCGGCGGCGGTGGAAGCCGTGCTTGAGCTTCGCCAGCACGCAGCCGTGGCTCATGCCTTCGACGCTCTGGCCCTGGTGGCCCTCGGGCACGTTGGCGCCGATGAAGGGGAAGGGCACGCTGTCGAGACGACCGTCCATCATCGCGTCCACGTCGTAAACGAGTTCGCGCGGGATCGAGTTTTGGTTGGCGGTGAGGCCGAGGCCGAGCGTGGCCATCGCCCAGTCCACCGCGGGCCAGTGCAGGGCGGTGAAACGCGCGCCCACTCCAAGCGTGCCTTGGCCGAGCGTGCCGCCGGCGGTGGCGAAGATCGTGGAGCCGGCGTCGTGCTCCTGCACGAGGTTCTTCAGGCGCAGCAGGTTTTTCCAGGTGGCGGGGAAAATCATCGCGCCGTCGGCCGTGCGCGCGGCGCCCTCCAGCCCCGTCGCGGCGGCGTCGGCCCCGTCGCGGGGCTCGAGGCGCCAGCCGTGGTCGCCGGTCGCGGGATCCTCGAAAAGCGTCCAGGCGCCGACCGCGGTCTCGAATCCACTTTTCGAATACGCTTTGGTCGCGCCCTTAGCCTGCGCCGCCCGGAGCGCGTCCCAGTCGAGGCAGAAGTCGGGGCTCACGCACGGGTTGGCGGCGATGCGCAGGTTGTTTTGCAGCAGGAAGGTGTTGAGGCGCGATGACATGGTGAGAGGGGGAGGAAAGGCGGAGGACTCCGCACGGGGATCAAGCGCCGCCCGGGCCCGACGGGCGAGTCCCCCATTTCTGAAAAAAGCCTCAGGCTCTTGGCGGCCTGCGCCCCACCTCGTTGACCGCGGCCAGCAGATCGGCCATCGCGAGCGGCTTGCGGAGCACGCGATCGACGCCCAGGCGGAGCAACTCGTCGCCGAGGCCCGGATCGACGAGGCCGCTCACCACGATCACCCCGCGCGGCAGGCCGCCGCACCGGGCCCGCTCAATCATGGCGCGTCCCGAAAGCCGCGGCATGTTCAGGTCGGCGACGAGCACGTCGAAGGGTTTCTCCGCCGGCTCCTCCAGGCGTTTCAATCCCGCCTCGCCGTCTGTCGCGCACACCACGTGATGCCCGGACTGGGTGAGCACCTCGCGGAAGGTGTCGCGCACCAGTTCGTTGTCCTCCACCAGCAACACCCGCAGCGGCGCATGGCGCGCGATCACGCGCCGCGCGGAGACTGGCGCGTCCACGAAAGCGGGCACGTCCTCGGGACGCGCCACCGGCAGGTGGATGGTGAAGCTCGCGCCTTGGCCGGGCGCGGTGCGCAGATCGATCGCGCCGCCCATGCCCTCGACGACATTCCAGACCACCGCGAGGCCGAGGCCGGTGCCCTTGCCCGGGGGCTTGGTGGTGAAGAACGGTTCGAAAGCGCGGCTCCGCACGTCCGGGCTCATGCCTTCGCCGTTGTCGCTCACCGTGAGCGAGAGGCAGCCGGGCGCCTTGCGCAGACCTGCGGGAGCGCTGGCGGGAGCGTGCGAGTGAAACGCCGTGGCGATGGTGAGACGGGGCGTCCAGCCCTCGGGCGCGCCCCGCTCCAGGCGCGCGAGGAGGGCGTCGCGGGCGTTGAGCGCGAGATTCATCACCACCTGCGTCACGGCGCCCTTGGTGAGCAACGCGGGCGGCAAACCCGCCGCAAGCTCCACGACCAGCTCGATGCGCCGGTCGAGGGTGTGGCGCAGCAGCTCCACCGCCGCCTCGACGAGCGGGTTGAGGCTCTGCAAGCCGGGCGTGTCGGTCGTCTTGCGGCCCACCGCGAGGATGCGCTGGTTGAGCTGCGCGGCCTGCAGGATCGAGTCCTCGACGGGCTTGAGCATGGCGATCAGGCGCTGGTCGTCGGCATGGGTGGCCGCGATCTGGCCCACCTGCATGAGCATCGGCGTGAGCAGATTGTTGAACTCGTGCGCCACGCCGCCGGCTAGCTGGCCCATCGACTCCATGCGCTGCGTCTGGCGCAGGCGTTGCTCCAAGGCGATCCGCTCGGTGATGTCGGTGGCGTGCGAGGCCACGGCGATCACCTGCCCCGCGGCGTCCACGAGCGGCGTGTTGGTCCACTCGCAGGTGATGATGCGCCCGTCCTTGGTGCGGTTTGCGTTGCTGTGCCAGCCGCCGCCCTTGCGCTCGAGCAACAAGCGGCAGATCTGGTCCACCTCGGCGACCGCATCCTCGGGGACGATAAGCTCGTCGAAGGGCCGGCCGACCGCCTCGGAGGCGCCATAGCCGAAGATGCGCTCCGCCGCCGGGTTCCAGCGCAACACGCGCCGGTCCGGCCCCCACTCGATGTAGGCGAGCGGCATCTGTTGCACGTGCAGTTCCAACCGCTGCTCCGACCGGCGCCGCGCCTGCTCCGCCTCCACGCGATCGGTCACGTCCAGCTCCACGACGACCAATCCCGTGCGATGCGGCGCCTCGATCACCGGCGCCAGCAAGCGGAAGAGGTGGCGCGGGCCTTGTTTGCCCGAGCGCTCGACCTCGCGCGTGACGACCGCCCCGGCCCGCGCGCGACGGCAATCCTCCTCCAGCGACGCGCGCTCGGCGTCCTCGAACGCGAGCTCGGCGAGGGTGCGCCCTTCGACCGCGTCGCGTGTCGCGGCGGCCCGGGCGTTCGAGGACCGACAAATCCCGTCGGCGTCGTGCAACCACAAGGCGAAGGGCAGATGATCCATCATCGCGCGCAGGCGCGCATCGCTGGTGCGCAGACGGGCCTCGGCCGCCGTCCGCGAGGTCAGCTCGGCCCGATCCAGCGCGACCACCGCGCCGCTGCCGGCCAGCACGATCACCAGGACGCCCAGGTAAAGCAGGGCGACACGCCGCCGCTCCATCGCCTCCTCCAGCCATAGCTCCGCCGGGTAATCCACCCCCAGCACGGCTTCCACCCGTCCCTGCGCGTCGCGCATCGGCACGTTCGCGCTCACCCAGGTGCCCCAGCGGTCCGTGACCGGCGTTGTTTGGAAATTATGCTCGCCCGCAAACGCGCGCAGGATGCCGTCATCCACTTGCGGATAGGGCTCGCCGGGCCGGGTGCGCGCCTCGCGCTCGCCGGTGAACCGGCCGTCGCCGTCATAGTCGGTCTCCGCGTCCACCATCAGCACCACCTCGCCGGCGGCCGTGCGCCGGAAGGTGTAGATGTCGCTCACCAACGGATTGAGCCGCTCCCAGCGTTTCACGGTCTCGATCATCGCGAGGTAGCGCGGGTCGTTTTCCGCGGTGTCGAGATCGAGCTCCGCATGCCCCATCCTCTCCAGCTCCGCCGCGTAGGTCGGCGCGATGCCCTCCAACATCGTGACGAGGCGGCGCTGCGGCCGGCGCCCCGCCTCCTCGACGAAAAAAAAGCCCGCCAGCATGAGCGCAGCCAGCATCAACCAAAACACCCGCGAGAGCGTGGCCGGGGCGCGCTTGCGGCGCGCGAGCCCGAAGGCCAGCACGCCGAAAAGCGCGGCTCCGCCCAAAACGAAGCAGACGTAGTCCCAGCGGCCGGAAAGCCATTCGCTCAACATGGCGCGCGAGCCTGCCGCGAGGCCCGTCCTGCGCAAGCCCGCAGGGTCCGGCGCGGCGCCGCCCGCCCCGGTCCCGGAAGCCGCGCCCGCGCTCAGCGCGCGTTCTGCTCGATCTGCGACACCCGCCCCCCGACGAAAGTCACCTTGAAATACTCCCGCGGACGCGCCGAGCGCCGGTGGACGCCGTCGTAGAAAAACGGATACCCGCCCCGATACAGATGATAATCCCCGCGGTAAAGCGGGGCGCCGTCCAGGCCGTCGTAGGTCGTGTAGCTCCAGATCTCGCTCCGGCCCGCGGCATCGGTGCGCACCCAACGCTGGTCCGGATCGCCCACCGCCAGCCGCACCATGTCCGGCGTGAAGCCGATCGCCACCTTCCCCTCCCGGATCAACGCCTGCTCCGCCGCCGGGAGCGTGTCGAACAGCGCCTGGTTGCGCTTGATCCGGGCCGAGGGCGTGGAGCACGCCGCGAACAACAGGGCGACCACGGCCAGCACGACCGCGCGTGAGGAAAGACTACGCCGGGCGGTTTTCATTTCCACCACCATGGCGGGCCCGCGCCGCGCCGCAAGCGGCCACGGCCGCGCAATCCCCTGGCGTTTCCCGCCCGCCCGACCATGCGGCGGCGCCGCCGCGGACCGGCTCAGGACCCGCCCGGACCGTCGCGGAAGGTCCCCTTCTCCGCCGCCTGCACGAAGCCCTCCGTCACGCTCTTCAGCTCCTCCCAGCGCGCGCGGATCGTCTTGGCCTCGGCCGCCGAGACCTGCTGGTCCGCGCTCGCCGCCGTGATCACGGAGAGCAGCTCCGCGAAGTCGCGCACGATCTCGTTGGTCGCCGGCACCAGCGCGGTGCCGGGCGCGCGCGCGGGCGGATTCTCGATGAAGAACCCGCCGGCGCGCGCGCAGACCCAATGCGCGATGCGCTTGTCGCCGCTCGCCTTCAAGAGCTGCTCGATCCGGTCCAGCGGATTGCTGGAGCCGCTGCCGGCCGCCTCGCCCGGGGGCTCCGCCCACTTGTAGATCAGGGAAAGCGACAAGCCCATGTCCGCCGCGATCTGTTTCGCGCTGGTGCGCTTGAGGACCTCCTTGAGCAACTCGTGCGATTGCATTTGCGGAACTTGCGGACGCTATAAGGCCGACGCAAGCCGGTCGTGTCCGTGCTAAAGCGAAACGGCTAAGGCTACTCCACCGGCGTTTTCTGCGTGCCATAACCGTCGCCAAAGCGCAGCCTAAGCCCTTTTCGCATGAACATTCACGAATACCAAGCCAAGGCCCTGTTCGAGAAGTTCGGGGTGCCCGTTCCCAAGGGTGCCGCCGCCAAGACGCAGGAGGAATTCGACACCGCGCTCGCGACCCTCCCCGAAGGCCCCACGATGGTGAAATCGCAGATCCACGCCGGCGGCCGCGGCAAGGGCACCTTCACCGACGGCTTCAAGGGCGGCGTGAAGTTCTGCAAGACCAAGGCCGAGGCGAAGGAGATCGCCGGCAAGATGCTCGGCAACACCCTCGTCACCCTCCAGACCGGCGCCGCCGGCCGCAAGGTGCAGACCGTTTACTTCACGGTCGCGAGCGACATCAAAAAGGAATACTACCTCGCCGTCCTCCTCGACCGCGCCTCCTCCCGCCCCGTCATCGTCGCCTCCACCGAGGGCGGCGTGGAGATCGAGAAGGTCGCCCACGAGACGCCCGAGAAGATCACCAAGGTCCTCATCGACCCCGCCTACGGTGTAGCGGATTTTCAACTACGCCAGGTGATCGGCGCCCTCGGCCTCTCCGGCACGGAGGCCAAGAACGCCGCCAAGCTGCTCAAGAACCTCTACACCATGTTCTGGGAGACCGACGCCGCCATGGTCGAGGTCAACCCCCTCATCACCACCCCGGCCGGCGACGTGCTCGCCCTCGACGCCAAGGTCTCCTTCGACTCCAACGCCCTCTACCGCCACCCCGAGATCGTCGCCCTGCGCGACCTCAACGAGGAGGACCCCAAGGAGATCGAGGCCTCCAAATACGACCTCGCCTACATAGCCCTCGACGGAAACATCGCCTGCCTCGTCAACGGCGCCGGCCTCGCGATGTCCACGATGGACATCATCAAGCACTACGGCGGCAACCCCGCCAACTTCCTCGACGTCGGCGGCGGCGCCTCGAAGGAGAAGGTCGTCGCGGCCTTCAAGATCATCCTCGGCGACGCCAACGTGAAGGGCATCTTCGTGAACATCTTCGGCGGCATCATGGACTGCAACGTGATCGCCGAGGGCATCGTCGAGGCCGTGAAGGAAGTCGGCCTCAAGCTCCCCCTCGTCGTCCGCCTCGAAGGCAACAACGTCGCCAAGGGCAAGCAGACCCTCGCCGCCTCCGGCCTCTCGCTCGTCTCGGGCGACACCATGGCCGACGCCGCCCAGAAGATCGTCAAACTCGTCGCCTAAATTCGAACTAACCACGGAGCACACGGAGTTCACGGAGAGAAGATCGGAAGAGCCCCACACCCGCGCCCTTCTCTCCTCCGTGCTCTCCCTGCCCTCCGTGGTTCAAAAAACATCTTAAGAAAATGAGCATCCTGATCACTCCCGCGACGAAGATCCTCGTCCAAGGCATCACCGGCGCCTTCGGCGCCAAGCACGCGCAGCTCTCGCTCGACTACGGCACGCAGCTCGTCGCCGGCGTCACCCCCGGCAAGGGCGGCCAGTTCTTCGAGCACGCCGGCCACAAGGTCCCCATCTTCAACTCCGTCCACGAGGCCGCCGCCGCCACCGGCGCCACCGTCTCCGTCATCTTCGTGCCGCCGCCCTTCGCGGGCGACGCCATCCTCGAGTGCGTCGATGCCGGCCTCGACCTCGCCGTCTGCATCACCGAGGGCATTCCGATCAAGGACATGATCCGCGTGAAGCGCGCCATCGCCGGCAAGAAGACCCGCCTCATCGGCCCGAACTGCCCCGGCCTCGTCACCCCCGGCACCGGCGAGGGCTCCAAGGGCGGCTGCCGCATCGGCATCGCCCCCGGCTACATCCACAAGAAGGGCCACGTCGGCATCGTCTCCCGCTCCGGCACCCTCACCTACGAAGCGGTTTTCCAGATCACCTCCAAGGGCCTCGGCCAGTCCACCTCCGTCGGCATCGGCGGCGACCCCGTCAACGGCACCAGCCACCTCGACGTCATCAAGCTCTTCAACGAGGACCCCGACACCAAGGGCATCATCCTCATCGGCGAGATCGGCGGCAGCGCCGAGGTCGAGGCCGCGCGCTGGATCAAGGACAACTGCAAGAAACCCGTCGCGGGCTTCATCGCCGGCGCCACCGCCCCCGCTGGTCGCCGCATGGGCCACGCCGGCGCCATCGTCGGCGGCGCCGAGGACACCGCCGCCGCCAAGATCGCCGTCTTCCAGGAGTGCGGCATCGAGGTCGCCGCCACGCCCACCGACATGGCCGACGCCCTCCTCCGCGCCGCGCAGAAGAAGGGCGTAAGCCTTTCCTGATACGGCGACGGCTCCACGCCCCGCCCGCTCCCCGAGCCCGACCCGCCCGCCCGGCGCGTCGGGCTTTTTCATGCCGCGCAGCCCGGCCGAGGCCGAGGCTTGGCGGACGGCGACGAGCCCGGATAAGAAGCGGGCCATGACCACCGCCCGCGAGCGCGCCGCGCTCATCGACCTTCGGCTCGCCGAGCTCTATCCGCAGACGCCGGTCCCGCTCGACCACACCTCGCCCTACACGCTGCTCGTCGCCGTGCTGCTCTCCGCGCAATGCACCGACAAACGGGTGAACCTGCAAACGCCCGGCCTCTTCGCGCGGGCGGACACGCCCGGCAAGATGGTCCGCCTCACGGTCGAGGAGATCGATTCGCACGTGCGGCCCTGCGGCCTCGCGCCACGCAAGGCGCAGGCGATCCGCCGGCTCTCGGAGATCCTGATCGAGAAACACGGCGGCGAGGTGCCGCGCAGTTTCGAGGAACTGGAGGAGCTGCCGGGCGTGGGCCACAAGACGGCCTCGGTGGTGATGGCGCAGGCCTTCGGCGTGCCGGCCTTCCCGGTGGACACGCACATCCATCGCCTGGCGCAGCGCTGGAAGCTCACCCCGCTGGGCGCGAGCGTGGAGCGCACCGAGGAGGACCTGAAGCGGCTCTTCCCGCGCGAACGCTGGAACGCGCTGCACCTGCGGATCATCTTCTACGGGCGCGAGCACTGCACCGCGCGCGGCTGCGACGGCACCGTGTGCGGCCTGTGCCGGGAGTTGTTTCCCGAGCGCCGCAGAGCGGTGCGGGTGAAGCGGGCGTGAAGCCCGGCCGGGGATCCGCGACGAGGCGGGGCGCGGATCAGGCCTCGCGCAGGCGGAAGGTGAGCCGCGTCGAGTCGGTCTTCGAGTCGGGGCGCGCCGGCATGCGCACGCGCGCAAAGGCATCGAGCACCGACTGGTCGAAGGCGGCGTTGCCCGAGCCGCGCACGATGCGCACGCCCGAGATCGTGCCGTTCGCGGCGATGGTAAAGCTCACCTCCGCGTTGAGCAGATCGCTCAATCCCGGCGGCTGCTGGTGGCTTTCGCGCAGGCGCTGCTTCAGCATCGCGAAGTAGCGATCCATCGCGGCGGCCTCAGCGGCGGCCGTGGCCGTGCCGCCCGCGCCGGCCGTTTGCGCCCCGGCCGCGCCCGTCACGCCCTTGCGGATCGCGCCGGGATCGAGCCGCGGCCCGGGCGTCGGCGCGGGATTGGCGGCGGGCGGGCGCTGCGAGGGGGGGGTTTTGTTGGCCAGCGTCTTCAGGTATTCCTCGTGGGTGAGGCGCTTGCTCGCGAGCTCCCGCTCCTTGGCCTCGCGGGCCTCCCGCTCGCGCTGCTGCTGCAGCTCGCGCTCGGTCTTCTGTTTCTCGCGCTGCAGGGTGCGGTTGATCTGGCGCGCGAAGTTCGGGGCCGGCTGCGCGGGGGGCTGCTGGACCACGGACTTCGCGGGCTCGACCGGCACGGGCGCCACGCGGCTGACCGGAGTCGGCGGCGGCTCGGGCGGGGCGACCGCCTCGACCGGCACCGGCGGGGGCGGCACCCAGACGGGAACCTCCGGCGCCTGAAAAGTGATTTCGGCGACCGTGGACTGCCCGGCTTCGCTGCCGGCCGGCGCCTCGTTGGCCGCGAAGTTGTCGCCCTCGCCGGCGACCAGCTCGAAGATGCGCGGCTCGGGCTTGGGTCGCTCGCGCAGGAAAAAGGCGAAGAGCACGATCAGGCCGACCGTGAGGCCGTGCAAAAAGACGGACACCCAGAACGCGCCGCCAAAGCTCCGCCCTTCCGCCGGATCGGCGGCGCTGCTCGGACCGTAGCTGACAGGACGGGCGATGACGGGCATCGGGAAAACCGCGGGCGTGGACGGAAGAAAAGGGACCTCGGGCGCGAAGGAGGGTTCCTCCGGGCTCAGCGGCGGCGGGGCGGCGGCTGCGCCGCGCCTTGGGGCTGGGTGTCGAAGCTGATGCGCTCGAGCTGCGCCTTCTTCAGCTCATCCATCAGGGTGACCACGCGCTGGTAGGGCACGTCGGCGTCGGCGCGGATGCGGATCACGGGCTGCTTCGCGCCGGGCGACACGACGGCCAGGGCGGCGAGCCGGCCCGGGAGGTCGCGAGCGGAGAGGGGGCGGTTGCCGTCGGCGTCGATCAAGTAGGTGCCGTCGGCGCGCACGGTGATGGCAACGAAACGGGTGTCGCGATCAGGCGCGGCCTGCGCGCGCGGCGACTCGACCGGGAGCTGCACCGGGATCGTCTGCTCCTGGTGGATCAGCGGCGTGGCGATCATGAAGATCACCAGCAGCACGAAGGCCAGGTCGAGCATGTTGGTGACGTTCAGCTCGGAGAGCGCCTGGATCTGGCGGTTGCGCCGGAAGGTGCGGGCCATCGTGTTGGTATCCGGTTTTTCGCTACGGCTGGGCGGGGCGGCGGCGCGGGCGGATCACTTGCTCTCCAGCTCGAGCCGGTCGGCGAGGGCCGAGGCGTAGTTCTCCATCTCGGTGGCGAGCTGGCGCGTCTTGCTGAGGAGGACGTTGTAGCCGAAGACCGAGGGGATCGCGACCACGAGGCCGGCGACGGTGGTGAGCAGCGCCGAGGACACGCCGGGCGCGAGCGTCTGGAGGTTGGCCTGCGTCTGGCCGGCGACGGCGGAGAAGACCGCCATGACGCCCCAGACCGTGCCGAAGAGCCCGAGGAAGGGCGCGCCGGAGACGATCGAGGCGAGGAAGATCATGCTGCTCTCGTAGCGCAGGGTCTGGCGCGCGATTGCGCGCTGGATGCCGTTTTCCGCGTGCTCCAAGCGCGCGCGGCCGGAATCGATGCCCTTTTCCTGAAGGATCGAGGCCGCGCGCCAGTAGGCCTCGACCGCGTCGGCATAGACGTCGGCGTAGGGGATGGAGCGCCGGGTGCGGAAGGATTCCGGCAGATCGAGCAGCGTGCGCTCGTCGCGCAGGCGTTGCTCGAAGGCGAGGTTGAGCATGCGGAGGCGTTTCAGCTCGGAGAACTTCTGAAACATCACCGTCCAGGCGACGATGCTGAAGATCGCGAGACCGAGGGTGATCGCCTGGCCGACGACGTCGGAAATGCTGAACACCTCGAAGAGGTTGACGGTGCCGAGAACGGGCGAGGCGATGGGCATGGGTCCGGGAGAGAGGGCGCGAAACAGGTCCCGAGACGAAGCGCGCCGCGCCCGCGTCTTCAACGGAAAAGCCGCCCCGTCCGTGCAGAAATAATCCCGTGCCGGCGCGGAACATTTCCCGGTTGCGGCCGCCAACGGCCCGCCGCATTGCTCCGTGTTTCTACTCGCTTTCGCCCGCTTCTCCGCCGACGCCATGTCCAGCTTCAAGACCCGCGCCCTCTCCTCCCTCCGCTCCGCCCGAGCCGCCGTCCCCGCCCGCCGGGCGCTGGTCGGTCTCGATGGTTTCGTGGACACGATCGTGAAGCCCGTCGCCACCCGCACCGGCCAGGGCGAGGCCTTCACGCCGATCGCCAGCATCCCCGAATTCGCCGCCCGCATCGCCGGCGCGGCCGGCAAGAGCACCAACCTCGAGTTCTACCCGCTGATGGACAAGCTCGGCGGCAACGGCCCGATCATGGCCGCCGCCCTCCTCGCCGGCGGCACGCGCATCACCTACATCGGCTCGCTGGGGAATCCCGTCATCCATTCGGTTTTTCAAAGCTTCGCCGATCGCGCGGAGGTGATCTCGCTCTGCGAACCCGCCACCACGATCGCGGTCGAGTTTGGCGACGGTAAACTCATGCTCGGGCAGCTCCGCAGCCTCGACACGATCACCCTCGCCCGGATCGAGGAGGTGATGGACGCCTCGCGCTTCCGCGCCGAGCTCGCCGCCGCCGACCTCGTCGCCCTGGTCAACTGGACCATGATCCCGAACATGACCGGGATCTTCCGCGACCTCGTCACCACCGTCCTACCCGCCCTCGCGCCCCGCCCGGCCGGCGCCGCTCCCCGCACCTTTTTCTTCGACCTTGCCGACCCGGAAAAACGCACCCGCGAGGACCTCCTCGAGGCGCTCGCGCTGATCGCCCGCTTCGGAGCCTTCGGCAATGTCGCCCTCGGCCTAAATCTCAAGGAGGCGCAGCAGGTCGCCACCGCCCTCGGCCTCGCCGCGCCCGAGAAGGACGAGGCCTCGCTCCGCGCCGCCTGCGCCGCCATCCGCAACAAGCTCGGCCTCGCCACCGTCGTCATCCACCCCCGCGAATCCGCCGCCTGCGCCACCGCGGCCGGCACCGCCTGGGTGCCCGGGCCCTACTGCGAAAACCCCGTCATCACCACCGGCGCGGGCGACCACTTCAACGGCGGCTTCGCCCAAGGCCAGTTGCTCGGCCTCGATCCCGAGGCCTGCCTCGCGCTCGGCGTCTGCACCAGCGGCCATTACGTGCGCACCGCGCAGAGCCCGAGCCTCGACGACCTCGAGCGTTTCCTCGCCGACTGGGCCTGAGCCCAAAGCCGAGCGCGCTCGGCGGCCCGCCCGTCCTCAACCCGCCACGACCGCTCCCGCGAGCAGCACGCCGTAGATCGCCAACCAGCGCCCCGTCGAGCCGAGCAACGCGATGCAATCCCCCGCCGTGCGCGCCGCGGCCAAGCGGTTGCCCTGACGCATCGCCATCGCCGCCGCGATAAAGGAGACAAACAAGGCCGCCCAACCCGCCGCGGCCCCGAACAACACGAGGACGAGCGGAATCGTCACCGCCAACGCGTGCGCGAAGGCGAACTGCGCCCGCCCGTATGCCCTGCCCCAGCGAACGAGCAACGTGCGCTTGCCGGCCTTGGCGTCGGTTTCGACGTCACGATAGTTGTTCGCCACGAGGATGTTTGTCGCGAGCGCGCCCACGCCCGTCCCCGCGATCAGCGCCGCCGCCGAGAGCTCGCCGGTCTGCACAAAGGCCGTCGCCCCCGTCGCCACCAAGCCGAAGAAGACAAACACAAACACGTCACCGAGCCCGTGGTAGGCCAGCGGATAAGGCCCGCCGGTGTAGGCGACGCCGCAGGCGATGCTCGCCACGCCGATCACCAGGAGCGGCCAGCCACCATAGGCGAGCAGCGTGAGCCCCAGCGCGAAGGCCGCCGCGAAGACCGCGATCATCGCCGCGCGCATGATGGATGGCGCGATCAGCCCGCTCGCCACCGCGCGCCGGGGGCCCACCCGCTCGCTCGTGTCCGCCCCCTTGATGAAATCGTAGTAGTCGTTGGCGAAATTCGTGCCCACCTGCACCAGCAGCGCAAAGCCGAGGCACGCCGCCGCTGCCGGCCACTTCGCCTCGCCTTCACGCCAAGCCAGCGCCGTGCCCACGAACACCGGCGCCACCGCGGCCGGCAGCGTGCGCGGCCGCGTGGCTTCCAGCCACACGCGCATCGACCCGCTCCTATCGCCACTCGCCTTACTCATCGTCCCCGTCGCCGGCATGCGCCGCCGTGGCCGCACGCCGATCGCGATTCTCGCGCGGCACCCACTTCAGCCGCTTGTCGAACGAGGCCGACAAGCGTCGATGCATCAATATGCTCACCAACATCGGCAACCAGATCACCCCCGCGAGGATCATGAGCGCCGGCGGGGCGGTATTGCCCAACAAGAGCCCCAGACTCAGCGCCACCGCCCCCTGCACAAACAACAACCCGCCCGGGCCAGGGAGCACCGGCGTCAAAGCCCAGCTCCCGACCATCGCAACCAAGCCCACGAACCAGCCGGCGATCCCGAAGGTGACACCCTGCAGGAAATAAATCGGCGCGAAGAGCGTGAGCCGCCCCTCGACGCGCAACATTTGCACGATGGAGGCGACACCCAGCACGACACCGTGCAACGTGAGGGTCTGCCAGTCACCGCCCAAGCCGCCCTCGGGCGCCAAAATCGCGGCGCATGTCAGCGCGAGCGCCCCCACCGCGCCGCGCCCAAAGTCGATCCAGTTTCGCGGCTTGGCCGCCTCGACCAAGGGCTTGAGGCCGCGCTCGTTCGGATCGCGTTCCGGAGCGGGCTCGCCCGGTTGCCGCCGGACCGGGCGGCCTCCCACGCGCGGGCCGTGGCGCAGCCAGTTGCGCGGAAACAACAACAACAGCAGGGCGAAAACGAGGATCGGAATATGGACGACCACGGGGAGTGCGAAAGCTGGGAGCGCGCCGCTGGGGCTACGGGCGACGCATGCTTATGCTCAGGCCACGAGTCCGGTGTAAAGCGCGGTCCTTCGCGCCCCCCATGCCGCCTATGCCGGAGCAGAAAAATGATTCGCCCGTGTCGCGCTCAGAGCCCGCGTTCCTTCACCCACCGCTCAAAGTCCGCCCGGGGCATGAAGCGAAGCGCCGCCGAGTTGATGCAAAATCTCAACCCCGTCGGCCGCGGGCCGTCCTCGAACACGTGCCCGAGGTGACCGCCATCCACCGCGCAGTGCACCTCGATCCGCCGCATGCCGTGGCTCTCGTCCACCTGCGCGCCGACAAACTTCGGCTCGATCGGCCGGGTGAAGCTCGGCCAGCCCGTGCCGCTTTCGAACTTGTCGCGCGAATCGAAGAGCGGCGTGTCGCTGCCGACGGAGAAATACACGCCGTCCTCGTGGTGGTCGCAAAATTCATTGCTGAACGGCGGCTCGGTGCCTTGCAGACGCGTCACCCGATACTGCTCCGGGGTGAGCAGCGCGCGCCACTCCGCGTCCGTCCGCTGCACGGGGCGCCCCGCCATCTCGATCACCACCCGGGACGGCAATCCGCAGGCGGATTTGTTTTCGGAAGCCGAAGTTTGCTTTTCCATCCCGCCACCCTAGCCCCTGATGCCGCCGCCGCGCAACCCGCCTGCGTCGTGCCGCGCTCCCTGCGCCACCCTGGTCCGCGCCATTGAGCGCTCCCGCACACGGTCCCGCAGAAAACTCCCGAAGGAAATTGGGCTTTACACCGGCGAAGGGAGCCTGTTTTCCAGACGGTTTTCTCTCAACAAAACCTAATCCCTCACTCTCATGGGCAACCTCAAAAAGAAGCGCCGTCTCCAGATGAACAAGCATAAGCGCAAAAAGCGCTTGAAGGCTAATCGTCACAAGAAGCGCACCTGGCAGAAGTAAGGTGCCCGCCAACGCTTCGTCCCGAAGCGTGTTTTAGGTTCAGCCGCCCCCGGAGCCCGGTCTCCGGGGGCGGCCTTTTTTACGCATCCGTCATGGGGGATTAACTGTAAAAAGTCTTGTCACTCCCCCGGGGGAGACGAAGGGTCCCTGCCCTCCGCATGAAGTCCGTCCTTGCCTTCAACCCGCTTGGCCGCGGCACCCGCTAAAGCCCATGCTTTTCGCCGCCAAGCCCAAGGGATACGTATTGGATCGTGGTGAACAGACCACGTTGTTCGCCAGGGTATCGTCCCCGCAGACGCCACTGGTCATCGAGGAGATTCGCGAATTCGACACCGCCGACGAAGGCGCGCTGCGGGTGGCCGTCGAGGCGCTCAAGCCGAAGAAAGGGAGCGGCTACGCGCACGCACGTTGCGGGATCTGCCCGGCCTCGCGCTTCATCCGGCGCGCCACGCTCGATCTCAAACGAGTCAAGGAGCCCGAATACCTCTCCGAGGTGGTGAACTCGCAGTTCCGAATCGACCCCGAGACCCACGCCATCTCGGTGATCAACGCCTTTGACGGATTGGACTTCGAACCGGGCCGCACCGGCTCCAACAAAGAAGCGGTCTTTTGCGGCCTCCCCTCCGCCGAGGTGGCCCGCACACAGGAGCTGCTCCTCAGGCAAGGCGTTTTCCCCGAACGCCTCGAGCTTTCCAGCATGGCGGCCCTCGGTGCGATCATCGACTACCTGAAGTTCACCGAATCGTCCAAGCCCACCCTGGTGCTTGAGCTCGGCCCCGACCAAACGCAGTCCTACATCGTCAGCGCGCGCGGCATCGAGGCTACGCGGCCGATCTCCGTCGGTCTCGATGCCATGGTCCCCGTCGTGCAAAAGGAGCTGGGCCTCAAGGACGAGGAATCCGCCCGAAAGCTGTTTTTCTCCAACACGTTCGACTTCACCGGCATGGGCGCGTCGCTCTGCAAGCGCCTGCTCAAGGAGCTCCAGTCCTCAATGGGATTCTACGAGGTGCAGACCGGCCAGTCGATCAGCCAGCTCATCTGCCCGGTGCTCTCCTCGAAACTCGTCTGGCTGGAAGCCGTGATCGCCGCGCAGGTGGGCGTGACCGTGCTGCAACCGGAAGTCGTGCCTTGGCTGAGCGCCCGGCAGATCACCCTCGGCGAGAGCGTCTCCGCCACCTCCCTCGACGCCCGCAAGCTCGCGCTGCTCGGCCTCATGATCCCGTTCAACTCCCCCGCCTCCGATGCTGTCGCTGCTTAAAAAATCCGGCGGAGACAAGACCGCCCCCCAGACCATTCCTTGGCGGCCGGACTTCCGGGACTTTAGCCGACTGCCCGACACCAAGACCGTCCGCACGGATTTCTTCATCAACTTCGCCGCGGTGGCCGTGACCTTGGCCGTGGCCTTGTTTGTCGCGCACCGCGAATGGAACATCGCCTCGCTCAAGAGCAGCCTGGCCGACGTGGAGAGCCGCATCACGACCACCGCTCCCCAAAGCGAGCGCGCCCAGGCAAACTACGCCCGCTTCGTCGCGGAGCAGAAAAAATTCAACGAAGCCTACGACTTGGTCCGCGACCCCTTCCGCTTCGGCGAATTCCTCGTCCACCTCGGCGAGATCTTGCCCCCGGGCATCTTCGTCCGACGCGTCGATTTTCGTGGCCCCGGTCAATCGGTGTCGGTGATCGGCGTGGTCCCGGGGCTCGACGCGGCCGCCAGCGATGTCGCCTCCAACTTTGTGCGGCAGCTCCAGACCGATCCGGTGCTCGGCGTTCACTTTGAGAGCGTCTCGCTCACCAACCTCGGTCGAAACGTGGAGGAATCGAGCCTCAACCTCGAGCTTGTGTTCACGTTCAAGAAAGCCCCCGCCGCCAAAAAATGAGCCTCGAAACCAAAGACATCGTCGCCGCCGCGAAACGGCGCCCCCTGCTCTTCGCCTGCGGCGGTCTCGTGCTCGCGCTGGGCCTGGCCACCTATTTCCGCATGGATGTTCCGGGAGAGCTCGAGGAGAAGCTCGCGGAACGCGAGAAAGAGCTCACCCGCCTCTCCAACAACGTCCGTTTCTCCGCCCAGCTCGACACCCACCTGCAGTCGCTCCAGAGCGCCAACGAAACCATCGCCGCCGGCGCTCTCCGCGTCAGCGAGCTCGCGCGCAACCAGCAGGTGTTCTACCGCATCGAGGCCGACTCGGGCGTGAAGTTGCTCGACCTGCGCCAGCTCTCCTCGCCCCCTCCGGCTCGTGGCGCGCCGGTCACCACCTACGCCCCCATCCCCTTCAGCCTCACCGTGCGGGGCGAATATCCGCAGCTGATCGACTTCCTCGCCCGCCTCGATCGCGTCGCCACCCTTTCGCGCGTCACCTCCGCCACCACGGCCAAGCCCACCGAGGACACGCAGATGATCAGCCTCACCGTCCAGCTCCTCGGATACCGCCCATGATCTCCCGCCGTCCCTTTGCCCGTCGGTTCCTTCTCTCCTCCGCGCTGCTCGCGGGCGGCGTCGCCCTGCATGCCGAGTCGAAGCCCGATCTGGTGGCGCCAAAACTGCGCGAGCAGGTGGTGGCCGACGCGGTGCGCGTCGCCCAAGCTCGAAACAGCGAAGTCACCCTGCCCTCGCCGACGCCGAATCCATTCATCCCGCGCGAACTCGCTCCGTCGGCCACGCCCTCCGCCGTCCCCGAACCCACGCCTGTCGTGCCCGTGAACGGCGCCGAAATCCTCGCCCGGATCGCCGCGCAGATTCCCGCCACCGGCACCGTGTCCATCGGGGGAGAACCCATCCTTCTCCTGGGTCAAAAAAGACTCAAAGTGGGGGAGCTATTTACAATTAGCTTTGAGGGGCGCTCCTACGAGCTACAACTCGCCGCGGTCACTTCGACCTCCTTCACGGTTCGTCGCGGCGAGAACGTCCACACGCGTCCGGTTCATATTTCCGCCACTTCGACCACCACCCCCACCCGTCCATGAATCCACAAACTCGTCGCCGTCTCGCGCTGCTCAGTATTCTGGTAACACCGCTCATCGCCACCGCCCAGTCTGAACCCCCCGCCCCGGGCGCGCCCGCCGCCGAGGCTCCCGACGCCTCCGCCGACACGGCGGTTGTTCCGCCCACGGTCCCGGCCGCCGCGCCCCAAGCCCCCGCCGCGGCCTCGGCCGAAACCAATCTCACCACGATTCCCGCCACCCCCGCGGCCATCACCCCCGAAGAGCCGAAGGACACCCTCTCGGTTGACTTCCCCGACGAGGATATCCGCAACATCCTGCGCAATGTCGCCGACCTCTTCGAGCTCAACCTCGTGATGCCCGACACGCTCCAGGGCCGCACCTCGATCAAGCTCCGCGACGTCACCTGGCGCCAGATCTTCAAGGTCGTTCTCCAGCCCGTCGGCTACACCTACGTCGAGGACGGCAACATCATCAAGATCGTCACCAACGAGAGCCTCACCCTCGAGCCCCTCACCACCGAGGTATTCATTCTCAACTACGCCCGCGCCGAGGAGATCGCCCCCTCCGTCACCCCGCTCGTGGACTCCGCCGGCGGCGCCCGCGTGCTCGTGGACAAGCGCATCAACGCCCTCATCATCTCCGAGCGCCCCTCGCGTCTCGGCCGCATCCTCCCCGTCCTGCGCGACCTCGACAAGGCCACCGACCAGGTGATGATCGAGTCCAAGTTCATCGAGGTGAACGACACCAACGTCAAAAACCTCGGCATCAACTGGTCCTCGCTGAACAACTACTCCGTCGGCTACTCGCCCATCGACTACCTCACCGGCCCCTCCGCCCGCACCAACCTCGGCACCAATACCGGCGGCACGGCCGGCGGCCCCGATCCGACCACCGCCGGCATCGGCTACGGCGCCGTGCTCACCGCCCCGCAGTTCAACGTCGCCCTGCGCGCCCTCCAGACCGTCAACGACAGCCGCGTGGTCTCCAATCCCACGATCGTGACGCTCAACAACACCACCGCCGAGATCAACGTCGGCGAGGAGTATCCGATTCCCAACTACACCTACAATGCGGAGCAGGGCCGTTTCGAGGTCAGCGGCTTCGAATACAAGCCCATCGGCGTCCTCCTGAAGGTCACCCCGCAGGTAAATTCGCAGGGCTTCATCCGCCTCAGCCTCGAGCCCGAGATCAGCGTGCGCGCCCCCGATCCCGTCACCTTCGGCGGCGCCAGCGGCGCGGAGATCCCGATCATCCGCACCCGCAAGACCCGCACCCAGGTCTCGATGAAGGACGGCCACACTCTCGCCATTGGCGGCCTGCTTGACTCCACCTCCGGCCGCAACACCACCAAGGTTCCCGTCCTCGGCGACGTCCCCGGCATCGGCCGTCTCTTCCGCAGCAAGTCGGACGACAACTCGAAGCGAAACCTCCTGATCTTCATCACCTCGAAGGTCGTGAGCGCCGAAGCCGCCCAGGTGCAGGACGTCTTCAGCGTCGAGCAAGTCCACGACGCCGGCCTCCGCGAGCGCGACTTGCCCGGCCGCCGCATCTCGGAAAGCCCCTTCCTCCCCGACGAGCCGCCTCCCGCGCCCGCTCCCGAGAAGCGCAGCCCGCTCCGCCGGCGCGGCGCGCCGGTTCCCGCGCAGGCCTCCGAGCCTGTCGTCGAGCCCGCCCGGCCCACCACCGCCGAGGTGCTGTTCGAGCGCGAGAACTGAGCCGCTCGGCTTCAGCCGACATCACTCCATCCATTCCAGCCACCGCCCTTTCGGGCGGTGGCTTTTTGTTGGCCCGCCCCTTCCCGCCCCCCGCCGCGGCAGCCCCGCCGCCAACACGCTCACCACACCCCGACCAGATAGCCCTGCGCCCCCTTGATCACGATCACGCCCAGATTCTTCGCCAAGTGCGCGGCGAAACACGGCAACAGGGAGCGCGTCGGGTTCCAGCTCGCCAGCCGGCACGCGTAGAACCACAGCGACGCCGCAAACACCGCCGCAAAGCTGAACCAGCCCTTCGCCGTGAAGGTGAACACGAGCCCGCCCTCCCACGTCCACAGAAAGGGGTGGATCGCGGCGAAAAGCAGCGAGGCCCCGAGCACCACCGCGACCGTCGTCGCGCGGCCCCGGTTCTCCACGATCACATAGCCCCGGAAAATGATCTCCTCCACGATCGCCTGCACCAGCGTGTAGGCCGCAAACAAATACGTGATCCTCGACTGCTCTGCGCTCAGCCCCAGCGCGATCTCGCCCCAGGTCTCCGCGGCCAGGATGACCAGCGCCCCCGCCACCGCGATCACGCAGGCCCGCGCCGAGGCCGACCGCGCCCCCGGCAAAGCCTGCGCCGGATCGAGCCGGCCCGCCCGCACCGCCTTCAAATCGCTCGCCCACAGCCACGTGAAGTAGCCGCCCAGCCCGATCAGCATCACCAAGGCGAAGGGATTGTCGTTCATCGCCGCGCAGCCTCAGCGCCCCCGCCCGCGGCGGGCAACCCGCGAGTTGCCGCCTTCCGCCACGCCCCGCCAGATTCCGCCCCCGGAGGATTGCGCCCTGCCATCGCGCGGTTAACCGTTCCCCGCCCGCCGCTTTATGACCGCTCCCGCCGCCGCCATGCCGCCGCCCGTCCCCGCCCGCGATTTCGCCGGCGTCTTCGCCCGCGTGGCCCCGCACATGGCCGCCCTCGATGCCTTCCTCCGCGGACAGCTTGAAGCCTTCGAGCCCGAGATCCGCGAGATGGCCGACTACTGCATCGACACCTCGGGCAAACGCATCCGCCCCGCGCTCGTGTTCTTCAGCGGCTGGCAAGGCGCCTCCGCCGCCCCCTCGCCCGACCTCGTGCAGGTCGCCGCCGTGGTCGAGCTCGTGCACCTCGCCACCCTCGTGCACGACGACATCATGGACGAGGCTGAGGTCCGCCGCGCCCGCCCCACCGCCTCGCGCCAATACGGCCCCGCCGCCGCCGTCCTCCTCGGCGACGCGCTCTTCGCCCACGCCCTCCACCTCGCCGCCCTTTTCCCCACCACCGAGGTCTGCCGCGCCGTCAGCGAATCCACCCGCCGCGTCTGCGCCGGCGAGATCGTGCAGACCCTGCGCCGCCGCTCGGTCTCCATCACCCGCGCCGACTACGACCGCGTCATCGACCTCAAGACCGCCGAGCTCTTCCGCGTCTCCTGCGCCCTCGGCGCCCGCCTTGGCGGCCACCCCGATGCCTTCGTCACCGACGCCGCCCGCTTCGGCCGCCACCTCGGCATCGCCTACCAGATCTACGACGACCTCGCCGACTTCTTCGGCCGCGAGCAACGCATCGGCAAGACCCTCGGCACCGACCTCGCCAGCGGCAAGCTCACCCTCCCCTTGCTGATCCTGCGCGAACGTCTCGCCCCGGCCGAGCGCGCCGAGCTGGACGCCGAGCTGCTCGGCCAGGCCGCCCCGCGCCTCGAACTCCGCCTCCGCCAGATGGAGCAACACGCCGTCTTCGCCGCCGTGGTCGCCGAGATCGAGCGCGAGCTCGCCCCCGCCGAGGCCGCGCTCGCCCGACATCCCGGCCTCGCGCCCGTCGAGCACCTCGCGGCCTTGCCCCTCGTGTTGCGCGCCCAAGTCGCCGCTCTCGGCCAGGCCTGACGCCGCTTCCGCTCCGCACCCTCCCGCAGGGAATCTGCGTAGCTCTCCGGCCTCCGCCTCGGGCGGCCCCGGGCGCCGTCAAATTTTGCGCCGCTTTGGCCAAAATTTCGCTCGCACCGAGCCCCGGCGCGCCAACTAATGCGCGCCTTTTACGTCCTTCCAAAGCCGTCCGCCTCGGCCTGCTTCCTGCACTCCGGCCGCCGCCCGCCGCGCGGCCCACTCGCCACTTTCCTCCCTTTCCGACATGTCCGCCACGTCCCAGCCCGCCATCATCCCCTCCCCCCTCTACTCTCCCGACCAGGAGCACGATGCCTGCGGCGTCGGCTTTATCGCCAAGATGAACGGCGAGCGCTCCTACGACGTGGTCAATCGCGCCCTCACCGCCCTCAAGGCCCTCGCCCACCGCGGCGCCATCGACGCCGACGCCGTCACCGGCGACGGCGCCGGCATCCTCACCCAGCTCCCCGTCGAGTTCTTCAAGGCCCACCTCGCCTCGATCAACAAGCCCCTCTTCCGCGACACCGACCTCGGCGTCGGCATGATCTTCCTGCCCAAGGGCGACGACTACGCCCAGGCCCACTGCCGCAAGATCGTCGAGACCGCCGTCAAGGCCGAGGGCCTCTCCTTCCTCGGCTGGCGCGAGGTCCCCACCGACTCCTCCTGCCTCGGTCGCAAGGCCATCGACACCCAGCCGCTCATCGTCCAGGCCCTCGTCGCCCGCAAGGACGACACCACCGACGACGAGTTCGAGCGTAAGCTCTTCCTCGCGCAAAACTCCGCCGAGCGCCTCGTTCTCGGCGCCAAGATCCAGGGCTTCTACATCTGCTCCTTCAGCAGCCGCACCATCGTTTACAAGGGCCTGCTCACCCCCGCGCAGATCAAGAAATTCTACCTCGACCTGAAGAGCCCCCTCTTCACCTCGAGCTTCGCGCTCTTCCACCAGCGCTACTCGACCAACACCTTCCCCACCTGGCCGCTCGCGCATCCGTTCCGGATGATGGCGCACAACGGCGAGATCAACACCATCCGCGGCAACCGCAACCTCATGCGCGCCCGCGAAAACTCCACCGCCCACGGCGTGTGGGGCGACCGCTTCGACGACCTCAAGCCCCTCGTCCAGCCTTCCGGCTCCGACTCCGCCTCCTTCGACAACGCCCTCCAGCTCCTCACCCTCGGCGGCCGCAATCCCCTGCACGCCTGCATGATGATGATGCCGCCGGCCTGGGAGAAGGACAAGACCCTCGCGCCCGAGACCCGCGCCTTCTACCGCTACCACTCCGCCATCCTCGAGCCTTGGGATGGCCCGGCCGCCATCGTCTTCACCGACGGCAAGATCGTCGGCGCCTCGCTCGACCGTAACGGCCTCCGACCCGCCCGCTACAAGATCTTCGACGACGGCTACGTCATCCTCGCCTCCGAAGCCGGCCTCGTGCACGACTTCCCCGGCAAGGTCATCGAGTCCGGCCGCCTCGGCCCCGGCCGCATGATCGCGGTGGACTTCGCGAACAACAAGTTCCTGCGCGACGCCGAGGTGAAGGCCTCCATCACCGCCGACCCGCACTACCGCGAGTGGTGCGACGGCCACCTCACCAACCTCCACACCCTCGCCGGCGCCGCCCCCGCGCCCACCGCCGACGCGCCCGAGGCGCTCCTCACCGGCCAGCTCGCCTTCGGCTACGAAACCGACGAGATGGAGATGGTGCTCACGCCCCTCGCCGAGGGCGCCGAGCCCACCGGCTCCATGGGCGACGACACTCCGCTCGCCGTCCTCTCCCGCCGCCCGCGCCTGCTCTACACCTACTTCAAGCAGCTCTTCGCGCAGGTCACCAACCCGCCCATCGACTCCGTCCGCGAAAAGGCGGTCATGTCGCTCCACATGCTTCTCGGCGGCCGCCTCGGCCTCTTCGAGGAGTTCCCGGAGAGCACCGGCCTCGTCGAACTCGAGTCGCCCATTCTCCTGCACCACGAGTTCGCCGCGCTCGAAAACGTGCCCGCGCTGAAGGGCCGCGTCGTCACGCTGCCCGCCCACTTCTCCGCCACCGCCGGCGCCAAGGCCCTCGAGCCCGCGCTCAAGGCCCTCGCCGAGTCCGCCGAGAAAGCCGTCCGCGACGGCGCGAAGATCGTCGTCATCTCCGACTGCGGCGTCACCGCCCAGCAGGTCGGCATCCCCATGCTGCTCGCCGTCGGCGCCGTGCACCAACAGCTCGTGCGCGCCGGCCTCCGCCTCCAGGCCGACCTCGTCGCCAAGACCGGCGAGGCCCGCGAGGTCCACCAGATCGCCTGCTTGCTCGGCTTCGGCGCCAACGCCGTTTACCCGACCCTCGCCCTCTGCACCGTCGCGCAAATCGCCGCGAGCGGCAAAACCTCCAAGCCCATCGAGCCCGCCAAGGCCCTGCTCAACTTCCGCGACGCCATCGACGCCGGTCTCTACAAGATCATGGCCAAGATGGGCATCAGCACCCTCGCCAGCTACCGCGGCGCGCAGATCTTCGAGGCCCTCGGCGTTTCCTCCAAGGTTGTCGGCGAATGCTTCACCGGCACCTCCTCGCCCATCGGCGGCATCGATTACCTCCAGATCGCCGAGGAGGCCCTCGTGCGCCACGCCCGCGCCTTCCCGGCCGAGGCCCCCGCCGCCCCGCTCGCCCTCCAGCCCGAGGGCTACTACCGCGTCAACAAGCGCGGCGAAGGCGAATTCCACGCCTGGAACCCCAAGGTCGTCGCCTCGATGAACAAGTTCATCAAGTCGGGCGACTTCGCCGGCTACCAAGACTGGAAGACCCAGAGCGACGAGCACCAGCCCGTCGCCCTCAAGGACCTGCTCAAGATCCGCTTCGATGGCCGCACGCCCGTCGCGATCGACGAGGTCGAGAGCATCGAGGACATCCGCAAGCGCTTCACCACCGCCGGCATGTCCATGGGCGCCCTCTCCCCCGAGATGCACGAGGCCCTCGCCATCGCGATGAACCGCATCGGCGGCAAATCCAACTCCGGCGAAGGCGGCGAAGACCCGGATCGTTTCAACGTCCGCCCCAACGGCGACAACGCCAACTCCGCCATCAAGCAGGTCGCCTCCGGCCGCTTCGGCGTCACCGCCGCCTACCTCTCCTCCGCCAAGGAGATCGAGATCAAGATGGCCCAGGGCGCCAAGCCCGGCGAGGGCGGCCAGCTGCCCGGCGCGAAGATCACTCCGCTCATCGCCAAGCTCCGCTACTCCGTGCCCGGCGTGACGCTCATCTCGCCCCCGCCGCACCACGACATCTACTCCATCGAGGACCTCGCGCAGCTCATCTTCGACCTCAAGGAGGTCAACCCGCGCGCCAAGGTCTGCGTGAAGCTCGTCTCGTCCTCCGGCGTCGGCACCGTCGCCGCCGGCGTGGCCAAGGCCTACGCCGACGTCGTCCTCGTCTCCGGTCACGATGGCGGCACCGGCGCCTCGCCCCTCGCCTCGATCAAGAACGCCGGCTCGGCGTGGGAGATCGGCGTCGCCGAGGCCCATCAGGTCCTCATGATGAACGGCCTCCGCGGCCGCGTCGTCCTCCGCACCGACGGCGGCATGAAGACCGGCCGCGACATCGTCATCGCCGCCCTCCTCGGCGCCGAGGAGTTCAACTTCGGCACCGCGGCCCTCATCGCCGGCGGCTGCGCCATGTTCCGCGTCTGCCACCTCAACACCTGCCCGGTCGGCGTCGCCACCCAGCGCGAAGACCTCCGCGCCAAATTCCGCGGCAAGCCGGAAAACATCATCAACTTCTTCAACGCCGTCGCCGAAGACGTCCGCCACTACCTCGCCAAGCTCGGCGCGCGGAATCTCAACGACATCATCGGCCGCGTGGACCTCCTCGAGCAGATCGACGATCCCGCCAACCCGAAGACCAAGCTCCTCAACCTCGGCGGCCTGCTCCACAACCCGGACCCCACCGGCGAGACCGACCGCTACCACACCCGCGAGCGCAACGAGCGCTTCGGCAACGAAGGCTCGCTCGACGAGCTCATCGTGCAGGAGGCGCGCGACGTCCTCCTCAAGATGTCCAAGAGCCTCGTCCGCCGCTACAAGATCACCAACGTCAACCGCGACGTCGGCACGATGCTCTCCGGCCAGATCGCGCTCCTCAACGGCGACGAAGGCCTGCCCTCCGGCACCATCGACCTCACCTTCACCGGTTCGGCCGGCCAGTCCTTCGGCACCTTCCTCGTCAACGGCGTGCGCCTCACCCTCCTCGGCGAGGCCAACGACTACGTCGGCAAGGGCATCAATGGCGGCGAGATCATCATCCGCCCCAAGGCCTCCGAGACCTTCGTCTGGAAGGACCAGTCCATCATCGGCAACACCTGCCTCTACGGCGCCACCGGCGGCCACCTCTTCGCCGCCGGCCGTGCCGGCGAGCGCTTCGCCGTCCGCAACTCGGGCGCCACCGCGGTGGTCGAAGGCGTGGGCGACCACGGCTGCGAATACATGACCGGCGGCCTCGTCGTCATCCTCGGCGACACCGGCGTGAACTTCGGCGCCGGCATGAGCGGCGGCATCGCCTTCGTGTATGACGAGGCGGACACCTTCGCGAAGAAGATCAACCCCGCGATGATCGGCCTCGAGCGCCTCGAGGCGGGCGCGGAATCCGACAGCCTGCGCAACCTGATCGCGCTGCACTTCCGCCTGACCGGCAGCAAGCACGCGCAGAGCCTGGTGGAGAACTGGGACGCCGCGCTGAAGAAGTTCCACAAGGTCGTGCCCTTCCCGCCGACCCCGGACTTCCCGAAGCGCGTCTATCAGTTCGACCCCACGAAGGTCCCCGCCGTCGTCGGCGCGGTGTAGCCCGCGCAGCCACGCCCGCACCTGGCGCGGGCTTGCTCTTCTCCTCGCCCCGCGCGCCCAACGGCCGCGGGGCTTTTTTTCAACCGCCACCGGGGGGCCCGGGCGATTCGGGTTGAGGTCGCGGCGCCGCCTCAAAACATCCGCGCCGAGCATGCGCTTCCGTTTCCTGGCCGCCCCCGCCGATCGCTCCGAGCCGGAGCCGGATTCGGTGCGCTTGCGCAACGCGCTGCTCCGCTCGACCGCGTTGCATGCGGGGATCGTCGTGGCCTTGTTGGTCGGCGCTTGGTGGCTGGGACGCGTCCCGGACGATCCGCCGGTGTTCACGCTGGTCGCGGTGCCCGACCAGTCCGCGCCCGCAGACGCCGCAGCGGATTCCGCGCCCGATTTCCTGACCGCCATGCGCCAACGCCAACGCGCGGAAGAACGCCGCGCCCAACGCGAGATCGCCCAAGACCGGCGACGCGAAGAACGCGCCCGCGCCGCCGCGGAGGCCGCCGCCGCGGCCGAGCAACGGGCGGCCGCGCAGGCCCCGCCCCGCGTGGTCGCCCCCGCCCCGCCGCGCTCGACGACGTCGCCGGCGGCGGATTCCAGCGCGCTGGACGCCTACTTCTCCTCGCTCTTCGCCCGCTTGCGCGAAAACCACGAGGCGCCGGACGGCCTGAGCGACCAACTCAGCGCGGAGGTTCGCTTCACCCTCGGCGCCGACGGCTCGGTCTCGGGCGTGCGTATCGTGCGGGGTTCGGGCAACGCGGCCTTCGACCAGTCGGTGCTCGATGCCTTTTCGCGGCTCCGCATGCCGCCGCGACCGGACCGAAAAACCGACGAGGTGCGCCTCACCTTCCGCATCCGGGAACTCTGACCCCGAAAACAAGCCCGCCCGCCGGCGAAAAACGCACGGCGGGCGGGCGGGCGGGGAAATTGGAGGCGCGAGCCGGAATCGAACCGGCGGTAGAGCTTTTGCAGAGCTCGGCCTTACCACTTGGCGATCGCGCCGTCACTGCCGGGAGGCGGACCTTGTTTAAGCCCGGCCTCGCGCGCAAGTCCGGAGTTGCGCGCACCGATCCCAGAGGCGCGGAAAACGTCTCCCTGTGTTTCGGCTGTAGCGGGCGGCACGAAGGCGCTTAGCTGGGGGCGAATGTTCC
>JAUWBD010000216.1 GCA_030605125.1 Verrucomicrobiota bacterium | reverse complement strand
ATGGTCGAGGGCGGCGAGGTCCTTTTTGCTGCGGGCTTCTTCCTGGAGGGTTTGGATATACCAGGAGCCGGCGTAGATGCCGATTTTCCCGGTGGTGGGGAGACTGCGCCAGAAGCGCCAGAGGAAGGGGTGGGTGCGCTCCTCGTCGGAGGGGCCGTCGAAGTTGAAGGTCTCCACGCCGCGGGGATCGAGCCAGCCGCCGAGGGCGTTGAGGAGGTCGCCGCGGCCGGCGCCGGCCACGCCGGCGACGATGAGCAGGATTTTGAAACGCTGCTCCTTGAGCTCGACCTGGAGGCTGACGAGGCGCTCCCGGAGCTGGGCGACGCGCGCCTCGTAGTTCTTTTTCGAGACGCGCTCGGGTTCGGGGGGGCGTCGGCGTTTCGCGTTGGGCATCGGCGGTGGGTGTGGCGCGCGCGGGCCGCGCGACGGGCGAGGACCGAGCGAAAAGTGGAACGCGGCGGGCGGAAACGCAAAACTCCGCGCCGGCGTGAAGTTTTGGCGGCGGGATCGGGAGGGCTCCGGTGGACGGAGCGGGGCGCGGAGGGGAGGGCGCGGAGAGGCGCGGTCGGTGTTGCCTGACCGTTCGCCCGGGCCCGCCGCTCAGGGCGCTTGGACGGGCTTGTCCTCGCTCGAGGCGATGACGTTGTTCGGCCCCATGAGGACCACGCGCGCGGCGTGTTTTCCCACGTCTTCGGGGGCGAGTCGGCAGTAGGCGAGGATGATGACCAGGTCGCCGGGGCGCACGAGGCGCGCGGCGGCGCCGTTGACCTGCACCTGGCCGGGCTCGCCGTAGATCACGTAGGTCGTGAAGCGCGCGCCGTTGTCGATATCCAGCACGTCCACCTGCTCGAATTCGAGAAATCCCGCCGCCCGGCACAGTTCGCGGTCGATCGAGACCGAGCCCTCGTAGTGGGGATCGGCCGCGGTGATGGTGGCGCGGTGCAGCTTGGCTTTGAGAAAAGTGCGAAACACGGGAGGAAGACGACCGGCACACTCAAGCCGCGAACCCGGGCGCGGCAAGCGCGCTTGTGGGGCAGGGGGGCGACCCCTTGCTACGTGCCGGAAAGGCAGCCCGCGCGCCGCCTTCGCCAAAATACAGCGCGGCGGAGGCCTGCGCTTAATTGACCCTGAGACTCAGTCCCAGCTTCCTTTGGGGCGAACCGTGAACCCGCTCCTCGACCGTCTCCGCCCGGCCCCGATGCCGCTTTGCCAGCTCCCTGCGGGCGCTTCGGGGCGGGTCTGCGCGCTCACCGGCGAGTCGGCCTTTTGCCAACGCGTGCGCGAGATGGGCTTCGGCGAGCGGGCCTTCGTGACGAAGATCGGCGGGCGCGGCCCCTTCATCTGCGTCGTCAACGGCTGTCGCCTCGCGCTCAACCACGACGCGGCCGCGGCCATCCTCGTCGAGCCCATCGGGGCCGCCGCGGCCTGACCCTTTCCGTCATGAATCTCGCCCAGCTCTCTGTCGGCGCCTCCGCCACCGTTCGCGCCTATCCGCAGGCAGGCCCGGCCTTCACCCGGCTGCGGGAGATGGGCCTGCTGCCGGGCACGCGGATCACGCTCGTGCGCACCGCGCCGCTCGGCGATCCGCTCGAGATCCAGGTGCGCGGCTACCGGCTCTCGCTGCGCAAGTCGGAGGCGGCGCTCGTCGAAGTGGCGGCCGCCGCCGATACGGCGGAATGACGAATGACGAATGCCCAATGACGAATGATTCGCAGATCAGCCTTGTAATGCCCTCCGAGCCGAGGGCCGGCGGCCGCTCATTCGGCATTAGACATTCGGCATTGGTCATTCCCGCGGCGCGCCCATGAGCTCCACCTCTCCTCGCAGCTCCCCCGCGCCGCGGGCGGTTTACGCGCTGGTCGGCAATCCCAACTGCGGCAAATCCACGCTTTTCAACGCGCTCACCGGTCTGAAGCAGAAGGTGGGCAACTACCCCGGCGTCACCGTCGAGCGCAAGGTCGGCACCGCCTACAACCAGCACGGCCAGCCGCTCACGCTGATCGATCTGCCCGGCGCCTATTCGCTCGCCGCGCGCTCGCCCGACGAGGCCGTGACGCGCGACGTGCTCCTCGGTCGTCGCGCCGACACGCCCACGCCCGACCGCATCGTCTGCATCGCCGACGCCACCAACCTCGAGCGCAACCTCTACCTCGTCCACCAGATCCTCGATCTCGGCCGGCCCGTCATCCTCGTGCTCAACATGATGGATCTCGCGGCGCAGGCCGGGCTCGATATTCGCGTCGCCCGCCTCGAGCACGAGCTCGGCATCCCGGTCATCCCCTGCGAGGCCGCCCACGGCAAAGGCATCCTCGAACTCAAACTCGCCCTCTCGCGCCATGAGTTGCCGCTGCCCCGCCACGCGTGGGATGTGCCCGCGCCGCTCGCGCCCGCCGTCGCCGAGCTCCAGGCCTCGCTCATGGACCACGACGCCAAGGCGCCCCTCGTGGCGCGCGCCGAGGCGCTCCTCCTGCTCACCGACCCCGACCCGCTGCGCGTCACCGGCTCCGCCCCGCTCTCCGCCCCGACCGCCAAGGTGCTCGAAGCTTGGAAAACCCGCTGGACCGCCGACGCCACCGACTGGAGCGGCGAGCTCGTCGGCGCGCGCTACGAGGCCATCGGCCGCCTCGTGCAACAAGTCGTGCTCGCGCCCGGCTCCGACGGCTCCGGCGAAGCCTCCGGGCGCGGCGCCCCGAGCGGCAACCACGTGCTCGCGCTCAGCGACAAGATCGACGCCGTCGCCACGCACCCCGTGTGGGGCTGGGCGATCTTCGCGGGCATCATGGCGACGATGTTTCTCGCCATCTTCACGCTCGCCGAGATTCCGATGGGTTGGATCGAGGGCCTCGTCGGCTGGGGCTCGGACCGCGTGGCGGCGCTCATCCCGCCGGGCGAGTTTCACGACCTCGTGCTCGACGGCGCCATCGCCGGCGTGGAGGGCGTGATCATTTTCCTGCCGCAGATCCTGATCCTGTTTTTCTTCATCGGGCTGCTCGAGAGCACGGGCTACATGGCGCGCGCCGCCTTCATCATGGACCGCGTGATGAGCAAGGTCGGCCTCAACGGGAAATCCTTCATCCCGCTGCTCAGCTCCTACGCCTGCGCGATCCCCGGGGTGATGGCCGCGCGCACCATCGAGGAGCCGAAGGACCGGCTCGTCACGATCCTCGTGGCGCCCTTCATGAGCTGCTCGGCGCGCCTGCCGGTTTACCTGCTGCTCATCGCCGCGCTCGTCTCGGCGAACGAGGTGCCGCGCGGCACGCAGGTCGGGCTTATGTTGCTCATGTATGCGCTCGGCACGGGCGGCGCGTTTTTCTTCGCATGGCTCTTCAAGAAGACGCTCCTGCGCGGCGCGCCGCCGCTCATGATCATGGAGCTGCCGCCCTACCGCCTGCCGCGCCCGCGCGACGTGCTCATGGGCATGTGGGAGCGCGGCTGGGTGTTCGTGAAACGCGCCGGCACCGTGATCCTCGCGCTCTCCATCGTGCTCTGGTTTTTGGCCAACTACCCGAAGCCGCCCGAGCACGGTCCCGTGGCGGGACACGAGTCCGGGACCGACCTCGTCTATAACGTCGATCCGCTCGCCTACAGCCTCGCCGGGCGCGCCGGCCACGCACTCGAGCCCCTCATCGCGCCGCTCGGCTTCGACTGGCGCATCGGCATCGGCCTCATCCAGTCCTTCGCCGCGCGCGAGGTGTTCAACAGCTCCATGAGCGTGATTTTCTCCGTCGAGGAGAGCGAGGACGAGGAGACCGGCCGCGCCCGCCTGCGCGACGCGATCCGCGCCGCCGAGCGGCCCGACGGCACCAAACTCTTCACGCCGCTCGTGTGCCTCAACCTGATGGTGTTTTACGTCTTCGCCATGCAGTGCGTGAGCACGCTCGCGGTGGTGAAGCGCGAGACCGGTGGCTGGAAGTGGGCGCTCTTCCAGCTCGGCTACATGACCGGCACGGCTTGGCTCGTGTGCTTCGTCGTCTATCAAGTCGGCCGCGCGCTGGGATTTTGATTAACCGCAGATATCGCAGATGATCGCAGATACGAAACCATCTGTCTTTTATCCGCGCCCATCCGCGTAATCCGCGGCTAAAACGCCGTCTCATGCCGACCGACTGGCAGACACCTCTCGCCCTCCTCACCGTGGCCTGCGCCGCGTGCTGGCTGATCGCGCGCGCGCTGCGCAAACGCCGCCGCGCCGCCTCGCGCGCTTGCGGCTCCGACGGCGAAGGCTGCGGCTGCGGCGTCGGTCGCGCGCGCCGATAGGCAAGTGGTCTGCGATTCGCGGCGCCTCGCGCCTCGCCGCCGTTTTTGCCTTTTCGCGCGGCCTCGTCTCGCTGCCTTTTTCCGCCCCGTGAATCCCGCGCCCGAATCCGCCTCGTCGTCCTCCTCCCCGCCGCCGTCCGCCGGCGCCGCCCGCGCCCGCTCCGTGCTGGTGTTGCTCGGCCTGCTCGCGGTGGTCTTCGCGGTCGCGGGGCTGGGCGGCCTCGCCACCTCGCATGGCGTGGGCGACTGGTATCCTGCGCTCAACAAGCCCGCCTGGACGCCACCCTCGTGGCTCTTCGGCCCGGTCTGGACGCTCCTCTACGCGTTCATGGCGCTCGTCGCGTGGCGGGTGTGGCGCCTGCCGGCCTCGGCCGCCGAGCGCGCGCCGCTGCTGCGCCGCTGGTGGACGCAGCTTGTGCTAAACGGCGCGTGGTCCTGGGCGTTTTTCCACTTCCGCTCGCCCGCCGCCGGCCTCGCGGTGATCGGCCCGCTGCTGCTCGTGATCGGCTCGATGCAGCCGCGCCTCGCCCGCGCCGACCGCCCCTCCGCGCTGCTCTGGACGCCCTACGTGCTCTGGGTCGCCTTCGCGAGCTGCCTCAATCTCGCCATCTGGAACCGCAACTGAGAGGCTCCCGTCGCCCGCCCATGACCGACGACGGCTTTCTCGACGACCTCTCGCGGCGCGCCTTCCGCTACTTCTTCGACACCGCGCATCCGCACACCGGCCTCGTGCCGGATCGCGCTCGCGCCGACGGCTCGCGGCCCGGCGGCATGGCGAGCGTGGCCGCGACCGGCTTCGGCCTCACGGCGCTCGTCATCGGCGCGGAGCGCGGCTGGGAATCGCGTGCCGAGTGTCGCGCCTGCGCCGAGCGCGTGTTGCGCACCCTCTGGCGCGACGCCGCCCACGAGCACGGTTTTTTCTACCACTTCCTCGACGTGCGCGCCGCCCAGCGAGGCTGGGCCTGCGAGGCCTCGAGCATCGACACCGCGCTGCTGCTCTTCGGCGCCATCTCGGCCGCGCGCGCCTTCGGCGGCGTGGTGGCCGAGCTCGCGCAGGCGATCGAGGCGCGCATCGACTGGTCCTGGATGCTAGATGCGCAGGGCCGCATCCGCCACGGCGCCAAGCCTGCGGGCGAGGCCGGCGGCGGTTTCCTGCCGTGGAGCTGGGACCGGTTTTCCGAGCACTACGCGATGACCTGGTTCGCGAGCCACGACGCCACGCGGCCGGCGCCCGCCGCCACCTGGCGCGCTTGGTCGCGCGAGCCTTTTGTCGAATACGCGGGCGAGCGCTTCCTGCACCATCCGCCGCTCTTCGTGCATCAGTTTCCGCAGGCCTGGCTCGATTGGCGGGGCTACATCGACGACGTGAGCGGCGTGAACTTTTTCGCGCAGGCCTGTGCGGCGACGCGCGCGCAGAAACAGTTTTGCAAGGATCTCGCCGCGCGTTTCCCGCACTACGGCGAAAACGTCTGGGGCCTCACCTCGTCGGACGGCGCGGCGGGCTACGTGGACTGGGGCGGCCCGCCGATCACGTCGGGCGCCATCGATCCGCGCATCGACGGCACGGTGGTGCCCTGCGCCGCGGCCGGCTCGCTGCCCTTCGTGCCGGCGGACTGCACGGCGGCGCTGCGCGAGATGCACGCGCGCTGGGGCGACAAGATCTACGGCCCCTACGGCTTCGCCGACGCCTTCAACCCGCACACCGGCTGGGTGGGGAGCGACGTCATCGGCATCGACGTGGGCATCACGCTGCTCATGGCCGAGAACCTCCGCAGCGGGCTGGTCTGGCGTTTGATGGAGCCCTTTCGGCCGGCCTGAGCGCGGGTGCGACGATCCGCGCCCGATTGCGTCACCGCGCGGTCTTTGGGAGTGATCGAAGTAATTCCTCCGCCTCCGATCGCACGCGGGCGTCGCCGTGCTCACGCAAGAGCTCTAGCATCGACGCGAGCTCGGCGGAAACGAGACCGCGTTCCCTGTCGCTTCTTGCGAACCCAAGCCAAAGACCGGCATCCCCTTCGTCCTCGCCAAGAGCAGGAGGCGTCCAGCCTCGCTCTCGCAATTGGCCCAAAGCGACCGCGAGGCTGTAGCCCGAGGGGCCCCAAGCAGTGCTGACGCCCTTGCCCGCCGATTGCCTATGTTTGGCCGACAACTCACGCCACAGCGCGAGCAGACGCGCGCCGTCGCCGGTCTCGCCGAGGGCCCCCAGCAGGATCACCGCCGCGGATGCCTTCTCGCCTTCAAGCGCGAAGCCTTTGTCCACGTGCTCACGCGCCACCGCCAGGGCGACACGACGCGCCTCTTCGTCCCAAGCGTTCTCACGTAGGATCGAGGACGAGATCGTCATGTGGACGGACTGCCATCTCGACCCCACGAGTGGCGCACGCGCCGCGAGCATGAGCAGGGCGCCGGACCGGATCGCCTCCGATGCGTCGGCGTCGCCGGCCCAAGCCGCCAAACGATCGGTCGCTACCGTTCCCCGCATTTGACCGAGGGCCTGCACGGCGTCGGCTTCGCCGCGGCGAAGCGCCTCGTCAATGAAGGGCAGATACACCGGGAAACGCAGACTCGCATACTCTCCCATATCCTCGCTCCGGCTGGTGGCCTGCGCCCACTTCAGGCTGCCGGCTCGTGCGGCGATCTCGCGAGCCTGTTCGGGAGTCGGAGCATCAAAGGAGATGGAGAACCGGACGGGGGGAGTCAGCCGATGGGGTTTATGGAAGATCCCGGTGCCGAGATCGTGGCGCACCTCGACCTCGTAGGTCCCCGGCTGATCGACCAAGACGTAACGCGAGAGCAATGCCGAGTAGGTGTGGCTCTGGCCGGGCCTCAAAAAATGATGCTGCCCGAAGCCGCCCATCATCCGTTGCTCCGGCATGGGATCGGGTAGGATTTTTCCGTGAGCATCCCGCACGACGATCCTAAAGCGCCACGAGCGCGTGCCGCCGCGGTAGTCGCCGCCTTCATACACCCAGAACGGCATGATGCCGCGATTGGTGACCGTAAGTGTGACGACCGGATTTTCGCCGAGAAGAAAATGCGTTCGATCACACTGCACGGACACAAATGCGCCGGTGGGATACGGGAGCGGATGGGTAGTGTCTCCGAAGTTCAGCAAAAAGGCGGGCCATGGTAGGTGGTTGGGAGACGAAACCTAAACCACCGAACGAAAGAAAAACCATGACCCGCCCGAAGCGGAACGATGAGACGATCAACGTGACGAAACAAGAACTGC
>JAUWBD010000158.1 GCA_030605125.1 Verrucomicrobiota bacterium | reverse complement strand
TTCGTGTCCACTTTTTCGGCGACGGCGAGCACCGTGCCGTCGGTGTCGATCACGAAGGCGGCGCGGGCCGGGCCCTCGAAGCTGCGGCCATACATCGATTTCGCGACCATGGCGCCGGCGGCGCGGGCGAAGCGGTCCTCGGGATCGCTGACGAGGGTGTAGGCGATGCCCTTTTTGGCGGCGTATTTGCGGTGCGAGCCGCAGGTGTCGCGCGAGAGGGCGACGAGGCGGTAGCCGCGTTTTTCAAACTCCGCGGCGTGGGCGGCGAGGGAGTCGTTTTGCCGGTCGCAGGAACCGGTGTTGTTGCGCATGTAAACCGACACGATGGTCGGGCGCGTGAGGAGTTCGCCGAAAGCGAGCTCCGCCTCCGCGCCGTCGTGGACGACGCGGAGGCGGAAGTCAGTGGCGATTTTCTGGCCGGGCTGGATCATGGAGCGGAGACAGGGGCGGACGGCCCGGCGGTCCGCCCCGGCCTTCCGGGACGGACCGCGCCGGCTCAGCCCGCGATGAGCGTGGAGCCGGTCATCTCGGCCGGCTTGTCGAGGCCCATGAGGTGGAGCACGGTGGGCGCGATGTCGGCGAGGCGTCCGCCGGAGCGCATCTTCGTGCCGGCCTTGGTGAAACCCTCGCCGACCACAAAGACCTCCACGAGGTTGAGCGTGTGGGCGGTGTGCGGGCCCTTCACCGTGGGGTCATACATCTGCTCGGCGTTGCCGTGGTCGGCGCAGACGACGGCGCGGCCGCCCATCTGCTTCACCGCGGCGAGCAGCTCGCCCACGCCGGCGTCGGTGGCCTCGCAGGCCTTGATCGTGGCGTCGAGCGAGCCGGTGTGGCCGACCATGTCGGGGTTGGCGTAGTTGACGACCACGAGGCCGTATTTGCCGGAGAGGATGGCCTCCTTGGAAAGGCGCGTGACCTCGGCGGCGTTCATCTCGGGCTGGAGGTCGTAGGTGGCCACCTTCGGGCTGGCCGGGCAGGCGCGGTCCTCGAGCGGGAAGGCGTCCTTGTTGTAGTTGTTGAAGAAGAAGGTCACGTGCGGGTTCTTCTCCGTCTCGGCGCAGCGGAACTGCGGTATCCCCGCCTTGGATACGACCTCGCCGAGGATGTTTTTCAGCTTGGGCGGCTTGGGCGACACGATCTTCACCGGCAGGCCGGCCTCATACTCGGTCATGGTGGCGTAGTAGAGGTCGAGCTTCGGCCCGCGGTCGAACTCGGCGAAGGAATCGAGCACGAAGGCTTTGGTGATCTCGCGCGGGCGGTCGCCGCGGTAGTTGTAGAACACGACAACGTCGCCGTCGGCGAACTTGGCGAGCGGCTGGCCATCGGCGCCGAGGATGCCGGTGGCGGGGATGAACTCGTCGCCGTTCTGCGTGGGCGAGAGGGGGTTGTCGTAGTAGTGCTGCACGGCGGCCTCGGCGGAGACGGCGGTGGCGGCGTAGGCGCGGCCGGTGAGGCAGTCGTAGGCCTTCTTCACGCGCTCCCAGCGGTTGTCGCGGTCCATGGCCCAGAAGCGGCCGGTGATGGTGGCGATGCGGCCGTAGCCGCCGAGCTCGCGGATCTTCGCCTCGACCTGGCGCACGTAGCCGAGCGCGGAGGTGGGGGGCGTGTCGCGGCCGTCGGTGAAGCCGTGGATGAAGACGCGCCCGGCGGCGACGCCGTCCTCCTTCGCCTGCACGAGCAGGCCGTAGAGGTGCTCGAGCATGCCGTGCACGCCGCCGTCGGAGACGATGCCCATGAGGTGGAGCTTGGCGGCGGGGTTGGCGCGAAGGCGGGCGATGGCGCCCTGCCAGGTGGCGTTGCCCACGAGCTGTTTTTCGGAGAAGAGCTTGTTCAGGCGCACGAGCTCCTGGTCCACGACGCGGCCGGCGCCGATGTTTTCATGGCCGACCTCGGAGTTGCCCATCTGACCCTCGGGCAGGCCGACATCGAGGCCGCTGGCGGCGACGTAGGCGACGGGCGCGGAGGCCTGGAGGGCGTCGTCCGCGGGCGTTTTGGCGAGGGCGACGGCATTGAAGGACGCCTGGGCGGGATCGGGATTACGACCCCAACCATCGCGGATGACGAGGAGGACGGGCTTGCGAACGGTGCTCATGTGGATTGATAGAGAGTCGTCCACACGAAGGGGATTTTTCCTCTTCGCCAACCCCCGAGTTAACCCCCGCCTTGGCAAAACAACTGCTGGGGCGCTTATCCCAAATGACGCTCATCATCCGCGATCAATTGGTCAACCCGCCCACGTGGTTCGCCTCGTTCCGGGACCTCACCCTCTATTGCAACGTCTTCCTGCGCGACGACATCGTGATCGAAAGCGAAGATCCCGATCCCTACGTGCGCTACATGCGACCTCGGGGCGGCATGGATTTCGTGGCCGATTTCGTGCGGCCGGGCGCGGAGGACGGCGTGCACCTCGACGTGGAGCACAACTACCCACGCTCGCTCATCACCGACCGCATCGCCCCGGAAAACGTGCACCGCCTGATCGCCGGCATCCGGGCGCTACGCGGCCTGGCCGCGTAACCTCCGGCCGCCTACGGCTCTTCGTCCGAGGACCAGACGCGGTAGGCGATGCGGTGAAACACGGTCGGGCCCGCCAGGGTGCCGACCCCCACGCCGATCTCGGGACGAGTCTCCCAGTGCGGCGCGAGCCGGAGGCGCTTGTCGGCGAGATCCCAGCTCTTGCCCGTCTCGCCGTCCCACTCCACCGCGACGTGCCGGCCGCGCACCATCACCACGACCCGGTGGCGGCGACCGTTTTCCAAACGCGCGGGGAAATACATCCCGGCGCGTCGCGGGTCCTGCCCGTCGATGGTGCGCAGCGCGGCCATGCCCCGTTCGCCGTCGAACTCCAAGGTGCCCACGCCGGCCTGGGTGGGCAGAAAAACCGCGACCACGCCGGCCCCCGAATGTCGGGTAAACTCGACCGTGAGGTCGTAATAAACCGACAAGGCCGCCGACAGCGACAGCACGCATCGGCCTTCGCCCGAGACGAGTTCACCGCCCTCCTTGCGCCAGGCCCCCGCCGTGGCGCCGCCGACCGGATCGGTCGTTTCGATCAGCGACAGCCAGCCGCCCTGGCTGGCGGGCTCGGCGTTCGCGCGGTCGCCTTGGGCCGCCGCACGGCGAGCGTTTTCCACGGCGCGGCGGGCGTCGTTGAGGCGAGCCTCGACGACGAGCGCGGTCTGCCGCGCCTCCAAGGCCGCGGCCTCGCGCTCCGACTGAATGATCTCCGCCCGCGCCCAGGCCAGCGCCAGCGCCACCAACGCGACGCCGAGGCCGATGAGCTGGCGCTGCCGCCGGCGCTGCGGCGAACGGCAGGCGCGGTCGAACAGTTGCGCGAACTCCGCCCCGCTGCGCGGCCGGCGCTCCGGATCGCTCGCCATCGCGAGATCCAGAAAGCCGTCCACTTCCGAGGGCACCGACACGAGCCTCGACGGCCGCGCGTAGGCCCCGCGCGGCACCCGGCCGGTGAGCATCTGGTAGGTCATCACGCCGAGCGCGTAGATGTCGCAGGCCGGAGTGATGCGCGGCTCCCGCTCCATCTGCTCCGGCGCCATGTATTCAAAGGTGCCGAAGAGGTCGCCCGGCGTGGTGATCCCCGGCACGAAGCCTCCGGCGACCACGTGCGCGAGCCCGAAGTCCGCCAGGGCGAGGCGCCCGTCCGCGCGCGCCAGCACGTTTCCGGGCTTGAGGTCGCGGTGCACGATGCCGCGCGCATGGGCGGCGTCGAGCGCCTGCCCGATTTGCCTCACCCACCCGCGCACCTCGGCCGGCGGGTGCGGCCGCTCACCGATGAGCGCCGCCAGATCGCCGCGCTCGGCCCACTCCGTGACGAGGTAGAGCGTGCCGTCCGGCAGCGAGCCGAAGTCGTAAATCTGGAGGATGTGCGGGTGGTTCAGCCCCGAGAGCATGCGCGCCTCGCGCTCGAAACGCTCGCGCGCCTCCCGGTTCGGCGCGGCCTGCGGCGGCAACACCTTGACCGCCACGCTGCGCCCGAGCCGCCGCTGCTCGGCCCGATAGACCGCGCCGTTGCCGCCCTTACCCGCCAGCGCGAGCACACGCAGGCCGGGAAAGGCGTCGCGAAACACCTCCGGGCCCGGCGCCTCCCAGCGCCACATCCCTCCGCTCGCGCCACCTGCCATCGATCTCGGCATGCCGTCGTGCGAATTCATTCCCACCGATGCGCCCCCTCCGCGCCGCCACGCCGGGCCGGCATCGCGTCGGCGTGGGCGATTCTCAAAGTCGAAGGACTGGTCGGGCGAGGTTGCATGCTGCGAGTCGAGACGCTGTTTGTGTCCCGGCGGGCGCGTCTCGCAAGCCAGCAAAACATTCGCAACAAGTTCTCATGCCCACCCTCTCTGAAGTCGTCGCCTTCTGCGACCAATCCACCCGTCGCCAAGCTTGGAAAGACCGCCCCAACGCGTTCAACGGCCTCCAGCTCGAAAACAACGGACGCGTCACCCGGATCGGCGCCGCGGTGGACGCCGGCCGCGTGCCCTTCGAACGTGCGGCCGCGGCGGGGATCGATTTTCTCATCGTTCACCACGGCCTCTACTGGACGCCGCCGCAGCCGCTCGTCGGCGCCCACTATGCGCGCTTCGCCGCCGCGTTTCGCGCCAATCTCGCCGTCTATGGCTGCCACCTCCCGCTCGACGGCCATCCCGAGCTGGGGAACAACGCCCTCCTCGCCCGCGAGCTCGGCCTCGCGCCCGACCAAACCTTCCTCACCCCGCCCGGCAGCGAGCCCGTGGCGTGGACCGCCCCCTGCGGGCGTTCACGCGCCGAGATCGCGGAGACGCTGCGCGGTCGCTACGCGCGCGTCGTCGCCATCGAGCACGGCTCGGAGCGCCCGCGCCGCGTGGCCTTCTGCAGCGGCAGCGGCAACAGCGCCGTGCCCGAGCTGCCGGCGCTCGGCGTGGACCCGCTCGTCACCGGCGAGCTGCGCGAGGAGTGGTATAACTTCGCCGAGGAGCACGGCCTCAACCTGTATTGCTGCGGCCACTACGCGACCGAGGTCCACGGCGTGCGCGCCCTCGCCGACGCCGTCTCGCGGCACTTCGGGCTGCCGTGGGAATTTGTCGCGACCGAAAATCCGCTTTGAGTCGTCGCCGCGGTCGCCTCAGGCCACCGTGGACGCCATGCCCGCGGTCTGCGTGACCAGCGCGCCCCAGCCGGAGGCGACCGCGCCGCAGGCCGTGGCCACCGGGCGCGGGCACTTGCGCCACACCTTCGCCTCCCAGTCCCACTGCTTCACGATCCGCGCCGGCGCGCCCACCGCCACCGAGCCGGGAGGCAGCGAGGTCGTCACCACCGAGTTCGAGCCGATGATGCAGCGACGCCCGATCGTGACGCCCGGCATGACCACCACGTTTTGCCCCAGCCACGAACCCTCGCCGATCGTGATCGCGGCCGCGTCCTCGTTGGGCTGGTCACGGTAGGGCAGCTCGGCGGTCGAGTGCCCGCGCGAGGCGTCGGAGATGAAGACGCCGCCCGCGATAAGCACGTTGTCCTCGATCACCACGCTCTTCTCCGCATAGACGGTCAGGCGCGAGGTGATCCACACGCGGTTGCCGATCTTGATCTCGCCCGGCGTGCCGTCGGCCCCGGGGACGACGCAGAGCGAGGAGTGTTTGCCGACATAGACGTCCGAGCCCATCGAGATGCGCGAGGGGATCGAGACGTAGCGGGGACGCGCAAACACGGTGTTGCGCCCGCAGGAGGCGAAGCGAGGGAGGGGCCAGCTTTTCAGAAGATTCTTGATCGTGGTGAGGTTCATGGGGAAGCGGGAGGTTCTGCCGGAATTGGCGAGGCCGGGTGCACCGAGGTCAAAGTCGCCCGGCCGCCAAGGCTCCCGGAATCGGCGCGGGGGATTCCCGGTCGGGGCGCTCTCCGGGTTCGACAAGCCGCCCGCCCCCACCCTTTTCTGGTGCATCGCGTGAACACCTCCTGGGATACCCTCAAGCTCGTCGCCGACCCCACCCGCCTGCGCATCCTCGCCCTCCTGCTGCGCGAAGAGCTGTCGGTCGCCGAGATCCAGGACATCCTCGGCATGGCCCAGTCGCGCATCTCCTCCTCGCTCGCGCTCCTTCGCTCGGCCGAGCTGGTCAGCGACCGGCGCGACGGCAAACGCGCCTACTACAGCCTGCGCGCCGGCCTGCCCGCCCCCACCCTCGCCCTTCTCCGCTCCGCCACCGAGGCCGTCGCCGGCCAGGCGGAACTGGTCGCCGACCGCGCCGGCCTCTCCCGCGCCCTCGCCCGCCGCCGCGCCACCCAGGAGGAATATTTCAACCTCATCGCCGGCCGCCTCGGCAAAAACTACTGTCCCGGCCGCTCTTGGGAGGCCATCGGGCATCTCGCCCTGCGCCTCGCGCCCGCAATCGACATCGCCGACCTCGGCGCCGGCGAAGGCCTGATCTCGCAACTCCTCGCCCGCCGCGCGCGGCAGGTCTGGTGCATCGACAGCTCGCCCAAGATGGTCGAGGTCGGCAGCGCCCTCGCCGAGAAAAACGGCCTCGCCAACCTCGCCTACAAACTCGGCGACATCGAGCAGGTGCCGCTGCCCGACGCCTCCGTCGATCTCGCCATCCTCAGCCAGGCCCTGCACCACGCGCAGCACCCCGAGGCCGCCATCTCCGAGGCCTTCCGCATCCTGCGCCCCGGCGGCCAGCTCCTGGTGCTCGACCTCAAGGAGCACGGTTTCGAGAAGGCCCGCGAGCTCTACGCCGACGTCTGGCTGGGCTTTACCGAAAACGCGCTCCACGCCTACCTCGAGCGCGCCGGCTTCCAGGCGGTCGAGGTCGTCGGCGTGGCCCGCGAGGAGCAGCCCCCGCACTTCGAGACCCTCCTCGCCAGCGGCCGGAAACCCGCCTGATCCGCCCCGTCGCCGCCCCGCGCACCGGGAAGGGCCGCGCACATCCCCGCACCCCGCCGCGGCCAAGCCCCAAAAACCATTTGCGCCCACCGCGCCGCGCCCTACTCATTCCCCGGCAACTCATGAAAGAAGTTGCCACGTCCGCCTCCTCCGCCAGCGCGTCCGCCGCCGACGCCGATTTCTACCTGCCGGCCGAGAAGTTCTTCCCTGCCAACCTGCCCGTCGCCCTCACCTTCGACGACGTCTCGCTGGCCACGCTCTACTCGGACATCCTGCCCAAGGACGCCGACACCGGCACCGCCCTCTCCGAGGCGCTCCGGCTCTCGATCCCCATCGTGTCCTCCGACATGGACACCGTCACCGAGTCGCGCATGGCCATCGCCATGGCCCTCAACGGCGGCCTCGGCCTCGTGCACTACAACATGACGCCCAAGGACCAGGTGAAGGAGATCGCCCGCGTCAAACGCCACGTCCACGGCCTCATCCAAGACCCCATCACCGTCACCCCCGACCAGCTCATCGGCGACATCCTCTCCCTCGTCGAACTCAAGAAATACGACTTCCGCACCTTCCCGGTCCTCGACGGCACGGGCAAGCTCGTCGGCCTCCTCCCCGGCTCCGCCGTGCGCGAGCGCTACAAGGCCCGCAGCGTCGCCCAGTGCATGACCCCGCGCGCCGAGCTGCTCACGGTCAACGAGCGCCAGCTCCGCCCCGATCCGATCAAGGCCGCCGACGCCTTCTTCACCGAGCACATCGGCATCCACAAGATGCTCGTCGTGGACGACGCCGACCACCTGCGCGGTCTGGTCACCTTCTCCGACATCGACCGCATCATCACCGACGCCAAGTCCCGCCGGAAGCCCGCCCGCGACGCCGATTTCCGCCTCGTCGCCGGCGCCGCCATCGCCCCCGTGCGCACGCCCGATGGCGCCCTCGACCGCGAAAAAATCCTCGCCCACGTCGGCGCGCTCGTCGCCGAGCACATCGACGCGGTCGCCATCTCCACCGCCCACGGCCACACCGCCGGCGTCGGCGACATGGTGAAGCTCATCCGCGCCGCCCATCCCGGCCTCACCATCATCGCCGGCAACGTCACCTCCGGCGCCGGCGTCGAGTATCTCGCCGACTGCGGGGCCAACGTCATCAAGGTCGGCCAAGGCCCCGGCTCCATCTGCACCACGCGCATCGTCGCCGGCGTCGGCATCCCGCAGCTCACCGCCCTCTACGTCGCCTCCCGCGCCGCGCAGAAGAAGGGCGTGAAGATCCTCGCCGACGGCGGCATCACCAAGTCGGGCGACATCGTCAAGGCCCTCACCCTCGCCGACGCCGTCATCCTCGGCGGCCTGCTCGCCGGTTGCCGCGAGGCCCCGGGCGAGATCATGGAGATCAACGGCAAGCTCTATAAACAATACCGCGGCATGGGCTCGCTCGCCGCCATGCAGGCCGGCAGCGCCGCCCGCTACGGCCACGACAAGACCGACAAGACCCGCAAGCTCACCGCCGAGGGCATAGAGGCGCTCAAGGAGGTCTCGGGCAGCGCCGACGACGTGTTGGCCAACCTTGTCGGCGGCCTGCAAAGCGGCATGGGCTACCTCGGCTCCGGCGACCTGCCCACCCTGCGCCGCAAGGCCCGCTACATCCGCGTCTCCCCCGCCGGCCAAAAAGAGGCCGCCCCGCACGACGTCATCGAGGTCAAGGCCGCGCCCAAGGGCTGAGCGCCTAAACCTTGGCCACAGAAGGCGCAAAAGGGCGTAGAAAGGCGAAAGACCTGCACCGCCCTTTTGCGCCTTTTTGGGCCCTCGGCGGCCATACTCGCGAATCCGCACCGCCAACGAATCCGCGCCCATCCGCGTAATCCGCGGTCAACTTTTCGGCTCCGTCCCATGACCCTCCCCTCCCGCCCCCTCGTCCTCACCGTCCTCGGTTGCCTGCTCGTCGCCGCGCTCGCCCTCGGCCTGCCGCGGCTCAGCCCCGAACGCGGCGTCGAGCGCGCCTGGGCGGGTCTCGTCCGCGCCATCGAGAAAAACGACCGCGAGCGCCTCACCGCGTATTTGACCGAAGACTACAAGGACGCCTTCGGCCTCGGCCGCGAACAAGCCGTGGAACTGGTCGCCTCCGTGCGCGGCCAGTTCGTCGTCTGCACGATCCGGCGCGAACGCCCCATGCGCGAGCTCCGCGACGACAAGCGCGCCGCCGTCACCCGCGCCCTGATCCGCGTCGAGGGCCAGGGCTCGCCCGTCGCCGCCGCGGTCGTGCAGACCGCCCAATCCACGCAGACTCCCACCGAGTTCCGCTGGCGGCGCGACACCTGGAAGCCCTGGGATTGGCGCCTCGTCTCGGTGGACAACCCCGAAGCCGCCCGCGCCATCGCCCGCTACCAACGCGAGGCCGCGCAGTTTGGCCTCTGAACCACTCCGCCCCGCCCGCCTGCCGATGCCCGCCGCCTCGTCCCTCCACCGCCCGCTCGCCATCCTCCTGCTCGCGCTCTTCACCCTTCTGGCCGGCTGCGGAGAACGCGACGCCACCCAGACATCGAGATCCTCCGGGGCGCCCGACATGTGGGGGATGAACTACCTCGCGATCAGCAGCTCCGGCGAGCCCTCGGCGCCCGACGGTTTCCGTGGAGTCATCGGTTATCGCGCCGGCGGCGAAGCGAGGGAGACGGCCTTCGATTTTCCCGCGCCCAGCAATGGCGGCGGCATCACCTTCCGCGCGGACGAGCTTCTGTATGTGCGCGTTCACCCGACGCGCCTCGCCCGCCCCGTTCACCTCACCGTCATTCGTCTCCGCGACGACACCCGCCACGCGCACGCGCGGATCGCCGACGCCTCCGCCGGCTTCGAGCTCGCCGGCCCCTTCGCCCCCCAGCCCCTCCAACGCCGCCTCGACTCCTCCTCCCTTCGCCTCGGCACGGACGGCCGGCTGATCGCCGCCGAACTCGAGGAAAAGCTCCGCGCGCTCGACCCCGCGCTCCGGCCGAGCCGCAACACCGGCCACATCCTCACCGCCTCCTCGCAAATCAACACCGAACTCCACCTGCTCGACCTGCGCCTCGACGAGGTGCTCGTCCACTACTCCCTCGTCACCCGCGCCGGCTCGGCCGAACTGCTCGGCCTCGACGCCCACCTCACCTTCCCCGCCGGCCGCTTCGACCGCGACGAGGCGACGCTCGACGCGCTCGCGGATCGCTACCTCACGCCCGTGCTCGGCCTGCTGCTGCACGACGACGACACCATCGGCTGGCTGCGCCAGGAACTCCTCCGCGACGTGGGCTCGGTCAACAGCCTGCGCAGCGTCCTCCTCGGCGACCACCTGCTCGCCGCCGGCCGGCACGATCCCATCCAGCCGGCAAACAGCGAACGCGTGCACATCCGCCTGGCATCACGCTGATCCCGGCCGCACGCGCCCCTCGGCGCCGCCCGCCCCGCATCACCGCCACAGCGGATCGCCCGACCACGGCGTGCGCGTGCCCTCGTCCATCTCGCGCGCGAGGGTCGGCCACAGCTCGGCCACGCCCGGCACGATAAACAGGCTCTCCCGCCACCCGCTGCTCTTGAAACGCTCGCGCACCAGCTTGTCGAAAAACGCGATCAACTCGTCGTAGAACCCGTCCTGGTTGACCAACACCAGCGGCTTGTCGTGCCGGTTGAGCATGCGCCCCATCAGGATCTCGATCAACTCCTCCAAGGTGCCGAAGCCGCCCGGCAGGGCCACGAAGGCGCTCGCCCGCTCCTCCATGATGCGCCGCCGCTCGCGCATCGAGTTGGTCACGATCAACTCGTCCGCGTCCCGATAGGCCAGCTCGCGCTCCACCATGAAGTCGGGGATCACGCCCACCACGCGCCCGCCCGCCGCGCGCGCCGCCAAGGCCACCGACCCCATCACACCCGCCTGCCCTCCGCCATACACGAGGCCCCAGCCGCGCTCCGCCAAGCCGCGCCCGAGCGCATCGCCCGCCGCGTAATACTTCGCGTCCAGCTCCAGTCCGCTCGCGCAATAGACGCAGACGTTTCGTTCCATGTCCGGCTAGCGGAACAGATTTTCCGCGCGCGGCAAACGCGCGTCCGCGGGCGCGCCGGGGCGGGCGTGTCGCCACGCCCGGCCCCGGGCGCCGCCCGGGCGGCTCACAACACGAAGCCGTCCGGCACGACCACGCCCTTCGGGATGACCAGCACCCCGTCGCGGATGATGATGCCGTGCGGGTAGTCGCCGTCGGGTTTGCCGGCGGCGAGGATCTTCACCCCGGCTCCGATGCGCGCGTTCTTGTCGATGATCGCGTGCTCGATGTGGCTGCCCGCGCCGACGCCGATGTGGGGCCGGCCTGCGGCACGGTTGGCCTGCAGCTCGTCCTCCGTCTCGTAGTAGTCGGCGCCCATCATCACCACGTCCTTGAGCACGGAACCGGCGCGCACGATGGAGCGGATGCCGAGCAGGCAGTGCGTGACGGTGGAGTCCTCGAGGATCGAGCCGTCGCCGAAGACCGCGTAGTCGAAGACGCACTTGTTGATCTTCGAGGGCGGAAGGTAGCGGTCCTGCGTGTAGATCGGCGCGGTCTGGTCGAAGAAGTTGAAAGGCGGCAGCGGATGCGCGAGCGCGAGGTTGGCGTCGAAGAAGGCCTTCACCGTTCCGATGTCCTCCCAGTATCCCTCGAAGACGTGGGCGTAGAGCTTCTTCTGGCCGAGCAGCGACGGGATGACCTCCTTGCCGAAGTCCGTCATCTTGTTGTCGAGCGCCTCGGCCAGCGCCTTGCGGTTGAAAACATAGATGCCCATCGACGCGAGGCAGTGCTTCTCGCCCGAAGGGTTGGACAGGCGCGCCTGCAGTTTCTCGCTGATCGCGAGGCCCTCGATGATCTTCGGGTCCTTGGGCTTCTCCACGAACTCGGAGATCGCCAGGTCGTCGCCGACGCGCATCAGGCCGAGGCCCTCGACCTTCGAGACGGGGAACGGTATCGCCGCGATGGATACATCGGCGCCGGTCGCGATGTGCTGCTCGATGATCTTGCGGAAATCCATCCGGTAGAGCTGGTCGCCGGAGAGGATGAGCACGAACTCATGCGGGAAGTTTCGCAGATGCTGGAGATTGCGCCGCACCGCGTCCGCCGTGCCCTGATACCAGTCGCTCGTCTTCTCGGTCTGCTCGGCCGAGAGGATGTCCACGAAACCGCCGCCGAAGGGGTCGAAGTGGAACGTGTTTTGGATGTGGCGGTGCAGC